>NZ_JBEPEH010000057.1:0-80565 GCF_040300725.1 Dactylosporangium sp. NPDC000244
TGCGCGGCAACAATCTCACCCTGCGAATGACCGATCACCGCATGCGGCCTCACACCCGCGCGCAACCACACCCGCGACAGCGCCACCCCAACCGCGAACAGCACCGGCTGCACAACCTCGACCCGATCCAGCCAACCCGAGTCATCACCGGTCAACAGCCCCGCGACATCCACATCCAGCCACGGCGCCAAAGCCAGCTGACACTCCAGAACCGCATCCGCGAACACCGGACACGACGAGAACAACCCCGCCGCCATACCCGCCGACTGACTCCCCTGACCCGGGAACACCCACACCATCCGCCCGCCGTCGGCCGTGCCGGTGATCTCGACGGGGGTCAGGAGCTCCTCGGTGGTCCGGCCCACGGTCGCGGCCCGGTGCTCGAACACCGCCCGGGTCGTCGCGAGGGACCACGCGATCCGCTCCGGGGAAGCGGTGTGGGCGACGGCCGCGAGCCGGGCCGTCTGCTCGGCCACCGCCGCGGCCGACCGGCCCGAGATCGGCCAGACCACCGGGCCGACGACCAGGCCGCTCGTCTCGGGGGTCTCGCCGGGCGTCTCGTCGGGCAGGGCCAGGATGACGTGGGCGTTGGTGCCGCTGATGCCGAACGACGACACGCCCGCCCGGCGCCGGCCGGTGGACGGCCACGGCCGGGCCTCCGTCGCCAGCTCCACCTTCCCGGCCGACCAGTCCACGTGCGGGGTCGGGGCGTCGACGTGCAGGGTTGCCGGTACGACACCCTCCCGCATCGCCAGGACCATCTTGATGATCCCCGCGACACCCGCGGCCGCCTGGGTGTGGCCGATGTTCGACTTGATCGAGCCCAGCAGCAGCGGCTCGCCACGGTCCTGGCCGTAGGTCGCCAGCAGCGCCTGCGCCTCGATCGGGTCGCCGAGCGTCGTGCCTGTACCGTGCGCCTCGACCACGTCCACATCGGACGGCAGGAGCCCCGCGTCGGCGAGCGCCTGCCGGATCACCCGCTGCTGCGACGGCCCGTTCGGGGCCGTCAGACCGTTCGAGGCGCCGTCCTGGTTCACGGCCGAGCCGGCGACGATCGCGAGAATCGGGTGGCCGTTGCGGCGGGCGTCGGCCAGGCGCTCCACGAGCAGGACGCCGACGCCCTCGCCCCAGCCCGTGCCGTCCGCCGCGGCCGCGAACGCCTTGCAGCGGCCGTCCTCGGACAGCCCGCGCTGCCGCGAGAACTCCACCAGCAGGCCCGGCGTCGCCATGATGGTCACGCCACCCGCGAGCGCGAGGTCGCACTCACCGCGCCGCAGGGACTGGACGGCCAGGTGCAGCGCCACCAACGACGAGGAACACGCCGTATCCACGGACACCGCCGGCCCCTCCAACCCCAACGCGTACGCCACCCGCCCGGACACCACCGACGCTGCATTGCCCGTGCCCGCAAAACCACCCGTGTCGTCCACGGCTCCCATCAACAGAGCCCCGTAATCCTGGCCGTTGGTCCCCACAAAGACCCCAACCGGCGCACCGCGCAACCCCTGAGGATCCACCCCGGCCCGCTCCACCGCCTCCCACGACGCCTCCAGCAGCAGGCGCTGCTGCGGGTCCATCGCCAGAGCCTCGCGGGGGCTGATGCCGAAGAACCCGGCGTCGAAGGCGGCGGCGCCGTCGAGGAACCCGCCCGCGGTGGCGTAGAAGGTCCCGGCGCGCTCGGGGTCCGGATCGTAGAGCCGGCCGAGGTCCCAGCCGCGGTCGGCCGGGAAGTCGGACATGACGTCGACGCCGCCGTCGACCACGCGCCAGAGGTCCTCGGGGCTCGTCACGCCGCCCGGGTACCGGCAGCTCATCGCGACGATGGCGATCTCCTCGCCGAGCCCGTCGGCCGGGCCGGTGACCGCCGCGGGCCCCTGCGCCTCGCCGGGCAGGAGCACGGTGAGGAGGTGCTCGGCGAGCGCGCGCGGCGTCGGGTAGTCGAACACGAGCGTGGTCGCCAGCCGCAGGCCGACGGCGGCGGACAGGCGGTTGCGCAGCTCGACGGCGGTGAGCGAGTCGAAGCCGCAGTCGCGGAACGTGCCCGTCTCGGGCAGGTCGGCGGCGCCGCCGTGGCCGAGGACCGCGGCCGCCAGGTCCCGCACGAGCGCGGTGAGCACGTCGAGGCGGGCGGCGTGGTCGAGGCCGGTCAGCTCGGCGCGCAGGGAGACGGCCTCGTCGGCGAGGTCGGCGCCGATCGGGTCGCCGGCGTCCATCGCGCGGGCCGCCTCCGCGACGCCGCGCAGCAGCGGCCGGGGGCGGGTGGCGGCGAACGTCGGGGCGAAGCGGCGCCAGTCGACGTCGGCGATGGTGACGCAGGCGTCGCCGTGCTCGACCGCCTGGCGGAGCGCGGCGATGGCGAGGGCCGGGTCGAGGGCGGGCACGCCGCGGCGGCGCAGCTGCTCCTCGGTGGTGTCGCCGCCGGAGCCGGACTCGCCGGCCATGCCGCCGGCCGCCCAGGGGCCCCAGGCGATCGCGGTGCCCGGCTTCCCGGCGCGGCGCCGCTGCTCGACGAGGGCGTCGAGGTGGGCGTTGGCGGCGGCGTACGCGGACTGCCCGGCGCTGCCCCAGGTGCCGGCGATGGACGAGTACACGATGAAGGCGTCGAGCTCGCGTCCGGCGAAGATGCGGGCGAGGTTGGTGGCGCCGTCGGCCTTGCCCGCGGCCACGGCGGCGAACTCGGCCGCGGTGACGTCGGCGAGCGGCGTGGTCTGCGAGCGGCCGGCGGTGTGGACGACGGCGGTGATGCGGTCGCCGCCGGCCTCGACGCTCTCGACGAGCGCGGCGAGGGCGGCGGCGTCGGCGACGTCGACGGCGGCGACGGTGACGCGCACGCCGAGGTCGCGCAGGTCGGCCGCGTACTGCTCGGCGCCGGGCGTGTCCAGGCCGCGCCGGCCGAGCAGGACCAGGTGGGCGGCGCCCTCGGCGGCGAGCCAGCGGCCGAGGTGCCGGCCCAGGGCCCCGAGGCCGCCGGTGACGAGGACGGTCCCGGACGGGGTCCAGGGCCGGGCCGCGGGGTTCCCGCCGATCTCGGCGCGGACGAGGCGGCGCACGAAGATCCCGGCGGTGCGGATCGCGAGCTGGTCTTCGTCGGAGGTGCCGGCCAGGACGGCGCGGAGCTTCGCCCAGGTGTCCGCGTCGGCGGCGGGCGGCAGGTCGATCAGGCCGCCCCAGCGCTGCGGCGCCTCCAGGCCCACGACCCGCCCGAGGCCCCAGGTGGCGGCCTGCGCCGGGTCGATCTCGCGGTCGTACGGCCCGGCCGCCACCGCGCCCCGGGTGACGAACCAGAGCCTCGCCTCGCCGGGTGTCTGGCTCAGCGCGAGGTTGGCGAGCAGCCCGCCCTCCCCGGCGCCTTCCGGGTCGAGCGCGAGCAGCGACACGATGCCCCGGACCGGCTCGCCGTCCGCGGCCGCGTCGACGGAGGGCACGATCTCGACGTCGGCTCCCCCGTCGCGCAGGGCGGCGGCGACATCGGCACCATCAGTGCCGGGCGGGACGACCACGAGCCAACGGCCGGCGAGATCGGTCGCGGCCGGGTTCGCGATCGGCGTCCAGCTGATCTTGTACCGCCACGAGTCGATCAGCGACCGGTCGCGCTGCCGCCGCCGCCACGAGGAGAGCAGCGGCACGACGACGCGCAGCGACTCCTCGGCGGCGTCGTCGGCGTGCAGGGTCGCGGCGAGACCCGCGAGCTCCTCGCGCTCGACGGCGGACCAGAACCGGGCGTCCGCGGCGCTGGGCTGGTCGGCGGGCTCGGCGGTGCCGGGCTCGGGCCAGTACCGCTGCTCCTGGAACGGGTACGTGGGCAGGTCGACCGCCCGCCCGGCGCCCCCGAGCACCGCGGCCCAGTCGACGTCGACGCCGGCCACGAACAGCCCGGCCACGGCCCGCAGCAGCGACTCCCGCTCGTCCCGGTCGCGCCGCAGCGTCCCGACCACCACCGCGTCATCGGCGGGCAGATGCGGCACGAGCACCGAGTCGGGCCCGACCTCGAGGAAGGTGTCGACGCCTTCGGCGCGCATGGCGGCCACGTTGTCGGCGAACAACACCGTGCCCCGCACATGCCGCACCCAGTAGTCGGCATCGAACTCGGCGATCAGCCCACCGGTGACATTGGAGACGATCGGAATCTGCGGCGGATTGAAGGTGACGCCTTCCAAGACCTCGCGGAACTCGGCCAGCATCGGCTCCATCAACGCCGAGTGGAACGCATGCGAAACCCTCAGCCGGCTCGTCCGAACGCCAGGGAACTCGGGCAGCAGCTCCGCCGGGCCCGACAACACCCACGAGTTCGGCCCATTGATCGCCGCCACCGACACGCCCTCAGGCACATCATCGACGGGCGCACCAACCGCCAGCATCCCGCCGCCGGCCGGTAGCGCCTGCATCAACCTCGCCCGGGCCGCGACCACCTTGCAGGCGTCCTCCAGCGACCACACCCCGGCCACATACGCGGCGACCAGCTCACCGATCGAGTGCCCGCCGACGACCGACGGCCGCAAGCCCCAGGCCTTCAACTGCTCGTAGAGGGCCACCTCGATCGCGAACAACGCCGGCTGCGTGACCTCCGTTTCGTCGATCCGCTCATCCGGCAGCTCACCGAAATGCGCACACACCTCGGCGTACACCCGGTTGAACACCGGGAAGTCGAGCGTGGAACCCATCCCGGCCCGCTGCGCGCCCTGACCCGGGAACAGCACCCCGACCCGGCGATCGGCGGCCGCCAGCCCCACCACGCCGCCGGACAGGTCGGCCAGGCGCTCGACCAGCTCCTCGCGGCGCTCGGCCAGGACCACGGCCCGGTGCTCGAGCACCGACCGCGAGGCGATCGACGCCCAGGCGACATCGCCGGGCTCGGCCTCGGGATGGGTCGCCAGCCACCGCGACCAGCTCCCCGCGACCGCGGTGAGCGCGGCGGCGCTGCGGCCCGAGACGAGCACGGGCACCGGCCCGCCGGCCGGGCGCGCGTCGGCCGCCGGCTCCCCGTCGGCCTGCGGGTCGGCCTGTTCGAGGATGACGTGTGTGTTGGTGCCGCTCATGCCGAACGACGACACCGCGGCCCGGCGCGGGCGGTCCACGGACGGCCACGGCCGCGCCTCGGTCAGCAGCGAGACCGCCCCGGCCGCCCAGTCGACGTGCGGGGTCGGCTCGTCGACGTGCAGGGTCTTCGGCAGCACGCCGTGGCGCATCGCCATGACCATCTTGATGACCCCGGCGACGCCCGCGGCGGCCTGGCTGTGGCCGATGTTCGACTTGATGGAGCCGAGCCACAGCGGCGCGTCGGCGGGGCGCTCCTGGCCGTAGGTGGCCAGCAGCGCCTGGGCCTCGATCGGGTCGCCGAGGGTGGTGCCGGTGCCGTGGGCCTCGACGGCGTCGACCTCGTCCGGGGTGAGCCGGGCGGTGGCGAGGGCCTGGCGGATGACCCGCTGCTGCGACGGGCCGTTCGGGGCCGTGAGCCCGTTGCTGGCGCCGTCCTGGTTCACCGCCGAGCCGCGGATGACGCCGAGGACCCGGTGGCCGAGCCGGCGGGCGTCGGCGAGGCGCTCCAGGACGAGCACGCCGACGCCCTCGGACCAGCCGGTGCCGTCGGCGGCGGCGGCGAACGACTTGCAGCGGCCGTCGGCGGCCAGGCCGCGCTGGTAGGAGAACTCGACGAACGCGCCCGGGGTGGCCATCACGGTCGCGCCGCCGGCCAGTGCGAGGGTGCACTCGCGCTCGCGCAGGGCCTGGCAGGCCAGGTGGATGGCGACGGTGGACGAGGAGCAGGCGGTGTCGACGGTCACGGCGGGGCCTTCGAGGCCGAACGAGTACGCCAGCCGGCCGGAGACGACGCTGGCCGCGGTGCCGGTGAGCAGGTAGCCCTCGACGCCGGCCGCCGCCTGTTGCAGCAGCGCGGTGTAGTCCTGGCCGGAGGTGCCGATGAAGACGCCGGAGCGGCTGCCGCGCAGCGACAGCGGCGCGATCCCGGAGCGTTCGAGGGCCTCCCAGGCGACCTCGAGCAGCAGCCGCTGCTGCGGGTCCATCGCCGTCGCCTCGCGCGGGGAGACGCCGAACAGCGCCGCGTCGAACCCGCCGGGCGCGTCGAGGAAGCCGCCGAGCGGGGCGTAGCCCGCGTCGAGGCCGTACCCGGTGCCATTGCCGGTGCCATAGCCGGTGCCATGGCCGAGCCGCGCGTCCCAGCCGCGGTCGGCGGGGAAGCCGGAGATGGCGTCCCGGCCGGTGGCGACGAGCTCCCAGAGGTCCTCGGGGCTGGTCACGCCGCCCGGGTACCGGCAGCCCATGCCGACGATCGCGACGGGGTCCAGCTCGGGCTCGGAGAGGTCCCGCAGCCGCTGGCGGGTCTGCTGCAGCTCGGCGATGACCCGCGCCAGGTACTCGCGGAGCTTCTCCTCATCCGCCATCAGTCTGCCCTTCTTTTCAGCGTCGGTCCGGCGGTCCGGTCAGGACAGGCCGAGCGCGTTGTCCACGAGGTCGAACAGTTCCTCGTTGCTGGCGACCCGGAGGGTGTCGACGGCCTCGGTGCCGCCGTCGGCGGGCTCGGCCGCGGTGAGCCGCTGCAGCAGGCTCTGCAGGCGCAGGGTGACCCGCATCCGGCCGAGGTCGTCCTGCGGGCGGCGGCTGAGCATGTCCTCGAGGCCGTCGAGCTCCTCGGTCGTCGGCAGCGCCTCGTCGCCGCCGGCGTCGCCGAGCTCGGCGCGCAGGTGCTCGGCGAGGGCGAGCGGCGTCGGGTAGTCGAAGACGATCGTGGTGGCCAGCCGCAGCCCGGTGGCGGCGGCGAGCCGGGCGCGCAGCTCGACGGCGGTGAGGGAGTCGAAGCCGACCTCGCGGAACGGGCGGCTGCGCTCGAGCTCGTCGGCGCGCTCGTGGCCGAGGACCCCGGCGGCCGCGGTGAGCACCAGGTCGACGAGGAGCCGGGCGCGGTCGGGCTCGGCCAGGCCGTCGAGGCGGCGGCGCAGGTCGGCGCCCGCGTGCTCGTCGGCGCCGTCGGGGCCGTCGCTGCCGGCGGGGCCGTCGGCGGCCTCGGGGATCAGGCTCAGCAGCGGCCGCGGGCGGGCCGAGGCGTAGATGGGGGCGAAGCGCGGCCAGTCGACGTCGGCCACCACGAGCGTGGGGTCGTCGTGGGCGAGGGCGTCGTGGAGTACCGAAACCGCCGCCCCGGGATCGAGGAGCCGGACGCCCCGGCGGGCCATCTCGGCTCCGGTCGGCTCGTCGATCATCCCGCCGCCGCCCCACGGGCCCCAGGCGACGGAGACGGCGGGGATGCCCTCGGCGCGCAGGCGCTCGGCCCAGGCGTCGAGGAACGCGTTGCCGGCCGCGTAGGCGCCGTGCTGGCCGACGCCCCACACGCCCGCGACGGAGGTGAAGTAGACGACGGCCTCGAGGTGGTCGCGGTCGATGAGCTCGTGGAGGTTGCGGGCGCCGGCGAGCTTCGCCGCGGTCACCTCGGCCAGCTCACCGACGGGCACGTCCGCGACCGGGGTGAGCCGGGCGACGCCGGCGGCGTGGACGATCGTCGTGATGGTCTCGCCGTCGCGGCGCAGCCGGTCCGCGAGCGCGGCGACGGCGGCGCGGTCGGTCACGTCGCAGGCGAGGACGCGGACCGTGGCGCCGGCGGCGGTGAGGCGTTCGGTGAGCTCGGCGGTGCCGGGCGCGTCGGGGCCCTGGCGGCTGACGAGGATCAGGCGTTCGGCGCCGTTGCCGGTGAGCCAGCGCGCGGTGTGGGCGGCGAGGCTGCCGCTGGCGCCGGTGATGAGGGTGGCGCCGGTCGGGCGGTACGGGCGGGTCGCCTCGGTCGCCTTGGTCGCCTCGGCGCGGATCAGCCGTCGCGTGTGGACGGTGCCGGGCCGGATCGCGGTGTGCTCGCGGTCCGTGGTGAGGGTGTGGGCGAGCTGCGTGACGGCGGCCGGGGTGAGCTCGGCGGGCAGGTCGACGAGGCCGCGGTACAGGTGCGGCAACTCCAGCGCCGCGACGTGCCCGAGTCCCCAGGTGGCCGCCTGGTCGGCGTCCGGCGGCAGGTCTTCGGGGCCGGTCTTGACCGCCTGGCGGGTGCAGAGCCAGACGGCGACGGGCTGCCGGAGGAGTTCCAGGTTGGCCGCGAGGCCGGCGGGGAGGTGCGGGTGGTCCGCGTGCGGCGACGTGTCCAGCGCGAGCAGGGAGACGACGGCGGTCGGCTGGAAGTCGCCGAGCGCGGCTTCCAGGTCGGTCGTGGTCTCGACCACTGCGCCGTGCTCTTGCAGGCCCTTGGCGATCTGCTCGGCCGTATCCATGGTGGCCGCGGTGTGCACGAGCAGCCAGCGGTGGCCGGTGGCGTCGGCGTGGGCGGCCGGTTGCTCCGCCGGCCAGGTGATCCGGTAGCGCCACGCCCGCGTCTGTTCCGTGTTCCGCAGCCGGGTGAGCGCGGGCAGCACCTCCCGGAGGGGCTGGTCGGCGTCGAGGCCCTGCAGCAGCTTCCAGAGCCCGTCGTCGGCTCCGGTCGGCGGCTTGATGGTCGGCCAGTAGCGGCGGCGCTGGAACGGGTAGGTCGGCAGTTCGGGGCGGCGCTCGCCGGGCTTGAGGATCCGCTCCCACGGGATCTCTACGCCGTGCGTGTGCAGCCGCCCCAGCGCCTCGGCGATGGTCGACCCGGCCCGCATGACCGGGACGGCGACGACCTCGTCGGCGTCGAGCATCGGGGTCAGCACCGCGTCCGGCCCGATCTCCAGGAACGTGTCCGCCCCCTGCTCCCGCGCGAACGAGACCGCGTCGGCGAACCGCACCGTGTCGCGGGCGTGCCGCACCCAGTACTCCGCGTCGAACTCCGTGATCAGCTCGCCGGTCACCGTGGACACGATCGGGATGCTGGGCGCGTTGAAGGTCATCGCCGCGACCTCGGCCCGGAACGGCTCCAGCATCGGGTCCATCAACGCGCTGTGGAACGCGTGCGAGACCGTCAGCCGCTTGGTCCGGAACGGCAGGTCCAGAGCGTCGATCACCTCGGCCGGCCCGGAGAGCACGATCGACTCCGGCCCGTTCACCGCCGCCACCGACACCCCGTCCGGCAGCGAATCGGGATGCCCACCGACCGCGAGCATCGCCCCACCGGCGGGCAGCGCCTGCATGAGCCGCCCGCGCGCCGACACGAGGCGGCACGCGTCTTCGAGGGACAGCACCCCGGCCACATAGGCCGCGGCGATCTCGCCGACCGAGTGCCCCATCATCCAGGCGACCGGGACGCCCCAGGATCGCAGCAGTTCCGCCGTGGCGATCTCGACCACGAACAGCGCCGCCTGCGTGAACACCGTCTGTGTCAACCGCTCACCGTCGGTGAACATCACCGACTGCAAACCATCCGGCAACAGCTCGCACGCACGATCGACCACGTCGGCGAACACCGGGAACGCTTCGTAGAGCTCGCGGCCCATCCCGACCCGCTGGGCTCCCTGGCCCGAGAACATCCACACGACACCGCCCCGCTCCCCCGCGCGCGTGCCCTCGACCGACCGCAGCCCGGCGAGCAGTGCCGCCTTGTCGCGGCCCGTGACCGCGGCCCGGACGCCCAAGTGCGAGCGGTGGACGGCCAGCTCCCAGGCGGGGTCGGCGCCGGAGGTCTCGGCCCAGTCGGCGAGCTGCGCGGCCCGGGCCTTGAGTCCGGCGGCGTCGGCCCCGGAGATCAGCCACACGCCGTCCAGGGCTCCGCCGCTGCCACCGGCCGGCGGCTCGGTCTCGATCGGGGGCGATGCGAGGATGGTGTGCGCGTTGGTGCCGGAGATGCCGAACGACGACACGGCGGCGCGGCGCGGGCGGCCGTTGTCGGGCCAGGCTCGGGCCTCGGTGAGGATGGACACCGCACCGGCCGACCAGTCGACGTGCGGGGTCGGCTCGTCGACGTGGAGGGTTCGCGGCAGGATGCCGTGTTCGAGGGCCTTCACCATCTTGATGACCCCGGCGACACCGGCCGCGGCCTGGGTGTGGCCGATGTTGGACTTCACCGACCCGATCCACAGCGGCTCGTGCCGGTCGCGGCCGTAGGTGGCGATGAGCGCCTGGGCCTCGATCGGGTCGCCGAGCTTGGTCCCGGTGCCGTGAGCCTCCACGACGTCCACGTCGGCGGCGTCGAGGCCGGCGCCGGCCAGGGCCTGCCGGATCACCCGCTGCTGAGCCGGGCCGTTCGGGGCCGTAAGACCGTTCGAGGCGCCGTCCTGGTTGACCGCGCTGCCGGCCACCACCGCGAGGATCGGGTGCCCGTTGCGCCGCGCGTCCGACAGGCGTTCCACGAGCAGGACGCCGACGCCTTCGCCCCAGCTGGTACCGTCCGCGCCCGCCGCAAAGGACTTGCAGCGCCCGTCGCCGGCGAGGCCGCCCTGCGCGTCGAACTCCAGGAACGCCCCCGGCGTCGACATCACGGTCACACCACCGGCCAGGGCGAGATCGCACTCCCCGTTGCGCAGCGCCTGAGCCGCCAGGTGCAGCCCCACCAGAGATGACGAGCACGCGGTGTCCACCGTCACGGCCGGACCCTGCAGCCCGAACCAGTACGCCAGACGACCCGACACCACCGACGCGGAATTCCCCGTCGCCTGGTAGCCCCCGACCTCGGCCCCGGCACCCAGGAGCAGCGTCCCGTAGTCCTGGCCGTTCGTCCCCATGAACACACCGGTCAGCGAGCCCCGCAGCCCGTCCACGGGCACCCCGGCACCCTCGAACACCTCCCAGCAGACCTCCAGCAGCAACCGCTGCTGCGGATCCAGCGCCAGCGCCTCCCGCGGCGAGATGCCGAAGAACCCGGCGTCGAACTCGGTGGCGCCGTCGAGGAATCCGCCGACCCGGGCGAAGTCGCCGCTGAGCCCGTCCCAGCCGCGGTCCGCCGGGAACCCGCCCATCGCGTCGCGGCCCGCGTCGACCAGGTCCCACAGGTCGTCGGCCGAGCGCACGCCGCCCGGGAAGCGGCAGCCCATGCCGACGATGACGATCGGCTCGCCGTCGACGGCGACCGCGGCGCGGACCGGCTCGTCAGCGGCTCCACCGGCCAGGAACTCGGCCAGCTCCGCGACCGACGGGTGGTCGAACACGACCGTGGACGACAGCTCCACCCCGCACAACCGCGCCAGCCGGTCCCGCAACTCCACCGCGGCCAGCGAGTCGAACCCAAGCTCCCGGAACGGCCGCCGGATTCCGACCGCATCCACCCCGGCGTGCCCGAGCACGGCCGCGACCTCACGCCGGACCAGGCCCACCAGCTCGTCCCGCGACCGCCGCACCACCAGAGCCGGCGCCGTCGGCGCCTCGACCGGCGCGACCACGTCGAACAGGCCGCCGACGCCGACCGCCCGGAATGCCTTGGCCAGCACGTCCCAGTCGACGTCGGCGACCGTGAGCAGCGGCTCGGCGTTGACCAGGCGGCTCAGGCCGGCGACCGCGGTGCCGGGATCGAGCAGGGCGAGCCCGCGCCGGTGCAGCCGGGCCGCGGACTGCTCGTCGGCCATCCCGCCGTCGCCCCACGGCCCCCAGGCGAGCGAGGTGGCGGCGAGCCCGAGGCCGCGGCGGAGCGCGACGAGCGCGTCGGCGGCCGCGTTCGCCGCGGCGTACGCGCCCTGCCCCGCGCCGCCCCACACGCCGGCCGCCGAGGAGAAGACGACGAACGCGTCGAGCCGCCGGTCGCGGGTGACGGCGTCGAGGTTGACGGCGCCGGCGAACTTGGGGCCGAGCACGGCGGCGAGCTCGTCGTCGGACAGGTCCTGGACGGCGGTCGGCGCGCCGGGCACGCCCGCGGTGTGCACGACGGCGGTGAGGTTCTCGATCCCGTCGGTGATCCGGGCGAGGGCGTCGCGGTCGGTGATGTCGCACGCCTCGATGTCGGCCTCGCCGTGGGCGCGCAGGGCGGCGAGGAGGTCTTCGGCGCCGGGGGCCTCGAGGCCGCGCCGGGACAGCAGGACCACGCGTTCGGCGCCCGCCTCGAGCGCCCAGCGGGCCACGCGGGCGCCGAGGGCGCCGGTCCCGCCGGTGACGAGGACGGTGCCGGAGGGTGTCCAGGTGGGCTCGGCGGGCAGCGTTGCGCGGGTGAGCCGGGGGGCGTACGCCTTCCCGCCCCGGATCGCGACCTGCCGCTCGCGGCCGCCGGCCAGCACGGCGGCGATGCCGCCGTCACCGTCGAGGTCGATGAGGCCGCCCCAGCGGGCGGGCTGTTCGAGTGCGGCGACCCGGCCCAGGCCCCACACGACCCCGGCGTCGGCGTCGGTCACCACGTCACCCGCGTCGACCGCGACGGCACCGCGGGTCACGCACCAGACCTTGGCGGCGCTGTCGGCGCGCAGCAGGTCGAGGACGGCACTGGCGGAGGGCTCGACGAGCACCACGCCGGCCAGCCCACCGAGGTCTCCCGGCTCGGTCTCGACCGTGGCCCCGGCCGCGCGCAGGTCGGCCGCGACCGCCTCACCCGGTTCGAGGACCAGCCACCGGCCCGTGAGCGCCGCGGTGGATGTGGGCAGCGGGGTCCACCGGACGCGGTACGACCAGGAGTCGAGCTTCCCGGAACGGCGCGCCGGGGCGGGCCAGAACCGCTCGCGCTGGAACGCGTAGGTGGGCAACCCGAAGACGGGTCGCCCGGCGCCCCCGACGACGGCCTTCCAGTCGACGTCGACCCCGGCCACGAACAGCTCCGCAACGGCCCGCAGCAGCGTCTCGGACTCGTCCCGGTTCCGCCGCGAAGACGCGACGACAACGGCATCGTCCCCGCGCAGATGCGGCGCGAGAATCGCGTCCGGCCCGACCTCGACGAAGGTGTCAACGCCTTCGGCGCGCATAGCGGCGACGTTGTCGGCAAACAGCACCGTCCCACGCACGTGCCGCACCCAGTAGTCGGCATCAAACGAGGCGATGAGCCCACCGGTCACGTTGGAGACGATGGGAATCTGCGGCGGATTGAAGGTGATGGTGTCGAGAACCGCGCGGAACTCCTCCAGCATCGGCTCCATCAACGCGCTGTGGAACGCATGCGAAACCCTCAGCCGACTGGTCCGCACCCCAGGAATCTCGGGAAGCAGATCGGAAGGACCCGACAACACCCACGACGACGGCCCATTGATCGCCGCCACCGACACGCCCTCAGGCACATCCTCGACGGGCGCACCAACCGCCAGCATTCCCCCGCCGGCCGGTAGCGCCTGCATCAGGCGAGCCCGGGCGGCGACCACCTTGCAGGCGTCCTCCAGCGACCACACCCCGGCCACATACGCGGCGACCAGCTCACCGATCGAGTGCCCGCCGACGACCGACGGCCGCAAGCCCCAGGCCTTCAACTGCTCGTACAGCGCGACTTCGATCGCGAACAACGCCGGCTGGGTAATCTCCGTTTCGTCGATCCGCTCATCCGGCAGCTCACCGAAGAGCGCACACACCTCGGCGTAGACCCGGTTGAACACCGGGAAGTCGAGCGTGGAACCCATCCCGGCCCGCTGCGCGCCCTGACCGGAGAACAGCACACCGACACGGCGAGCCGCGGCAACACCCGTCACCGGTTCGCCGGGCAGCAGGACCATCCGGTGATCGAACCGAGCCCGCGACAGCAGCGACCGCCCGACATCAGCCGGGTTCAGCTCCGGGTGCGAGTCCAGGAAAGCCGACATACGGGAGGCCGACTCCCGCACCGCCTCGGCCGAACGAGCCGACACGACCAACGGCACCAGGGACGCGGCGACGGGCTCCGGTTCCGGCTCCTCGGCCGCCTCCAGGATCACGTGGGCGTTCGTGCCGCTGATCCCGAACGACGACACGGCCGCCCGGCGGGGATGTCCGTTGACCGGCCAGGCCTGCGGTTCGGTCAGCAGCGAGACCGAGCCGGCCGACCAGTCCACATGCGGGGTCGGCTCGTCCACATGCAGGGTCCGCGGCAGCTCGCCATGCCGCATGGCGAGGACCATCTTGATGACGCCCGCGACACCCGCGGCGGCCTGCGTGTGGCCCAGGTTCGACTTGACCGAGCCCAGCCACAGCGGCCGGTCGCGGTCCTGCCCGTAGGTGGCCAGCAGCGCCTGCGCCTCGATCGGGTCGCCGAGCGTCGTGCCCGTGCCGTGCGCCTCAACCGCGTCCACCTCCGACGGGTTCAGCCCCGCGCTGGCCAAGGCCTGACGGATCACCCGCTGCTGCGAGGGACCGTTCGGAGCCGTAAGACCGTTCGACGCGCCGTCCTGGTTGACCGCGGAGCCCCGCACGACCGCGAGCACCGAGTGCCCCAGCCGCTTCGCATCGGACAGGCGCTCCACGAGGAGCAGGCCGACGCCCTCGGACCAGCCGGTGCCGTCGGCGGCGCCCGCGAACGACTTGCAGCGGCCGTCGAAGGACAGGCCGCGCTGCTTGGAGAACTCGACGAACGTGCCCGGCGTGGCCATCACGGTGACGCCGCCGGCCAGGGCCAGGTCGCACTCGCCCTGCCGCAGCGACTGCGCGGCGAGGTGCAGGGCGACCAGCGAGGACGAGCAGGCGGTGTCGATGGTGACGGCGGGACCCTCGAAGCCGAAGGTGTACGCGACGCGGCCGGAGACGACGCTGCCGGAGTTGCCGGTGCCGACGTAGCCCTCGACGCCGGCGGGGGCGTCGACGAGCTGGGAGACGTAGTCGTGGTACATCACGCCGGCGAAGACGCCGGTGCGGGAGCCGCGCAGGGTGGCCGGTTCCAGGCCGGCCGACTCCAGGACCTCCCAGGACGTCTCCAGCAGGAGCCGCTGCTGCGGGTCCATCGCCAGGGCCTCGCGCGGGCTGATGCCGAAGAACTCGGGATCGAAGAGCGCGGCGTCGTACAGGAAGCCGCCGAGCTGGGTCGAGCTCGCCCCGTCGCGCAGCTGCGCCAGGTCCCAGCCGCGGTCCGTGGGGAACTCGCCGATGCCGTCGCCGCCGGTGCGGAGCAGGTTCCAGAGGCCGTCGGGGTCCTGGACGCCGCCCGGGTAGCGGCAGGCCATGCCGACGATCACGATCGGGTCGTCGTCGGCCGCCCGGCGAAGGGCGACGGCCCGTCCGGCCTCGGCGCCGGTGAGCCGGTCGAGGACGAAGCCGGCGAGCAGCAGCGGGTTCGGGTAGTCGAACACGACCGTGGCGGGCATCTGCAGGGCGGTCGCGGCGGTGAGGCGGTTGCGCAGGTCGACGGCGGCGAGGGAGTCGAATCCCATGTCCCGGAAGGCCCGGTCGAGCACCACGGGCTCCGGGTCCGGGTAGCCGAGGACGGTGGCGACCAGGGCGCGTACGAGACCGACGACGACGTCCCGGGCCTCGTCCCGCGGCAGTCCGGCGAGCCGGGTCCCCCAGTCGCCGCTCGCGCCCCCGGCCACGGCCCGGCGGGGCGCGGTCCGGCCGACGAGGGGCCGCAGCACGTCGGGGACGCCGGCCAGGCCCCGCAGCGCGGCGAGGTCGAACCGGGCGGCGACGACCAGGGCCGAGTCGCCGGCCAGGGCGTCGCCGAGCAGCGCCAGCCCGGTCTCGGCGTCGAGGGCGGCGGCGCCGGTGCGGGCGAGGTCGCTGCCCATGCCGAGGTCCCACAGCCCCCAGGCGATGGAGACCGCGGGGAGCCCGAGTGTGCGCCGGTGGGCCGCGAGCCCGTCGAGGAAGGCGTTGCCGGCCGCGTAGGCCGCCTGCCCGGGGCTGCCGACGACCCCGGCGAGGGAGGAGAACATCACGAACAGTTCGAGGTTCCGGTCGAGGGTCGCTTCGTGCAGCCACCAGGCCCCGGCGACCTTCGGCGCCAGGACGCGGCTCGCCCGCTCCGGCGTCAGCCCCGTGAACACCCCGTCGTCCAGCACGCCCGCGGCGTGCACGACGCCGACCAGGTCCGGAATGCCGGCCACCAGCTCGAACACCGCGTCCCGATCGGTGACGTCACACGCCACGACCCGGGCACCGGGCACCTCACCGCCGCGCCGGCCGACCAGCACCACCTCACCGGCACCGCAGACATCCACCAGCCACCGGGCGACGACCCGGCCCAGCGCACCCAGGCCACCCGTGACCAGCACCGTGCCACCCGCGAGATCGACCGCGCCGGACGGCGACGCGGACCGGGCCAGACCCGGCACCAGCACCACACCGTCGCGAACCCGAGCCTCACCGATCCCGGCCGCGACCACACCACCCAGCAACTCCGGCGACGCATCACCCGAGACCAGCACGATCTGGCCCGGGTTCTCCACCGCCGCGACCCGCAGCAGACCCCACACCGCCGCCGCACCCAGATCATCCGGCTCCGCCACGACGACCAGCCGCCCGGACTCGGCCAGCACCCGGCCCGCGACCGACAGCGCCTCGGCGACCAGCGCATCCACGGCCGGCGGCAGCGGGCCGTCGCCGACCGGCGGCACCCGCCACACCACCATGTCCGGGTCCAGCGGCGCCGGCGTGACTTCGCGCGGCTGCCATTCGACCTCGTACAGGTCCCGCCGAGCCGTGGGCCCGACCGTCACCGGCCGCAGGACCACCCGCTCGATCGACACCACCGGCTGCCCGGACTCGTCGGCCGCGAGCACCTCGAAGCCGGAGCCGGCGTTGCCCCGGATCCGGACGCGCAGCACGGCGGCGCCGGTCGCGTGCACGCGGACCCCGGCGAACACGAACGGCAGGCCCGCGTCCGGGTCGAGCCGCCCGATCGGGTGCAGCGCCGCGTCCAGCAGGGCCGGGTGGACCGCGAACGTCCCGGGGTCGTCCACCGCCACCTCGGCGAACAGCTCGTCCTCGCCGCCGCGCCACAGCCGCCGGAGGCCCTGGAACGCGGGTCCGTACGTCACGGCCGCCCGCGAGTACCAGTCGCCGACCGGCGCCTCGTCGCCCGGTGTCCACGCGAACGAGGCCTCGGCGGCGGCGACACCCAGGGCGCCCTCCGCGTGCCGGACCCACTCGTCCTCGCCGTCGGGCCGCGACGAGATCGTCAGCGCGCGGCGGCCGGACGCGTCCGCCGGCCCGACCCGGACCTGGACCGCGACCCCGCCGGCGGGCGGCACGGCCAGCGGCGCGACGAGGGACAGCTCCTCCAGCACGGCGGCGCCGACCTCGTCGCCGGCCCGGACCGCCATCTCGACGAGCGCGGTCCCGGGCACGACCACCACGTCCCCGATCGCGTGGTCGGCCAGCCACGGCTGGGCCGCGAGCGAGAGCCGGCCGGTGAGGACGACGACATCGTCCTCGGCGACGCGTACCGCCGCGCTCAGCAACGGATGCCCGACCACCCGGAGCCCGGCCCCGGCCAGGTCCCCGACGCCGCCGGCCGACTCGAGCCAGTAGCGCTCGTGCTGGAACGCGTACGTCGGCAGCTCGACGGCCCGGCCCCCGGCTCCGGCGAACACCGCGGCCCAGTCGACCTCGACTCCGGCCGCGAACAACTCGGCGACGGCCCGCAGCAGCGTCTCGGGCTCGTCCCGGTTCCGCCGCAGCGAGGCGACGACAACGGCGTCGTCGGACGGCAGGTGCGGCGCGAGAATCGCGTCCGGCCCGACCTCGACAAAGGTGTCAACGCCTTCGGCACGCATCGCGGCCACGTTGTCGGCGAACAACACCGTCCCGCGCACATGCCGCACCCAGTAGTCGGCATCGAACTCGGCGATCAGCCCACCGGTGACATTGGAAACGATCGGAATCTGCGGCGGGTTGGAGGCGACGCCTTCCAAGACCTCGCGGAACTCGGCCAGCATCGGCTCCATCAACGCCGAGTGGAACGCGTGCGAAACCCGCAGCCGACTGGTCCGGACATCCGGGAACTCCGGAAGCAGCTCGGCCGGACCCGACAACACCCAGGATGACGGGCCATTGATCGCCGCCACCGAAACACCATCCGGCACGACCTCAACCGGAGCGCCGACCGCGAGCATTCCGCCACCCGACGGCAAGGCCTGCATCAGCCGGGCCCGGGCCGCGACCACCTTGCAGGCGTCCTCCAGCGACCAGACACCGGCCACGTAAGCTGCGACCAACTCGCCGATCGAGTGCCCGCCGACCACCGATGGCTGGAGGCCCCACGCCTTCAACTGCTCGTAAAGGGCCACCTCGATCGCGAACAACGCCGGCTGCGTGATCTCCGTTTCGTCGATCCGCTCGTCCGGCAGCTCACCGAAGTGCGCACGCACCTCGGCGTGGACCCGGTTGAACACCGGGAAGTCGAGCGTGGAGCCCATGCCGGGCCGCTGGGCGCCCTGACCCGAGAACAGCACGCCGACCGTGCGACCGGCGGCGACGCCCGCGACCGGGCCGCCTGGCAGCATGACCAGGCGGTGGTCGAACCGGGCCCGCGACGCGACCAGCGAGTGCCCGGCGTCCACCCGGCGCACGTCCGGGTGGGAGTCGAGGAACGCGGCGAGGCGGTCGGCGTACGCGTGCGCCGACGCGGCCGACCGCGCCGACACCACCAGGGGCACGACCGGCAGCGGCGCGCCGGCCGGGGCGGGCTCGGTGACGGTCTCCGGCGGGGCCTCGATGACCACGTGCACGTTGGTGCCGCTCACGCCGAACGAGGAGATCCCGGCCCGGCGCGGACGGTCCGCGGCCGGCCACGGGCGGGGCTCGGTGAGCAGGGACACCGCGCCGGCGGTCCAGTCGACGTGCGGGGTGGGCTCGTCCACGTGCAGGGTGCGGGGCAGCACGCCATGGCGCATCGCCATGATCATTTTGATGATGCCGGCCACGCCCGCGGCGGCCTGGGTGTGCCCGAGGTTCGACTTGATCGAGCCGAGCCACAGCGGACGGTCCTCGGGGCGGTCCTGCCCGTAGGTGGCCAGCAGCGCCTGGGCCTCGATCGGGTCGCCGAGCACCGTGCCGGTGCCGTGCGCCTCGACGGCGTCGACCTCGGCGGTGGACAGGCCGGCCCCGGCGAGCGCCTGGCGGATGACCCGCTCCTGCGACGGGCCGTTCGGGGCGGTGAGCCCGCTGCTGGCGCCGTCCTGGTTGACCGCGCTGCCCCGCACGACGGCGAGGATCGGGTGGCCGAGGCGCTGGGCGTCGGAGAGGCGCTCGACCACGAGCATGCCGACGCCCTCGGACCAGCCCGTGCCGTCCGCGGCGCCCGCGAAGGACTTGCAGCGGCCGTCGGGGGCGAGGCCGCGCTGGCGGGCGAACTCCACGAAGGTGCCCGGGGTCGCCATCACGGTCACGCCGCCGGCGAGCGCGAGGTCGCTCTCCCCCTGCCGCAGGGCCTGGACGGCGAGGTGCAGCGCGACGAGCGAGGAGGAGCAGGCGGTGTCGACGGTGACGGCCGGGCCCTCGAGGCCGAAGGTGTAGGCGACGCGGCCGGAGTGGACGCTGCCGGAGTTGCCGGTGCCGAGGTAGCCCTCCACGCCGGCGGGGACGTCCATCGAGCGGGAGACGTAGTCGTGGTACATGACCCCGGCGAACACCGCGGTGCGGCTGCCACGCAGGCGGGCCGGGTCGAGGCCGGCCGACTCGAAGGCCTCCCAGGACGCCTCCAGCAGGAGCCGCTGCTGCGGGTCCATGGCCAGGGCCTCGCGCGGGCTGATGCCGAAGAACGCCGGGTCGAAGTGGGCGGCGTCGTGCAGGAAGCCGCCGTGCCGGACGTAGGTGGCGCCGCTGCGGTCGGGGTCGGCGTCGTACAGGCCGGGCAGGTCCCAGCCGCGGTCGTCGGGGAACCCGCCGATCGCGTCGCCGCCCTCCGCGACGAGCCGCCAGAGGCTCTCGGGGTCGGTGACGCCGCCGGGGTACCGGCAGGACATGCCCACGATCGCGATGGGTTCGTTCCCGCGGGCCTCGAGCTCGCGCAGCCGGCGCTTGGTGTCGCGCAGGTCCGCCGAGGCGCGCCGCAGGTAGTCGAGGAACTCTGCCTCAGTGGGCATCAGACGGCCCCTAGTTCGTCGTCCAGGAAGGTGAAGAGCTCCTCGGCCGACGCGGTCTGCAGCGCCAGGTCGCCGCCGGCCTCGGGCGTGGTCCACCGGGCGAGCAGGTCGCGCAGGCGGCTGCCGACCACGGCGCGGTGGGTGTCGTCGAGCGGGACCGCGTCCATGCTCGCCTCGATCCGGGTCAGCTCGCCGAGGATCGCGAAGGCGGAGACGGCCTTCTCGGCCACGAGGGTGTCGGCGAGGTAGTCGGCGAGGGCGGCACTCGTCGGCCGGTCGAAGATGAGCGTCGACGGCAGCCGCAGGCCCGTGACGGCGTTGAGCCGGTTGCGGAACTCGACCGCCATGAGCGAGTCGAAGCCGAGCTCGAGGAAGCCGCGATCCTCGTCGATCGAGCGCATGGAGGCGAAGCCGAGCACCGCGGCGGCCTGGGTGCGCACGAGGTCGGCGAGCATCCGGGTGCGCTCGGGGCCGTCCAGCCCGGTGAGCGCGGCCCGCAGCGCGGCGGCCGGGTCGTCCGCCCCGCCCCGCGGCGCCGCCCCGGGTCCGGCGGTCGGGATGAGGGAGCGCAGCACGGGCGGTACCTCGGCCGCGCTGGCGTTCTTGAAGGCGGTCTGGTTCAGCCGCAGCGGGGCGAGGACCGGCTCGGGGCGGCGCAGCGCCTCCGAGAACAGCGCCAGGCCCTCGTCGGGCGCGAACGGGGTCAGGCCGCCGCGGGACATCCGGCGCGCGTCGGCGTCGGCGAGGTGGCCGGTCATGCCGCCGCCGCCCGCCCACGGGCCCCAGGCGATGGCCGTGCCGGGCAGGCCGCGCGCCCGCCGGTAGTGGGCGAGCCCGTTGAGGAAGGCGTTGCCGGCGGCGTAGTTGGACTGCCCGGGCCCGCCGAGGATGGCGGCCGCGGAGGAGAACAGCACGAACGCGCGCAGCGGCAGGTGCTCGGTGACCCGGTGCAGGTTCCACGCGGCGTCGACCTTGGGCCGCAGCACGGTGTCGTACCGCTGCGCCGTCTGCGAGCTCAGCACGCCGTCGTCGAGCACGCCGGCCATGTGCACCACGCCGACGAGCGGGTGCTCCGCGACCGTCTTGGCCAGCTCGGCATGGTCGGCGACGTCGCAGGCGGCCAGGTCCACGGATGCGCCGAGTTCCTCGAGCTCGGCCACCAGCGAGGCGGCGCCCGGGGCGTCGGGCCCGCTGCGGCTCAGCAGCAGCAGCCGGCGCACGCCGTGGGCGGTGACGAGGTGGCGGGCCATGAGCCGGCCGAGCGCGCCGGTGGCCCCGGTGACGAGGACGGTGCCGTCGCCGAGCGCGGGCAGCTCGTCGGCGGGCGCCTCCACCGGGCGGCCGAGACGGGCCGCGTACACCTGCCCGGCACGAATGGCGAACTGCGGCTCGCCGCCGGCGATCGCGGCGGGCAGGGCGGCCTCGGACTCGGGGGTGTCGTCGAGGTCGGCGAGCACGATGCGGCCGGGGTTCTCCGACTGGGCCGAGCCGAGCATGCCCCAGAGCGCGGCGGCCGGCAGGTCCGTGACGGTGTCCCCGTCGGCGACCGGCACCGCGCCGCGGGTCACGACCGCGAGCACCCCGTCCTCGTCGGCGAGGAAGGTTTGGACCCGGGCGAGCATCTCGTGCACGCGCCGGTGCGTGTCGGCGACGGCGTCGTCGGCCGCGCCGGTGGCGGTGTAGATGACGGCATCGGCGCGGGCGCCGGGCTCGGTGGGCACCGCGATCCACTCCGGGCGGAAGAGCGAGCGGCTGCCGGTCGACAGCTGCCCGGCCTTCACCGGGCGCAGGACGAGCTCGGCGACCGAGGCGACCGGCGCGCCGGTCGTGTCCGCCATGGCGATGGCGAGCCCGCCACCGTCCGACGGGGTGAGCCGCACCCGCAGCTCCGAGACGCCGGTCGCGTGGACCGCGACGCCGTTCCACGAGAACGGCAGGCCGGGCTCGGCGGGCGGCTCGTCCGAGGCGACGGCGGCGGGCGCGCCGAGCGCGTGCATCGCGGCGTCCATGAGCGCGGGGTGCAGGCCGAAGGCGCGGGCGTCGGCGACGACGGACGCGGGCAGGACGACCTCGGCGAAGACCTCCCGGCCGAGGCGCCAGGCGGCGCGGAGGGCCTGGAAGCTCGGCCCGTACTGGTAGCCCTGGGTCGCCAGCCGCGGGTAGATGTCGTCGACCACGAGCGCGTCGGCGCCGGCGGGGGGCCACTCCCCGGCCAGGTACGCGGGGGTGCCGGAGTCGGCGGTGAGCAGGCCGGTCGCGTGCCGCTGCCACTGCCGGGCCTCGGGGTCGTCGCCGGGCGCGTCGGGCCGCGAGTAGATCGCGACCGGGTGGCCGCCGGACGGGTCGGGCGCGCCGACGCGGGCCTGCAGGTCGACGCCGCCGGTCCGGGGCAGCACCAGCGGCTGCTCCAGCGTCAGGTCCGCGACCCGGGGCGCGCCGACGCGGCGGCCGCACCAGGAGGCGAGCTCGACGAAGGCGGTGCCGGGGATGAGGATCGTGTCCATGACGGCGTGGTCGGCCAGCCACGGGTGGGTGCGCAGCGAGATCCGGCCGGTGAACAGGGTGCCCTCGCCCTCCGGCAGCTCCGTGGCCGCGCCGAGGATCGGGTGGCCGGTGGAGTCGAGGCCGGTGGTGGTGATGTCGGCCGTGCCGTTCGGGGCGTCCTGCATCCAGTACCGCTCGCGCTGGAACGCGTACGTCGGCACGTCGACGCGGACGGCGCCGGTGCCCTCGAAGAGCCGCGGCCAGGCGACCGGGACGCCGGCCACGTGCAGCCGGCCGAGGGCGGCGAGCAGTTCCGGGGACTCGGGCCGGCCGCCCCGGCCCAGCGGCACGGCGAGGGCGTCGGGGTGCGGCACGAGCGCGCTGAGCACGGCGGCCGGGCCGAGCTCGACGAACGCGCGGGCGCCGAGGGCGTGCAGGCGGGTGACGGCGTCGGCGAAGCGGACGGTGTCGCGGACCTGGGTGACCCAGTAGCCGGCGTCGAACGCGGTGATCGGCGCGCCGGTGACGGTGGAGACGATCGGGATCTGCGGCGGGTGGTACGTGATCGTGCGCAGGACCTCGCGGAACGGCTCCAGCATCGGCTCCATCAGCGCGCTGTGGAACGCGTGCGAGACCCGCAGGCGCTTGCCCGGCAGGGCGTCGATGAGCTCGGCCGGGCCGGACAGCACGATCGAGCCGGGGCCGTTGACCGCGGCGACCGAGACGCCGTCCGGCAGGTCCTCCACGGGCCCGGCCACGGACAGCATCGCGCCGCCGGGGGGCAGCTCCTGCATGAGCCGCGAGCGGGTGTCGACGAGCAGGCAGGCGTCGGGCAGGGAGAGCACACCGGCCACGTGGGCGGCGCTGATCTCGCCGATGGAGTGCCCGGCGAGATGGTCGGGGCGCAGGCCCAGGTGCTCCAGGAGCCGGAACAGGGCCACCTCGAAGGCGAAGAGGGCGGCCTGGGTGTACCGCGTCTGGTCGAGCCCGTCCGCGTCGCCGTGCATGACGCTCGCGAGGGGCCGCGGCAGCAACTGGTCGAAGTGGGTGCACACCGCGTCGAAGGCGGTGGCGAAGACGGGGTGCTCGCGGGCGAGCTCGGCGCCCATGCCGAGCCGCTGGGCGCCCTGGCCCGGGAACAGGAACGCGACGCCGGGCCGCGCGGCGGCCGTGCCGGTGGCGACGGCCGGGTGCTCGCGGCCGGCGGCGAGCGCGTCCAGCCCGTCGGCGAGGGTCTGCCGGTCGGGCGCGACGACGACGGCCCGGCGTTCGAGGGCGGCGCGGGCCACGGCCGAGGAGTAGGCGAGGTCGGCCGGGCGCAGGTCCGGGTGCTCGGCGACGAACGCGGACCAGCGGGCGGCCTGGGCCGTCAGCGCGGCGGCGTCGCGGGCCGAGAGCAGCACCGCCGTCGGCGACTCGGGGACCGGGCCGGCGGCGACGGGTTCGAGGACGTCCTCCTCGATGATGGTGTGGGCGTTGGTACCGCTGATGCCGAACGACGACACCGCCGCGCGCCGCGGTCCCGTCGCCGTCCACGGCCGGGCCTCGGTCAGCAGCGACACCGCGCCGGCGGTCCAGTCGACGTGCGGCGTGGGCTCGTCGACATGGAGGGTCTTGGGCAGCACCCCGTGCCGGATCGCCATGACCGTCTTGATGATGCCGGCGACACCCGCGGCCGCCTGGGGATGGCCGAGGTTGGACTTCACCGAGCCGAGCCACAGGGGACTCTCGCGGTCCTGGCCGTAGGTCGCCAGCAGCGCCTGGGCCTCGATCGGGTCGCCGAGGACCGTGCCGGTGCCGTGCGCCTCGATCAGGTCGACGTCGTTGGTGCCCAGCCCGGCCGCGGCGAGCGCGGCCCGGATGACCCGCTGCTGCGACGGCCCGTTCGGGGCGGTGAGCCCGTTCGACGCGCCGTCCTGGTTCACCGCCGAGCCGCGCACGATCGCCAGGACCTGGCGGCCGTCGCGCCGGGCGGCGCTGAGCCGCTGGACGAGGAGCAGGCCGACGCCCTCCGACCAGCCGGTGCCGTCGGCGCTCGCGGCGAAGGCCTTGCAGCGCCCGTCGCCGGCGAGGCCGCCCTGGCGGGAGAACTCGGCGAACGTGTTCGGGGTCGCCAGCACGGCGACGCCGCCGGCGATCGCGAGCTCGCATTCGCCGTTGCGCAGGGCCTGGGCCGCCAGGTGCAGGGCGACCAGCGACGACGAGCACGCGGTGTCGACGGTGACGGCGGGGCCCTCGAGGCCGAAGGCGTAGGCGACACGGCCGGAGATGACGCTGCCGGAGCCGCCGGTCATCAGGTAGCCCTCGACGCCCTCGGGCACCTGGGTCAGGCCGCTGCCGTAGCCGGAGCCGGACGCGCCGACGAAGACGCCGACCTGGCGGCCGCGCACGGCGTGCACGTCGATCCCGGCCCGCTCGAAGACCTCCCAGGCCGCCTCGAGCAGCAGCCGCTGCTGGGGGTCCATGGCGAGGGCCTCGCGCGGGGAGATGCCGAAGAACGCGGCGTCGAAGCCGGCCACGTCGTCGAGGAAGCCGCCGGCGCCGTCGGCCGCGGCCCAGCCCCGGTCGGCCGGGAACGCGCCGATCGCGTCGACACCGTCGGCGACGATCCGCCAGAGGTCTTCGGGGCTGGTGACGCCGCCGGGGTACCGGCACGCCATGCCGACGATCGCGATCGGGTCGTCCGCCGGGGACGCCGACGGGTCCGGCCCGGCCGCCGCGCCCGCGCCGCCGAAGACCCGCTCGTGCAGGTGCTCGGCGAGCACGATCGGCGTCGGGTAGTCGAAGACCAGCGTGGACGGCAGCCGCAGGCCGGTGACGTCGTTGAGCTTGTTGCGGAACTCGACCGCGGTGAGCGAGTCGAAGCCGAGCTCCTTGAACGGCCGGTCCCGCAGGTCCTCGCCGACGCCGTGGCCGAGCACGACGGCGGTCTGGGCGCCGACCAGGTCCAGCAGGGCGCGCCGCCGCTCGTCCGGGCTCAGCGCCGACAGGTGGGCCAGCGACGAGGGGATCGCCCCGCCGGCCGCGCCGGCCGAGTCCTCCTCGGCGGCCTCGGTGAGCGCCCGCACGGCCGGGAGGTCGGCGAGCAGCGGGCTGGGGCGCGACAGGCTGAACGACGGGTAGAACCGCGACCAGTCGACGTCGGCGACCGTCATGCACGCGTGCGGCCGCTGCAGCACCCGGTCCAGGGCGGCGAGCAGGCGATCGGGCGGCACCGGGGGCACGCCGAGGCGCTGCATCGCCTGCGCGGCCGGGGTCTTGGCGGCCATGCCGTCGCGGCCGCCCCAGGCCGTCCACGCGACCGCGGTGCCGGCCAGCCCGCGGGCGCGCCGGTGCTGGGCCAGCGCGTCGAGGACCGAGTTCGAGGCGCCGTACGCGCACTGCCCCGCGCTGCCCCAGATCGCCGAGATCGAGGAGTAGAGGACGAACGCGTCCAGCGGCCGGTCGCCGACGGCCGCGTCGAGGTTCAGGGCGCCGAGCACCTTCGCGGCGGTGACGGCGGCGAAGTCGGCGAGGGTGGTGTCGGTCATCGCGGCGAGCTGGTCGACGCCGGCCGCGTGCACGATCGCGGTCAGGCCGGGCAGCCCGGCGACGAGGGCGGCGACGGCGTCGCGGTCGGTCACGTCGCAGGCGACGACCTCGACCCCCGCCTCCCGCACGAGTTCGGCGGCGCCCGGCGCGTCGGCCCCGCGCCGGCTGACGAGCACGACCCGTTCGGCACCACGATCCAGGAGCCACTGCGCCAGTTGTACGCCCAGTGCCCCGGTCCCGCCCGTGACGAGCACGGTTCCCGAGGGCTGCCAGGGACGTTCGGCGGCCCCGCCCGGCTGGACCGGCAGCAGCCGCCGCCCGTAGGCGCCCGAGCCGCGCAGCGCGACCTGGTCCTCCCCGCCGGCCAGGATTCCTGGGAGGCGCCGCAGGCCGTGCCGGTCGATGGTCGCGGGGAGGTCGATGAGCCCGCCCCACCACTGCGGGTATTCGAGGGCGGCGGCCCGGCCGAGTCCCCAGACGAGCGCCTGGAGCGGGTGCTCGACCGGGTCGGCGGGCCCGACGGAGACGGCGCCGGAGGTGAGGCACCACAGGCGGGCCGTGCCGCCGATGTCGGCGAGGGCCTGGGTGAGCACGAGGGCGGCCGCGGAGCCGATCGAGCTGCCGGGGAGCCCGTCGACGGGCCGGTCCTGGCCGGCGGTGACCAGGACGACGCCGGCCGCACCCGTCACCTTCGCCGCGAGCCGGGCTCGATCGAGATCCTCTTCGCCGTACTCGACCGTGACGGCACCGTCGAGGGTGGCGAGCAGATCTCCGGTCCACCGTGGAGCGTCGGTGCGCGGGACCAGGACCACCCAGGGCCCGCTCGGCGCCGCGCGCTCGGGGACCTCGAAGGGCTTCCACTTGATGAGGTACGACCAGGCGTCGAGCTCGGAGCGCTCGCTGCGGCTCTTGCGCCAGCGGTCCAGGACGGGCAGCGCCGACTCCAGCGACTCCAGCTCCGGGCCGGTGGCGAGCTGCTGGACCTCGCCGCGCTCGACGGCGGCCCAGAACTCGCCGTCGCCGCCGGTCGCCGGCGGCTGCCCGGGCCGCGGCCAGAACCGCTGCTCGGCGAACGCGTAGGTGGGCAGCGGGACGCGGCGCGCGCCGGTGCCGGCGAACAGCGCGGCCCAGTCGACGGCGCGGCCCCGCACGTGCAGCTGGGCCAGGGCGGTGAGGGCGGCGTGCGGCTCGGGCCGGTCGCGGCGCAGGACGGGCACGACGAGGACCTCGCCGGGGCGCTCCCCCAGCGTGTTCTCGGCCATCGGGGCGAGGATGCCGTCCGGGCCCAGCTCGACCAGCGCGGTCACGCCGAGGTCGGCCAGGGCGGTGACGGCGTCGGCGAACCGGACGGCCCGCCGGACGTTGCCCACCCAGTAGGCGGCGTCGAACTCGGTGACCGGCGCGCCGGTCACCGACGACATGAACGGCACCGCCGGCGGGTTGAACGTGAGCCCGGCCGCGATCCGGCCGAACTCGTCCAGCATCGGGTCCATGAGCGGGCTGTGCGAGGCGGTGCTGATGCGCAGGAGTTTGGTGCGGGCCTCGCGGGCGGCCCAGATCGCCTTGACCTCCGCGACCGGGCCGGCCTCGCCGGAGACGACCACGGCGGCCGGGCCGTTGACCGCGGCGATGACGACGCGGCCGCCGAACGGCTCCAGCGTCGGGGCGACGTCGGCCTCGGGGGCGCCGATCGCGAGCATCGCGCCGCCGCCGGGCAGCTGCTCCATGAGCCGGCCGCGGGCGGCGACGAGCACGCAGGCGTCGGCGAGGGACAGCACGCCGGCGACGTGCGCGGCGGCGATCTCGCCGAAGGAGTGCCCGACGACGTGGTCCGGCCGCAGGCCCCAGCCGCGGACCAGGGCAGCGAGGGCGACCTCGACGGCGAAGAGCGCGGCCTGGGTGTAGCGGGTGCGGTCGAGCAGCTCCGCCTCGGGGGTGCCCTCGGCGGCGAAGATGACGGGCTTCAGGGGCTGCGGCAGGTGCGGGTCGAGCAGCGCGCAGACCTCGTCCAGGGCCCGGTCGAACGCGGGGTACGCGGCGGCCAGTTCGCGCCCCATGCCGGGGCGCTGGCCGCCCTGGCCCGAGAACATGAACGCCAGGGGGGCGGTGGTGGCATTGGCGGTACCGTTGCCGGACACGACGTCCGCGGAGGGCTGCCCGGCGGCGAGCTCGTCGAGGGCGCGCAGGGCGTCCGCGCGGTCGCCCGCGAGCACGACGGCCCGGTGCTCGAACGTGGAGCGGGACACGACCGCGGACAGTCCGGTGTCGGCGAGGCGCCGCGACTCGTCCGCGCTCAGCCAGCCGGCGAGCTTGCGGGCCTGGCGGGCGACGCCCTCGTGATCCCGGGCCGACAGCACGATCGGGACCAGCGGCGGCTCGGCGCCGTCCGCGTCCTCGGTCGCCGCGGCTGGGGCCTCCTCGATCAGGACGTGGGCGTTGGTGCCGCTCATGCCGAACGAGGAGACGCCGGCGCGGCGGGGCTCGTCGCGCAGCGGCCACGCCTCGGCCTGCAGCGGCAGCGCGAGCGCGCCGGAGGACCAGTCGATGTCGGGCGACGGCTCGTCGACGTTGACCAGCTTCGGGAAGAGCCCGTTGCGCATCGACATGACGGTCTTGATGACGCCCGCGACGCCCGCCGCCGCCTGGCAGTGGCCGATGTTCGACTTCACCGAGCCGACCCGCAGCGGCCGGTCGGCGGGGCGGGACTGCCCGTAGGTGGCCAGCAGCGCCTGCGCCTCGATGGTGTCGCCGAGGGGCGTGCCGGAGCCGTGGGTCTCCACGATGTCGATCTGGTGCGGCGAGAGCTGGGCGTTGGTGAGCGCCTGGAGGATGACGCGCTGCTGCGACGGGCCGTTCGGGGCGGTGAGACCGTTCGAGGCGCCGTCCTGGTTGACCGCGCTGCCCCGCACGACGGCGAGGACCGGGTGGCCGTTGCGCTGCGCGTCGGAGAGCCGCTCCAGCAACAGCACGCCCGCGCCCTCGCCCCAGCCGGTGCCGTCGGCGCCGGCGGCGAACGGCTTGCACCGGCCGTCCGGGGCCAGGCCGCGCTGGCGGCTGAAGCCGATGAACGCGGCCGGGCTGCACATGATGGTCGAGCCGCCGGTGAGCGCCAGGGTGCATTCGCCGTTGCGCAGCGCCTGGGTGGCCAGGTGCAGGGCGACGAGCGACGAGGAGCACGCGGTGTCGACGGTGACGGCCGGGCCCTCGAGGCCGAGCGCGTAGGAGATGCGGCCGGAGACGACGCTGGCCGCGGTACCGGTGATGATGTAGCCCTCGGTGCTGTCGGGCGACTGCTGCAGGACGGTGACGTAGTCCTGGCCCGAGGTGGCGACGAAGACGCCGATCTGGTGGCCGCGCAGCCCCGCGGGGTCGATGCCCGCGTGCTCGATCGCCTCCCAGGAGGTCTGCAGGAGCATCCGCTGCTGCGGGTCCATGCCCAGCGCCTCGCGCGGGGAGATGCCGAAGAAGGCGGCGTCGAACCGGTCGGCGGAGTCGACGAACCCGCCCTCGGCCACGTAGGAGGTGCCGGGGTGGTCGGGGTCGGGGTGGTACAGGTGCTCGAGGTCCCAGCCCCGGTCGTCCGGGAACTCGGCGATGGCGTCGGTGCCGCTCGACACGAGCCGCCACAGGTCCTCGGGACCGCGGACCCCGCCCGGGAAGCGGCAGGCGATGCCGACGATGGCGATCGGTTCGCGGCTGCCGGCCTCGACGTCTCGCAGCCGCTGTTTGGTCGCAGCCAGGTCCGCCGTGACCAATTTCAGATAGTCCCGCAGCGCTTCTTCAGTTGCCATCAACGCACCTTCTACGAGCGTCTCCGCATTGCGACGAAAGTATTTGACGGCGAAACCGCGTCACAACCCCTAGCCGCCCCTACTGCGGCCCCATCAGCGCCCGAGCTGGCGGTTGATGAAGTCGAACAACTCGTCGTCGGTCGCATTCTGCAATTGCTCAGGCTCATTGTTCGTTTCCGAAACGGCGCGCGTGTCGCTCCATTTCGAAATAAAGGCCTGCATTTGTACGAGCAGTTTCTGCTTCGTCAGCGGATCGGCGGCGCCGCCGGCGAAGGCGGCCTCGACCCGCTCCAGCGCGGTCAGGACCGGCTCGGTCACCGCCTCCGGACCCGCGATGAGCAGGCCCCGCAGGTGCTGGGCGAGCGCGAGCGGCGTCGGGTAGTCGAACACGACGCTCGCGCCGAGCTCGACCCCGGTGTCGGCGCGCAGCCGGTTGCGCAGCTCGACGGCGGTCATCGAGTCGAACCCGGCCTCGCGGAACGCCCGGGTCGCGGTGAAGTCGCCGTCGCCCTGGTGCCCCAGCACGGCGGCGGCCCGGCCGATGACGAGCTGGACGAGGTGCGCGTCCTGCTCGGCGACGGGCAGCGGGGTGAGGCGCTCCCGCAGCCGGTTGGCCACGTCGTCGCGGACGGCCGCGTCGGCCTCGGCCGCGGCCCGGCGCAGCTGCTGGACCTCCGGCAGGTCGTCGATCAGGGCCCAGGCGCCGACGTTCGCCACGATCCGGTCCCAGCGGATGTCGGCCACGATCGCGCGCGCACCGCCTTGGGCGATGACGTCGCCGAGCGCGGGCAGCCGGGAGCCGTCCCAGGTGTCCCAGGCGATCGCGGTCGCGGCGGTGCCGCCGGCCGTGGCGCGCTCGGCCATCGCCCCCAGGTAGGCGTCGGCGACCGCCTGGGCGGCCCCTTCGCCGGCGCCCCAGATGCCCGCCATCGAAGTGAACAGGGCGAGGGCCTGCAGCGGACGGCCGGCGATGGCCTTGCGGAGCTGGCCGACGGGGCCGGTGGCCGCCTGGACCCCGGCGGCGAGGGCCGCGACGGTGAGCTCGGCGAGCGGGGTGGCGGGGGCGCGACCGGCGATGTGGAACGCGGCCGTGATCGGCTCGGCGGCGTCCTCGATGCCGACGACCCGGGCTCCCCGGTCGGTGAGCCAGCGGGTGGTCTGCTCGGCGAGGGCACCGGTGGCGCCGGTGACGAGGGTGGTGTCGCGCGGCTCGTACGTGCCCGTCGCCGTGGTCTCGGCGGTGCGGGTCAGCCGTCGCGTGTGGACGGTGCCGGGCCGGATCGCCGTGTGCTCCCGGTCCGAGGTGAGGGTCTGGGCGAGCCGGGCGATGGCCTCGGGGTCGAGCTCGCCGGGCAGGTCGATCAGGCCGCGGTACCGGTGCGGCTGTTCGACGGCGGCCACGTAGCCGAGGCCCCAGGTAGTGGCCTGGTCGGGGTCGGGTGCGTGGTCGCCGGGGCCGGTCTGGACGGCTTGGCGGGTGCAGAGCCAGACGGCGACGGGCCGCTGGAGGAGCTCGAGGTTGGCGGCGAGGCCCCGGGTCAGGTTGGGGTAGTCGGGGTGGGTCGCGGTGTCGAGCGCGAGGAGGGAGACGACGGCGGTCGGCTGGAAGTCGCCGAGGGCGGCTTCGACGTCGGTCGTGGTTTCGACCACTGCGCCGTGCTCTTGCAGACCCTTGGCGATCTGCTCGGCCGTGTCCGTGGTGGCCGCGGTGTGCGCGAGCAGCCAGCGGTGCCCGGCGGCGTCGGCGTGCTCGCCCGCGTGCACGGCCGGCCACGTGATGTCGTAGCGCCACTGCCGCGTCTGTTCGCGGCTGCGCATCCGGTCCAGCGCGGGCAGGACCTCGCGGAGCGGCTGGTCGGCGTCGAGGCCCCGCAGCAGCTGCCAGAGCCCGTCGTCGGCGCCGACGGGCTTGACGGTGGGCCAGAACCGCTGGTGCTGGAACGGGTACGTGGGCAGCTCCGGCAGGCGCTCGCCCGGCTTGAGGATCCGCTCCCACGGAATCTCCACGCCGTGCGCGTGCAGCCGCCCCAGCGCTCCCACGATGGTCGACCCGGCCCGCATCACCGGGACGGCGACGACCTCGTCGGCGTCGAGCATCGGCGTCAGCACCGCGTCCGGCCCGATCTCCAGGAACGTGTCCGCCCCCTGCCCCCGCACGAACGAGACCGCGTCGGCGAACCGCACCGTGTCCCGCGCATGCCGCACCCAGTACTCCGCGTCGAACCCCGTGATCAGCTCACCGGTCACCGTGGACACGATCGGGATCCGCGGAGGCTGGAAGGTGATGGTCCGGAGGACGTCGGCGAACTCGTCGAGCATCGGGTCCATCAGCGCCGAGTGGAACGCGTGCGAGACCGTCAGCCGCTTGGTCCGGAACGGCAACTCCAAGGCGTCGATCACCTCGGCCGGACCCGAGAGCACGATCGACTCCGGCCCGTTCACCGCCGCCACCGACACCCCGTCCGGCAGCGAATCGGGATGCCCACCGACCGCGAGCATCGCCCCACCGGCGGGCAGCGCCTGCATGAGCCGCCCGCGCGCCGACACGAGGCGGCACGCGTCTTCGAGGGACAGCACCCCGGCCACATAGGCCACGGCGATCTCACCGACCGAGTGCCCCATCATCCAGGCGACCGGGACGCCCCAGGATCGCAGCAGTTCCGCCGTGGCGATCTCGACCACGAACAGCGCCGCCTGCGTGAACACCGTCTGTGTCAACCGCTCACCATCGGTGAACATCACCGACTGCAAACCATCCGGCAACAGCTCGCACGCACGATCGACCACGTCGGCGAACACCGGGAACGCTTCGTAGAGGTCGCGGCCCATCCCGACCCGCTGGGCTCCCTGGCCCGAGAACATCCAGACCAGCCCGGCGCGCTCGCCGGACCTGGTCCCCTCGATCGATCGCAGCCCGGTCACGAGCTCGGCCCGGTCGCGGCCCGTGACCGCCGCCCGGACGCCCAGGTGCGAACGGTGGACCGCCAGCTCCCAGGCCGGGTCGGCAACGGAGGTCTCGGCCCAGTCGGCGAGCTGCGCGGCCCGGGCCTTGAGTCCGGCGGCGTCCGGCGCCGAGATCACCCAGACGCCCTCGGCGGTCCCGCCGGTCTGCGCCGGCGCCTCGGCCGCGGCCGGGGGCGCCTCGAGGATGGTGTGCGCGTTGGTGCCGGAGATACCGAACGACGACACCGCGGCGCGGCGCGGGCGGCCGTGCTCGGGCCACGCCCGCGACTCCCGCAGCACCGACACCGCCCCGGCCGACCAGTCCACGTGCGGGGTCGGCTCGGCGGCGTGCAGGGACTTCGGCAGGACGCCGTGTTCGAGGGCCTTCACCATCTTGATGACCCCGGCGACACCGGCCGCGGCCTGGGTGTGGCCGATGTTGGACTTCACCGACCCGATCCACAGCGGCTCGTGCCGGTCGCGGCCGTAGGTGGCGATGAGCGCCTGGGCCTCGATCGGGTCGCCGAGCTTGGTCCCGGTGCCGTGGGCCTCCACGACGTCGATGTCGTTCGGTTCGAGGCCGGCGTTGGCGAGCGCCTGGCGGATGACCCGCTGCTGGGCGGGCCCGTTCGGGGCGGTGAGGCCGTTCGAGGCGCCGTCCTGGTTGACCGCGCTGCCGGCGACGACCGCGAGGACGCGATGTCCGCGGCGGCGGGCGTCGCTGAGCCGCTCGACGAGCAGGACTCCGACGCCCTCACCCCAGCCGGTGCCGTCCGCGTCCGCGCCGAACGACTTGCACCGGCCGTCGCCGGCGAGGCCGCCCTGCGCGTCGAACTCCAGGAACGCCCCCGGCGTCGACATCACGGTCACACCACCGGCCAGGGCCAGGTCGCACTCCCCGTTGCGCAGCGCCTGAGCCGCCAGGTGCAGCCCCACCAGCGACGACGAGCACGCGGTGTCCACCGTCACGGCCGGACCCTGCAGCCCGAACCAGTACGCCAGACGACCCGACACCACCGACGCCGAGTTCCCCGTCGCCTGGTAGCCCCCGACCTCGGCCCCGGCACCCAGCAGCAGCGTCCCGTAGTCCTGGCCGTTCGTCCCCATGAACACGCCCGTCAGCGAACCCTTGAGCCCGTCCACCGGAACCCCGGCGCCCTCGAACACCTCCCAGCAGACCTCCAGCAGCAACCGCTGCTGCGGATCCAGCGCCAGCGCCTCCCGCGGCGAGATCCCGAAGAACCCGGCGTCGAAGCCGGTAGCCCCGTCGAGGAATCCGCCGACCCGCGCGAAGTCGCCGCCCAGCGACTCCCAGCCGCGGTCGGCGGGGAACCCGCCCATCGCGTCGCGGCCGGTGTCGACGAGGTTCCACAGGTCGTCGGCGGTGTTGACGCCGCCCGGGAAGCGGCAGCCCATGCCGACGATGACGATCGGGTCGCCGTCCGTCTCGGCCTGGGCGCGCACCCGCACGGTGTCGTCGGCGTCGCCGGCGAGGAAGTCGGCGAGCTCGGCCACCGAGGGGTGGTCGAACACGACCGTCGAGGACAGCTCCACCCCGCACAGCCGCGCCAGCCGGTCCCGCAACTCCACCGCGGCCAGCGAGTCGAACCCAAGCTCCCGGAACGGCCGCCGAACCCCCACCGCATCCACCCCGGCGTGCCCGAGCACCGCCGCAACCTCACGCCGGACCAGACCCACCAGCTCATCCCGCGACCGCCGCACCACCAGAGCCGGCACCGTCGGCGCCTCGACCGGCGCGACCACGTCGAACAGGCCGCCGGCGCCGACCGAGCGGAAGACTCCGGCGAGCACGCGCCAGTCGGCGTCGACGACGGTCACGTTGGTGAGGTCGTGCTCGATGGCGTGGCCGACGGCGGTGACGGCGGTGTCCGGGTGCATGGCGGTCAGGCCGCGGCGGGCCAGGTGCTGCCGGGTCTCGGCGTCGGCCATGCCCTCGTCGGCCCACGGGCCCCACGCGATGCAGGTGCCGGCCAGGCCGCGGTGGCGCCGGTGCTGGGCGAGCGCGTCGAGGTAGGCGTTGGCGGCGCTGTACGCGGCCTGCCCGGCGCCGCCCCAGACGCCGGCGATCGAGCCGAAGAGGACGAACGCGTCCAGGGGTGTTGCGCCGAGCAGCTCGTCCAGGTGGGCGGCGCCGGCGGCCTTGGCGGCCATGGCCGCGCGGACGGCCTCGGCGTCGGTGTCGAGCAGCGCCTCGGCGTGGCTGACGCCGGCGGCGTGGACGACGACGGACAGGGGCGGCCGGTCGGCGAGCCCGGCGAGCAGGTCGGCGACCGCGTCGCGCCGGCTGATGTCGCAGGCGGCGAAGGTGACGGCGGCACCCAGGGCCGTGAGCTCGTCGCGCAGCTCGGCGGCGCCGGGGGCGTGCTCCCCGCGGCGGCTGGTCAGCACGAGGTGCTCCGCGCCGTGCTCGGCGGCCCAGCGGGCGACCCGGGCGCCCAGGCCACCGGTACCGCCGGTGATCAGGACCGTGCCGCTCGGCCGCCAGTGCCCGCGGACGGCCAGGCCCGCGGTGATCGGGGCCGGGACGAGCCGCGGCTCCAGGAGGCCGGAGGGCCGCACGGCGACCTGGTCCGCGCGGCGGTCGGCGGCGAGCGCGGCGCACACGAGTGCCGCGGCCTGCTCGTCGAGGTCGGGCCGCACGTCGATGAGGCCGCCCCACAGCGCCGGGTGCTCGAGGCCGACGGCGCGGCCGAGCCCCCAGACGGCCGCCGCCTCGGGGTCCACGGCGTGGTCGTCGGGGCCGGCGGCGACGGCCTGCTCGGTCACGCACCACACCGGCGCCTGGAGGCCGGCCCGGTGCAGGGCCTGGATCAGGACGAGGACGCCGTCGAGGCCGAGCAGGCACACGACGCCGGCGAGGGGTTCCGCGCCGAGGTCGACGCCGGCCGGGTCGAGGACCAGGCTGGTCACGTCGGCCCCGTGCGCGGCCAGGGCGCCGGCGATCGCGGCGCCGCGGCCCGGCGACGGCTCGGCCACCAGCCAGCGGCCGCTCAGGGTGGCGGCCGGCGGCGTCGGCCGCGGGGCCCACTCGACGCGGTACGACCACGAGTCCAGGGTCTTGCTCCGGCCGCGGGCGTGCCGCCAGGAGGAGAGCGCGGGCACGAGGGTGTCGAGCGAGGCCCGGGTGTGCTCGCCGAGCTGGGCGACGAGCTCGCCGATGTCGGCGCGGTCGACGGCGGACCAGAAGGAGGTGTCCTCGGCCGCGACGGGCTTCGGGGCGGGCTCGGGCCAGAACCGTTCCCGCTGGAAGGCGTAGGTCGGCAGTCCGACGACTCGGCCGCCGGTGAAGGTGGTGCTCCAGTCGATGTCGACGCCGGCCACGAACAGCTCGGCAACGGCCCGCAGGAGCGTCTCGGGCTCGTCGCGGTTGCGCCGCAGGGAGGTCACCACGACGGCGTCCTGTCCGTGCAGGTGCGGGGCGAGGATCGCGTCCGGCCCGACCTCCACGAAGGTGTCAACCCCGGCTTCGCGCATCGCGGCCACGTTGTCGGCGAACAGCACGGTGCCACGCACGTGCCGCACCCAGTAGTCGGCATCAAACTCGGTGATGAGGCCGCCGGTGACGTTGGAAACGATGGGAATCTGCGGCGGATTGAAGGTGACGGTGTCGAGGACCGCGCGGAACTCGTCCAGCATCGGCTCCATCAACGCGCTGTGGAACGCGTGCGAAACCCTCAGGCGGCTGGTGCGGACACCAGGGAACTCGGGCAGCAGCTCCGCCGGACCCGACAACACCCAGGATGACGGCCCATTGATCGCGGCAACCGAAACGCCCTCAGGCACATCCTCAACCGGAGCCCCGACCGCCAGCATCCCGCCGCCGGCCGGTAGCGCCTGCATCAACCGCGCCCGCGCCGCCACCACCTTGCATGCGTCTTCCAGCGACCACACCCCGGCCACATACGCCGCTACCAGCTCACCGATCGAGTGACCGCCGACGACCGCCGGGTTGAGGCCCCACGCCTTCAACTGCTCGTAAAGGGCCACCTCGATCGCGAACAACGCCGGCTGCGTGACCTCGGTCTCGTCGATCCGCTCGTCCGGCAGCTCGCCGAAGTGCCCACGCACCTCGGCATAGACCCGCTGGAACACCGGGAAGTCCAGACCCGCACCCATCCCCGCCCGCTGGGCGCCCTGACCCGAGAACAGCACCCCTACCCGGCGCGACGTTGCGACACCCGTCACTGGCTCGCCCGGCAACAGCACCATGCGGTGGTCGAACCGGGCCCGAGACAGCAGCGAACGACCCGTATCCGCACCCGGAGTCAGACGATCGGCATACGCACGAGCGGCCTCCGCCGAACGCGCCGACACCACCAGCGGCACCAGCGCGGAAGCCTCCACCGGCTCCGGGGACGGTTCCTCGGCCGCCTCCAGGATCACGTGGGCGTTCGTGCCGCTGATCCCGAACGACGACACGGCCGCCCGGCGGGGATGTCCGTTGACCGGCCAGGCCTGCGGTTCGGTCAGCAGCGAGACCGAGCCGGCCGACCAGTCCACATGCGGGGTCGGCTCGTCCACATGCAGGGTCCGCGGCAGCTCGCCGTGGCGCATCGCCAGGACCATCTTGATGATACCCGCGACACCGGCGGCGGCCTGGGTGTGGCCGATGTTCGACTTGACCGAGCCGAGCCACAGCGGCCGGTCGCGGTCCTGCCCGTAGGTGGCCAGGAGCGCCTGCGCCTCGATCGGGTCGCCGAGCGTCGTGCCCGTGCCGTGGGCCTCAACCGCGTCCACGTCGGAGGGCTTGAGGCCGGCGCCGGCGAGGGCCTGGCGGATCACACGCTGCTGCGAGGGACCGTTCGGGGCCGTAAGACCGTTCGACGCGCCGTCCTGGTTCACGGCGGAGCCCCGCACGACGGCGAGGATCGGGTGCCCGAGCCGCCTCGCGTCCGACAAGCGCTCCACGAGGAGCACGCCGACGCCCTCGGACCAGCCCGTGCCGTCCGCGGCGCCCGCGAACGACTTGCACCGGCCGTCCTCGGACAGGCCGCGCTGCTTCGTGAACTCCACGAACGCGCCGGGCGTGGCCATGACCGTCACGCCGCCGGCGAGGGCGAGGTCGCACTCCCCCTGGCGCAGCGACTGGGCGGCCAGGTGCAGGGCGACCAGCGAGGACGAGCACGCGGTGTCGACGGTGACGGCGGGACCCTCGAAGCCGAAGGTGTACGCCACGCGACCGGACACCACGCTGCCGGAGTTGCCAGTGCCCAGGTACCCCTCAACGCTGGACTGGGCATCGACGAGCTGGTTGACGTAGTCGTGGTACATCACGCCCGCGAACACGCCGGTGCGGGAGCCGCGCAGGTCCGCCGGGTCGAGGCCGGCGGACTCGAAGACCTCCCACGAGGTTTCGAGCAGGAGCCGCTGCTGCGGGTCCATCGCGAGCGCTTCACGCGGGCTGATGCCGAAGAACTCGGGGTCGAAGAGCGCGGCGTCGTACAGGAAGCCGCCGCGGCCCGTGGAGCTCCCGCCGTCGCGCAGGTACTCCAGGTCCCAGCCGCGGTCGGTCGGGAACGCGCCGATGCCGTCGCCGCCGGTGCGGAGCAGGTTCCAGAGGCCGTCGGGGTCCTGGACTCCGCCCGGGTAGCGGCAGGCCATGCCGACGATCACGATCGGGTCGTCGTCCACCTTCGCCCGGGTGGCGACGACCGGCCCGGCCTCGGCCCCGGCGATCTGGTCGAACACGAAGCCGGCGAGCAGCAGCGGGTTCGGATAGTCGAACACCACCGTCGCCGGCAACTGCAACCCCGTCGCGGCCATCAGCCGGTTCCGCAGGTCGATCGCGGCCAGGGAGTCGAACCCGACATCCCGGAACGCCCGGTCCAGCACCACCTGCTCCGGACCGGCGTAGCCGAGCACCGCCCCGACATGCCCCCGAACCAGGCCGACGACCACCTGACGGGCCTCGTCCCGCGACATCCCCGCCAGCCGGGCCGCGAAACCGCCACCGGCACCCGCCGACACCGCCCGCCGCGCCGAACGACCCACCAACGGCCGCAGCACATCCGGCACCACGGCCAGGTTCCGCAGCGCCGCGATGTCGAACCGCGCCGCGACCACCAGCTCGGCCGCGGAGCCCAGTGCCTCGCCGAGCAGTTCGAGGCCGGAGTCGACGTCCAGGGCGGCCGCCTTGGAGCGTGCGAGGTCGGAGCCCATGCCGAGGTTCCACTGCCCCCAGGCGATGGACTGCGCGGGGAGCCCGAGGCGGCGGCGGTGAGCCGCGAGCCCGTCGAGGAAGGTGTTGCCGGCCGCGTAGGCGGCCTGGCCCGGGTTGCCGACGATGCCGGCGACGGAGGAGAACAGCACGAACATCCGCAGTGGACGGTCGAGGGTCGCTTCGTGCAGCCACCACGCGCCCGCGACCTTCGGGGCGAGCACCCGGTTGAGCCGCTCGGGGGTCAGGCCCGTGAACACGCCGTCATCGAGCACCCCGGCCGCGTGCACGACGCCGACGAGGTCCGGAATGCCGGCCACCAGCTCGAACACCGCGTCCCGATCGGTGACATCGCACGCCACGACCCGGGCACCGGGCACCTCACCGCCGCGCCGGCCGACCAGCACCACCTCACCGGCACCGCAGACATCCACCAGCCACCGGGCGACGACCCGGCCCAGCGCACCCAGGCCACCCGTGACCAGCACCGTGCCACCCGCGAGATCGACCGCGCCGGACGGCGACGCGGACCGGGCCAGACCCGGCACCAGCACCGCACCGTCGCGAACCCGAGCCTCACCGATGCCGGCCGCGACCACACCACCCAGCAACTCCGGCGACGCATCACCCGAGACCAGCACGATCTGGCCCGGGTGCTCCACCGCCGCGACCCGCAGCAGACCCCACACCGCCGCCGCACCCAGATCATCCGGCTCCGCCACGACGACCAGCCGCCCGGACTCGGCCAGCACCCGGCCCGCGACCGACAGCGCCTCGCCGACCAGCGCATCCACCGCGTCGGGGACGGTCCCGTCCGTCGACGGCACCCGCCAGACGGTGACGTCCTCGGGCAGCGGCGCCGCGGTGACCTGACGCGGCTGCCAGTCCAGCTCGTACAGGGGGCGCCGGGCGGAGGTGCCGGCCGCGAGCTCGCGCAGGACCACCCGGTCGATGGAGACGACGGGCCGGCCGGACTCGTCGATGCCGGCGATCTCGAAGCCGGTCTCGGCGTCGCCGCGCACCCGGACCCGCAGGAGCGCGGCTCCCGACGCGTGCACCCGGACGCCGCCGAAGACGAACGGCAGCCCGGCGCCGGGGTCGAGGAAGCCGATCGGGTGCAGGGCCGCGTCGAGCAGCGCGGGATGGATCCCGTAGGAGCCGGCCGCGTCCGCCGCCGGGCCGCTCAGGGCGATCTCGGCGTAGATCTCGCCGTCGGCGCCGCGCCACGCCCGCCGGAGCCCCTGGAAGACGGGTCCGTACGTGACCGTGCCGGGCTCGTACCAGTCGCCGGCCGCGATCTCGGCCGCGTCGGCGGGCGGCCAGGCGAAGGAGGCGCCCGGGTGCTCCGAGTCGCCGATGGTGCCCTCGGCGTGGCGGGTCCACTCGTCGCCGTCGTCCTGGCGGGAGTACACCGTGACGGTCTCGCCCACGTGGATCTGCACGGTCACCCCGCCGGTCGGCGGCAGGACCAGGGGCGCCAGGAGGGTCAGCTCGTCGAGCACGGCCGCGCCGACCTCGTCCCCGGCCCGCACCACCATCTCGACCAGCGCGGCGCCGGGCAGGACGACCGCGCCGCCGACGGTGTGGTCGGCGAGCCAGGGGTGGGTGGCGAGGGACAGCCGGCCGGTCACGATGACGTGGTCGTCGCCGGGCGCGCGGACGATGGCGGCGAGCAGCGGATGCCCGGCCACCCCGAGCCCGGCGCCGGAGACGTCGCCGAAGCCGGCGGCGGACTGCAGCCAGTATCGTTCCCGCTGGAACGCGTACGTGGGCAGCCCGTCGACGCGCCGCCCGCCGGCCCCGACGATGGCCGTCCAGTCGACGTCGACGCCGGCTACGAACAGCTCGGCGACGGCCCGCAGCAGTGTTTCGGTTTCGTCCCGGTTCCGCCGCAGCGAAGCAACGACAACGGCATCGTCGCCGTGCAGGTGCGGCGCGAGGATGGCGTCCGGCCCGACCTCAACGAAGGTGTCAACGCCCTCGGCGCGCATCGCGGCCACATTGTCGGCAAACAACACCGTCCCGCGAACATGCCGCACCCAGTAGTCGGCATCAAACTCGGCGATCAACCCACCGGTGACATTCGAAACGATCGGGATCTGCGGCGGGTTGAAGGTGACGGTGTCGAGGACCGCGCGGAACTCGGCCAGCATCGGCTCCATCAACGCGCTGTGGAACGCATGCGAAACCCGCAACCGGCTCGTCCGGACCCCAGGGAACTCGGGCAGCAGATCGGCCGGCCCCGACAGGACCCACGAATTCGGCCCATTGATCGCCGCCACCGACACGCCCTCAGGCACATCTTCGACCGGAGCGCCGACCGCCAGCATTCCCCCGCCGGCCGGCAAAGCCTGCATCAACCGAGCCCGGGCCGCCACCACCTTGCACGCGTCTTCCAGCGACCACACCCCGGCCACGTAGGCCGCTACCAGCTCGCCGATCGAGTGACCGCCAACGACCGCCGCGTTGAGGCCCCACGCCTTCAACTGCTCATACAACGCGACTTCAATCGCGAACAACGCCGGCTGCGTGACCTCCGTTTCGTCGATCCGCTCATCCGGCAGCTCACCGAAATGCGCACACACCTCGGCATAGACCCGGTTGAACACCGGGAAGTCCAGACCCGCACCCATCCCCGCCCGCTGCGCGCCCTGACCCGAAAACAGCACCCCAATCCGGCGAGCCGCGGCAACACCCGTCACCGGCTCGCCGGGCAGCAGGACCATGCGGTGGTCGAACCGTGCCCGGGACAGCAGCGAACGCCCGACATCAGCCCGGTTCAACTCCGGGTGCGAGTCCACGAATGCCGACACACGCGCAGCCGACTCCTGCACTGCCTCGGCCGACCGCGCCGACAGAACGAGCGGCGCCAGGCTGGACGCGGCGGACTCCGGTTCCGGTGCCTCGAACGCCTCCAGGATCACGTGGGCGTTGGTGCCGCTGATGCCGAACGACGACACGGCCGCCCGGCGGGGATGCCCGTTGACCGGCCACGCCTGCGGCTCGGTCAGCAGGGACACGGAACCGGCGGTCCAGTCGACGTGCGGGGTGGGTTCGTCCACGTGCAGGGTCCGGGGCAGCACCCCGTGCCGCATCGCCAGGACCATCTTGATCACGCCCGCCGCGCCCGCCGCGGCCTGGGTGTGCCCGATGTTCGACTTGATCGAGCCGAGCCAGAGCGGCTGGTCGCGGTCCTGGCCGTAGGTGGCGAGGAGCGCCTGGGCCTCGATCGGGTCGCCGAGCGTCGTGCCCGTGCCGTGGGCCTCAACCGCGTCCACGTCGGAGGGCTTGAGGCCGGCGCCGGCGAGGGCCTGGCGGATGACCCGCTGCTGCGAGGGACCGTTCGGGGCCGTAAGACCGTTCGACGCGCCGTCCTGGTTCACGGCGGAGCCCCGCACGACGGCGAGGATCGGGTGCCCGAGCCGCTTCGCGTCGGACAGGCGCTCCACGAGGAGCACGCCGACGCCCTCGGACCAGCCGGTGCCGTCCGCGGCCCCCGCGAACGACTTGCACCGGCCGTCCGACGCAAGCCCCTGCTGCCGCGTGAAGTCCACAAACGTGCCAGGCGTCGCCATCACGGTGACGCCACCGGCGAGGGCGAGGTCGCACTCACCCTGCCGCAGCGCCTGCGCCGCCAGATGCAACGCCACCAGCGAGGACGAGCACGCCGTGTCGACCGTGACAGCGGGACCCTCGAAGCCGAACGTGTACGCCACCCGGCCGGACACCACGCTGCCGGAGTTGCCCGTGCCCAGGTACCCTTCGACCCCGGACGGAATGTCCATGGGGCGCGAGGCGTAGTCGTGGTACATCACGCCCGCGAACACCCCGGTGCGCGACCCGCGCAGCTCGACCGGGTTCAGCCCCGCGGACTCGAACGCCTCCCACGAGGTTTCGAGCAGGAGCCGCTGCTGCGGGTCCATCGCGAGGGCCTCACGCGGGCTGATGCCGAAGAACTCCGGGTCGAACAGCGCCGCGTCGTACAGGAAGCCGCCCTGCTGGGTCGAGCTCGCCCCGCTCCGGAGCCCGTCGAGGTCCCAGCCGCGGTCGGCGGGGAACGCGCCGATGCCGTCCCCGCCCGCGTGCAGAAGATCCCACAGGCCGGCCGGGTTCTCGACGCCGCCCGGGTAGCGGCAGGCCATGCCGACGATCACGACCGGGTCGCCGTCGACGGTTCGGCGTACGGCCACCGTCTCGTCAAGGTCGGCCCCGGCGATCTGGTCGAACACGAACCCGGCGAGCAGCAACGGGTTCGGATAGTCGAACACCACCGTCGCCGGCAGCTGCAACCCCGTCGCGGCCATCAGCCGGTTCCGCAAATCGATCGCGGCCAGGGAATCGAACCCGACGTCCCGGAACGCCCGGTCCAGCACCACCTGCTCCGGACCGGCGTAGCCGAGCACCGCCCCGACATGCCCCCGAACCAGGCCGACGACCACCTGACGGGCCTCGTCCCGCGACATCCCCGCCAGCCGGGCCGCGAAACCGCCACCCGCGCCCGCCGACACCGCCCGCCGCGCCGAACGACCCACCAACGGCCGCAACACATCCGGCACCACGGCCAGGTTCCGCAGCGCCGCGATGTCGAACCGCGCCGCGACCACCAGCTCCGCGGGCGAGCGCAGGGCCGCGCCGAGCATCCCGAGCCCCGTCTCGGCGTCCAGGGCGGCGCCCTTGGCCCGCGCGAGATCGGCGCCCATGCCGAGGTCCCAGAGTCCCCACGCGATCGAGACCGCGGGGAGCCCGAGCGCGTGGCGGTGCGCGGCGAGCCCGGCGAGGAAGGCGTTGCCCGCGGCGTACGCGGCCTGCCCCGGGTTGCCGACGATGCCGGCGATCGAGGAGAACAGCACGAACAGCTCGAGGTTCCGGTCAAGGGTCGCCTCGTGCAGCCACCACGCGCCCGCGACCTTCGGGGCGAGCACCCGGCTCACCCGCTCCGGCGTCAGCCCCGTGAACACCCCGTCATCCAGCACCCCGGCCGCGTGCACGACACCGACAAGGTCCGGAATGCCGGCCACCAACTCGAACACCGCATCCCGATCGGTGACGTCACACGCCACGACCCGGGCACCGGGCACCTCACCGCCACGCCGGCCGACCAGCACCACCTCACCGGCGCCGCACACATCCACCAGCCACCGCGCCACGACCCGGCCCAACGCACCCAGGCCACCCGTGACCAGCACCGAACCACCCGCGAGATCGACCGCGCCGGACGGCGACGCGGACCGCACCAGGCCCGGCACCAGCACCACGCCATCGCGAACCGTGGCCTCGGCGATTCCGGCCGCGACCACGCCACCCAGCAACTCCGGCGACGCATCACCCGAGACGAGGACGATCCGGCCCGGGTTCTCGGCCGCCGCGACCCGCAGCAGACCCCACACCGCCGCCGAACCCAGATCGCCCGGCTCCGCCACGACGACCAGGCGACCGGACTCGGCCAGCACCCGGCCCGCGACCGACAGCGCCTCGCCGACCAGCGCCTCGACCGCCCCGGGGACGGGCGCGTCGCCGATCGGCGGCAGCGCCCAGACCGTGACCTCCGCGGGTAGGGGTACCGGGGTGACCTGACGGGGCTGCCAGCCCAGCTCGTACAGGGATCGGCCGGCGGAGGGGCCGGCCGTGAGCTCGCGCAGCACGACGCGGTCGATCGTCACGACCGGCTCGCCGGACTCGTCGACGGCGGCGATCTCGAAGCCGGTGGCGGCGTCGCCGCGGACCCGGACGCGCAGGGTCGTGGCGCCGGTGGCGTGGACGCGGATGCCGCCGAAGACGAACGGCAGCCCCGCCGCGGGGTCGAGCAGGCCGATCGGGTGCAGGGCGGCGTCGAGCAGCGCGGGGTGGATCGCGAACCCGTCGGTGGCGACCCCGTCGACGGCGACCTCGGCGTACACCTCGTGCTCGCCGTGCCAGAGACGGCGCAGGCCCTGGAAGGCGGGGCCGTAGGCGATGGGCGAACGGGCGTACCAGTCGGCGACGGGCAGCTCCTCGGCGTCGGCCGGGGGCCAGGCGAAGGAGTCCCCGGGCCGGTCGGCGGTGCCGAGGGCTCCTTCGGCGTGCAGGGTCCACTCGTCGCCGTCGTCCACGCGGGAGTAGACGGCCACGGAGGAACCCACGTGGATCTGCACCGTCACGCCGCCGGTCGGCGGCACGACCAGCGGCGCCAGAAGGGTCAGCTCGTCCAGGGCGGCGGCGCCGACCTCGTCCCCGGCCCGCACCACCATCTCGGCCAGCGCCGTACCGGGGACGACCACGGCCCCGCCGACGACGTGGTCGGCAAGCCAGGGCTGGGCCGCGAGCGAGAGCCGGCCGGTGGCGAGCACGACGTCGTCGCCGGCCATGTGGATGACCGAGTCGAGCAGCGGGTGACCCACGCCGGAGAGGGTCCGGACGGCCGCGTTCTCCAGCCAGTAACGCTCGTGCTGGAACGCGTACGTGGGCAGCGGGACGGCCCGGCGGCCGGGGCCGAACACCGCGAGCCAGTCGATGTCGACGCCGGCGACGAAGAGCTGGGCCGCGGCGCGGAGCAGGGACTCCGGCTCGTCGCGGTTGCGCCGCAGGGACGCGACGACGACGGCGTCGTCTCCGTGCAGGTGCGGGGCGAGGATGGCGTCGGGCCCGACCTCGACGAAGGTGTCGACCCCGGCTGCCCGCATCGCGGTCACGTTGTCGGCGAACAGCACCGTCCCGCGCACGTGCCGCACCCAGTAGTCGGCGTCGAACTCGGTGATGAGCCCGCCGGTGACATTGGAAACGATCGGAATCTGCGGCCGGTGGAAGGTAACGGTGTCCAGGACCGCGCGGAACTCCTCCAGCATCGGCTCCATCAACGCCGAGTGGAACGCGTGCGAAACCCGCAACCGGCTCGTCCGCACCCCGGGGAACTCGGGCAGCAGCTCCGCCGGGCCCGACAACACCCACGAGTTCGGCCCGTTGATCGCCGCCACCGAAACACCGTCCGGCACTGCCTCAACCGGAGCCCCGACGGCGAGCATTCCCCCGCCGGCCGGTAGCGCCTGCATCAGGCGAGCCCGGGCGGCGACCACCTTGCAGGCGTCCTCCAGCGACCACACCCCGGCCACATACGCGGCGACCAGCTCGCCGATCGAGTGACCGCCAACCACCGACGGCCGCAGACCCCACGCCTTCAACTGCTCGTAGAGGGCCACTTCGATCGCGAACAACGCCGGCTGCGTGACCTCGGTTTCGTCGATCCGCTCATCCGGCAGCTCACCGAAATGCGCACGCACCTCGGCATAGACCCGCTGGAACACCGGGAAGTCCAGACCCGCACCCATCCCGGGCCGCTGGGCGCCCTGACCCGAGAACAGCACCCCTACCCGGCGCGACGTGGCGACACCCGTTACCGGCTCGCCCGGCAGCAGGACCATGCGGTGGTCGAACCGGGTCCGTGACAGCAGCGACCGCCCGGCATCGGCCCGGTTCAGCTCCGGGTGCCCGTCCAGGAACGCCGACAGCCGGGTGGCCGCGGACTGGACGGACTCGGGGGTGCGTGCGGACAGTACGAATGGAACGATCGGCAGCTCGTCGGCGTCCTCGAACGGCGCCGGCTGTGGTGGGGCCTCGAGGACGATGTGGGCGTTGGTGCCGCTGATCCCGAACGACGACACGGCCGCCCGCCGGGGACGGTCGTCGGCCGGCCAGGCCTGCGCCTCGGTGAGCAGGGACACCGCGCCGGCGGTCCAGTCGACGTGCGGGGTGGGCTCGTCCACGTGCAGCGTGCGCGGCATGAGGCCGTGGCGCATCGCCATGATGGTCTTGATGATGCCGGCGGCGCCCGCGGCGGCCTGGGTGTGGCCGATGTTCGACTTGATGGAGCCGAGCCACAGTGGACGGTCGCGGTCCTGGCCGTAGGTGGCGAGGAGGGCCTGCGCCTCGATGGGGTCGCCGAGGGTCGTGCCGGTGCCGTGGGCCTCGACCAGGTCGACGTCGGACGGGTTCAGGCCGGCGCCGGCGAGGGCCTGGCGGATCACGCGCTGCTGCGCGGGACCGTTCGGGGCCGTAAGACCGTTCGACGCGCCGTCCTGGTTGACCGCGCTCCCCCGCACCACCGCGAGGATCGGGTGGCCGAGGCGCTGGGCGTCCGACAGTCGCTCGACCAGCAGCACGCCGACGCCCTCGGACCAGCCCGTACCGTCCGCCGCACCCGCGAACGACTTGCACCGGCCGTCCGACGCGAGCCCCTGCTGCCGCGTGAAGTCCACGAACGTGCCCGGCGTGGCCATGACCGTCACGCCGCCGGCGAGGGCGAGGTCGCACTCCCCCTGCCGCAGCGCCTGCGCGGCCAGGTGCAGGGCCACCAGCGACGACGAGCACGCGGTGTCGACGGTGACGGCGGGACCCTCGAAGCCGAAGGTGTACGCCACCCGGCCGGAGAGGATGCTGCCGGAGTTGCCGGTGCCGATGTATCCCTCGACGCCGGAGGGGACGTCCAGGGGGCGGGAGGCGTAGTCGTGGTACATGACGCCGGCGAAGACGCCGGTGCGGGAGCCGCGCAGGCCGACGGGGTCGAGGCCCGCGGACTCGAACGCCTCCCACGAGGTTTCGAGCAGGAGCCGCTGCTGCGGATCCATGGCCAGGGCCTCGCGCGGGCTGATGCCGAAGAACTCCGGGTCGAACAGGGCCGCGTCGTACAGGAAGCCGCCGAGCTGCGTCGAGCTCTCCCCGTCGCGCAGCCGGTCCAGGTCCCAGCCGCGGTCGGCGGGGAACTGGCCGATGCCGTCGCCGCCGGTGCGGACCAGGTCCCACAGGCCGTCGGGGTCGAGGATGCCGCCGGGGTAGCGGCAGGCCATGCCGACGATGACGACCGGGTCGTCGGCGGTGCGGTTCCGGACGCGGATGGGCCGGTCGTGGGCGGGCTCGGCGCCGGCGACCTGGTCGAAGATGTACCCGGCCAGCAGCAACGGGTTCGGGTAGTCGAAGACGACCGTCGCCGGCAGCTGCAGGCCCGTGGCCGACATGAGCCGGTTGCGCAGGTCGACCGCGGCGAGGGAGTCGAAGCCGACGTCCCGGAACGCCCGGTCGAGGACCACCTGTTCGGGGCCGGCGTATCCGAGCACGACGCCGACGAGGCCGCGGACGAGGTCGACGACCGCCTCGCGGGCCTGGTCGCGGGAGAGGCCCGCGAGCCGGGCCGCCCATCCGCCGGCCGCGGCGGCGGTCACCGCCCGCCGGGCGACCCGCCCGACGATCGGCCGCAGCACCTCGGGAACGCCGACGAGGTTGCGCAGCGTGGCGATGTCGAACCGGGCCGCGACCCGCAGGCCGCGGTGCCCGCGCAGCGCCTCGCCGAGGAGCCCCAGGCCGGTCTCGGTGTCGAGCGCCATGACGCCGGTCCGGGCGAGCGCGCTGCCCATGCCGAGGTCCCACAGGCCCCAGGCGATCGACAGCGCGGGGAGCCCGAGCGCGTGGCGGTGCGCGGCGAGCCCGTCGAGGAACGTGTTCCCCGCGGCGTACGCGGCCTGCCCCGGGTTGCCGACGATGCCGGCGATCGAGGAGAACAGCACGAACATCTGCAGTGGACGGTCGAGCGTCGCTTCGTGCAGCCACCAGGCGCCCGCGACCTTCGGGGCGAGCACCCGGCTCACCCCCTCCGGCGTCAGCCCCGTGAACACCCCGTCATCCAGCACGCCCGCGGCGTGCACGACACCGACCAGGTCCGGAATGCCGGCCACCAGCTCGAACACCGCATCCCGATCGGTGACGTCACACGCCACGACCCGGGCACCGGGGACCTCACCGCCACGCCGGCCGACCAGCACCACCTCACCGGCGCCGCACACATCCACCAGCCACCGCGCCACGACCCGGCCCAACGCACCCAGGCCACCCGTGACCAGCACCGAACCACCCGCGAGATCGACCGCGCCGGACGGCGACGCGGACCGCACCAGGCCCGGCACCAGCACCACACCGTCGCGAACCCGAACCTCGCCGAGGCCGGCCGCGACCACACCACCCAGCAACTCCGGCGACGCGTCACCCTCGACCAGGACGATCCGGCCCGGGTGCTCCGCCGCCGCCACGCGCAGGAGGCCCCACACCGCCGCCGCGCCCAGGTCGCCCAGCTCTGCCACCGCGACCAGGCGACCGGACTCGGCCAGCACCCGGCCCGCGACCGACAGCGCCTCGGCGACCAGCGCCTCCACCGCCCCGGGGACGTCGCCGTCGCCCACCGCGGGCACCGCCCAGACGGTGACGTCGCCGGGCAGTTCCGCCGGCGTGATCTGACGGGGCTGCCAGCCCACCTCGTAGAGGGAGGAGCGCCCGGCGGCGGTGTCGGCCGTGAACTCGCGCAGCACGACGCGGTCGATCGTCACGACCGGCTGGCCGGACTCGTCGACGGCGTCGATCCGGAAGCCGGCGGTGGTGTCGCCGTGGACCCGTACGCGCAGGGCCGTGGCGCCGGTGGCGTGGATCCGGACGCCGTCGAAGACGAACGGCAGCCAGGCGCCGCCGCCGTCCTCGCCGCGGTCCGTGAACCCGATCGCCTGCAGCGCCGCGTCGAGCAGCGCGGGGTGCAGGCCGAACGCCCCCGCGGTGTCGGCGGGCTTGCCCTCCAGCGCGACCTCGGCGAACACGTCTCCGTCGTCGTCGCGCCAGACCCGGCGCAGGCCCTGGAAGACGGGGCCGTAGGCGATGGGCGAACGGGCGTACCAGTCGGCGACGGGCAGCTCCTCGGCGTCGGCCGGGGGCCAGGCGAAGGAGTCCCCGGGCCGGTCGGCGGTGCCGAGGGCTCCTTCGGCGTGCAGGGTCCACTCGTCGCCGTCGTCCACGCGGGAGTAGACGGCCACGGAGGAGCCCACGTGGATCTGCACCGTCACGCCGCCGGTGGGCGGCACGACGAGCGGCGCCACCAGCGACAGCTCGTCGAGCACGAGCGCGCCGACCTCGTCCCCGGCGCGGATGACCATCTCGACCAGCGCGGTGCCGGGCAGCACGACCGCGCCGCCGACGACGTGGTCGCCGAGCCACGGCTGCGCGCCGAGCGACAGCCGCCCGGTGACGACCACGCCGCCGTCGCCGGCCACGCGCACGACCGCGCCGAGCAGCGGGTGGCCGATGACGCCGAGCCCGGCCCCGGAGACGTCACCGACCGCCGGGGCGTCGACCCAGTACCGCTCCCGCTGGAAGGCGTAGGTCGGCAGCCCGACGACTCGGCCGCCGGTGAAGGTGGTGCTCCAGTCGATGTCGACACCTGCCACGAACAGCTCGGCAACGGCCCGCAGCAGCGTCTCCGGCTCGTCCCGGTTCCGCCGCAACGTGCCAACGACCACGGCATCATCGGCCGGCAGATGCGGCGCGAGAATGGCGTCCGGCCCGACCTCAACGAAGGTGTCAACCCCGGCTTCGCGCATCGCGGCCACGTTGTCCGCGAACAACACCGTGCCACGCACGTGCCGCACCCAGTAGTCGGCGTCGAACTCGGCGATGAGCCCACCGGTGACATTGGAAACGATGGGGATCTGCGGCGGGTTGAAGGTGACGGTGTCGAGGACCGCGCGGAACTCCTCCAGCATCGGCTCCATCAACGCCGAGTGGAACGCGTGCGAAACCCGTAGCCGACTGGTCCGCACTCCAGGGAACTCAGGCAGCAACTCCTCCGGACCCGACAGAACCCAGGACGACGGGCCGTTGATCGCCGCCACCGACACGCCCTCAGGCACGTCCTCGACCGGAGCGCCGACCGCGAGCATTCCCCCGCCGGCCGGTAGCGCCTGCATCAACCGGGCCCGAGCCGCGACCACCTTGCACGCGTCTTCAAGCGACCAGACACCCGCCACATACGCCGCGACCAACTCGCCAATCGAGTGACCGCCAACCACCGACGGCCGCAGACCCCACGCCTTCAACTGCTCATACAACGCGACTTCGATCGCGAACAACGCCGGCTGCGTGACCTCGGTTTCGTCGATCCGCTCATCCGGCAGCGCGCCGAAATGCGCCAGCACCTCGGCGTACACCCGGTTGAACACCGGGAAGTCGAGCGTCGAACCCATCCCGGCCCGCTGGGCGCCCTGACCCGAGAACAGCACCCCTACCCGGCGTGCCGTGGCAACACCGGTGACAGGTCCGCTCGGCAGCAGCACCAGCCGGTGGTCGAACTGGGCCCGCGACAGCAACGAACGACCGGTGTCCGCATCCGGGGTCAGACGATCGGCATAGGCACGCGCCGCCTCCGCCGAACGCGCCGACACCACCAGCGGCACCAGGGAGGAGGACCCGACCGGCTCGGGAGCCGGTTCCTCGACTGCCTCCAGGATCACGTGGGCGTTGGTGCCACTGATCCCGAACGACGACACCGCCGCCCGCCGCGGCCGGTCCGCCGACGGCCACGACCGGGCCTCGGTGAGCAGTGACACGGCCCCGGCCGACCAGTCCACGTGCGGGGTCGGCTCGTCCACGTGCAGGGTCCGCGGCAGCACCCCGTGCCGCATCGCCAGGACCATCTTGATCACGCCGGCCGCGCCCGCCGCGGCCTGGGTGTGCCCGATGTTCGACTTGATCGAGCCGAGCCAGAGCGGCTGGTCGCGGTCCTGGCCGTAGGTGGCGAGCAGCGCCTGCGCCTCGATCGGGTCGCCGAGGCGGGTGCCGGTACCGTGCGCCTCGACCGCGTCCACGTCCCGCGGGTCCAGCCCCGCGCTGGCGAGGGCCTGGCGGATGACCCGCTGCTGCGACGGGCCGTTCGGGGCCGTAAGACCGTTCGACGCGCCGTCCTGGTTGACCGCCGAGCCGGCGACCACCGCGAGCACCGGGTGCCCGAGCCGCCGCGCGTCCGAGAGCCGCTCCACGAGCAGGACGCCGACGCCCTCGGACCAGCCGGTGCCGTCCGCGGCCCCGGCGAAGGACTTGCAGCGCCCGTCGGAGGCGAGCCCGCGCTGCCGCGAGAACTCCACGAACGCGCCGGGCGTCGCCATGACGGTCACGCCGCCGGCGACGGCCAGGTCGCACTCGCCCTGTCGGAGCGACTGGGCGGCCAGGTGCAGGGCCACCAGCGACGACGAGCACGCGGTGTCGACGGTGACGGCCGGTCCTTCGAAGCCGAACGTGTACGCCACCCGGCCGGACACGACGCTGGTCGCGGTTCCGGTGAGCTGGTAGCCCTCGGTTCCGGCCCCGGTGCCGGGGGCGCCGTAGCCGGACGGGGAGACGCCGATGAAGACGCCGACGGGGTTGCCGCGCGAGGCGGTCGGGTCGAGGCCGGCCGACTCGAAGACCTCCCAGGACGCCTCCAGCAGGAGCCGCTGCTGCGGGTCCATGGCCAGGGCCTCGCGCGGGCTGATGCCGAAGAACGCGGCGTCGAAGTCGGTCGCGTCGTGGACGAAGCCGCCCTTGCGCGCGTACTCGTCGTCGCCGTCGAGCCGCTCCAGGTTCCAGGCCCGGTCGTCCGGGAAGTCCACGATGCCGTCGCCGCCGGCCAGCACGAGATCCCAGAGCTCGTCCGGGTTCGTGACGTTGCCCGGGTACCGGCAGCTCATGCCGACGATCGCGATGCGCTCGTCCTCGAGGCGCCCCGCGGCGACCGGCCGCAGCCGCAGGTCGGACGCCTCGCCGAGCAGCCGCTCGCGGAGGTGGGTGGCGAGCGCGACCGGGTTCGGGTGGTCGAAGACGAGCGTGGTCGGCAGGCTGAGCTTCGTCGCCGCGTTGAGCCGGTTGCGCAGGTCGATCGCGGTGAGCGAGTCGAAGCCGAGCTCCTTGAAGGCCCGGTTCGCCTCGACCGCCTCGGCGCCGGAGTGCCCGAGGACGGTGGCGGCGTGGTCCCGGACGAGGTCGGTGAGCAGGCGGTCCTGTTCGGCCCGGTCGACGCCGAGCAGGCGCTGGCGCAGCTGCGACGAGCCGGCGCCGGCGGGCTCGTCCGCCACGGCCAGGGCGGCCCGGACGTCGTCGATGTCATCGATGAGCGGGCGGGGCCGCGCGGACACGAACGCGGGCGCGAACTGGGCCCAGCGCACGTCGGCGACGGTCACCGCGGTGGCGTCGCGGCCGACGGCCCGGGCGAGCGCGGTCACCGCCAGGTCCGGGTCCATGGCGGCCAGGCCGCGGCGGCCCAGGTGCTCCTGCGCCTCGGCGGTCGCCATGCCGCCGTCGGCCCACGGCCCCCACGAGACGCACGTCGCCCGCAGGCCGCGCGCCCGGCGGCTCGCGGCGAGCCCGTCGAGGGCCGCGTTCGCCGCGCTGTACGCGGCCTGGCCCCCGCTGCCCCACGTGCCCGCGATCGAGCCGAAGAGGACGAACGCGTCCAGCGGCGCGTCGCCGAGCAGCTCGTCGAGCCAGCGGGCGCCGTCGACCTTCGCGGCCATGACCTCGGCCAGCTCGCCCGGCTCCAGGTCGGCGAGGGGCTTGATGTGGCTCACGCCGGCGGCGTGCACGACGGCGGTGAGCATCGGCAGGTCGGCCAGCCCGGCGAGGAGCCGGACCACGTCGTCGCGGCGGCCGATGTCGCACGCGACGATCGAGACGCCCGCGCCGAGCGCCGCGAGCTCGTCGCGCAGCTCGGCGGCGCCCGGGGCCGCCTCGCCGCGCCGGCTGGTCAGCACCACGTGGGCGGCGCCGTTGCTCGCCGCCCACCGCGCTACCCGGGCGCCGAGGGCGCCGGTGCCGCCGGTGATGAGCACCGTGCCGGTCGGCCGCCACTCCGCCCGGGTGCCCGCGGCGGCCCGCACCAGCCGCCGGTGGAACGTTCCGGAGTCGCGGATGGCGACCTGGTCCTCGTGGCCGTCCCCGGCGAGCACGTCGCCGGCGGCGGTCCATCCGCGTTCGTTCGGCTGCATGGGTACGTCGAGCAGCCCGCCCCACGCCCCCGGCCGCTCGAGCGCGATCGCCTGCCCGAGCCCCCAGACGGCGGCGGCGTCGACGTCCACGGCCGGGTCGCCGTCACCGACGGCCACGGCGCGCCGCGTGACGATCCACGTCGGCGTCTCGGGCCGCTGGTTGACGAGGGCGGCCACGCCCGCGGCCGACGGGGACACGCACACCACCCGCGCGTAGTCGCCGCCGGGTTCCCGGTCGACCACCATGCCCCGCCGGGTCAGCTCGGCCTCGACCCGGTCCGCCAGTTCCGTGTCGTCCCCGGGCACGAGCAGCCACCGGCTGCCCTCGGGCACGGCCGCGCCCGTCGCCGCGGCGCCGCGGGCGGCCCACTCGACGCGGTAGGTCCAGGAGTCGATCGTCCGGCTCCGGCCGCGGGTCTGCCGCCAGGAGCTCAGCGCCGGCAGCAGCACGTCCCACGACGCGCGGGTGTGCTCGCCGAGCTGCGCGACGAGCTCGCCGACGTCGGAGCGGTCGACGGCGGACCAGAACGACGCGTCCTCGGCCTCGGCGGGCGCGGCGACGGCCGAGGGCCAGTAGCGCTCGCGCTGGAAGGCGTACGTGGGCAGCGGGACGACCCGCCGCCCGTCGCCGAACACGGCCCGCCAGTCGATGTCGACGCCGGCCACGAACAGTTCGGCCGCGGCGCGCAGCAGCGACTCGCCCTCGTCCCGGTTCCGCCGCAGCGAGGCAACCACAACGGCGTCGTCGGACGGCAGATGCGGCACGAGAATCGCGTCCGGCCCGACCTCAACGAAGGCGTCGACGCCTTCGGCACGCATGGCGGCCACGTTGTCGGCGAACAACACCGTCCCACGCACATGCCGCACCCAGTAGTCGGCATCGAACTCGGCGATCAACCCACCGGTGACATTGGAAACGATCGGAATCTGCGGCGCGTTGAACGTGACGCCTTCCAGAACCGCGCGGAACTCGGCCAGCATCGGCTCCATCAACGCCGAGTGGAACGCATGCGAAACCCGCAGCCGACTGGTCCGAACGCCGTGGAACTCGGGCAGCAACTCCGCCGGACCCGACAACACCCACGAGTTCGGCCCGTTGATCGCAGCAACCGAAACGCCCTCAGGCACATCTTCGACCGGAGCGCCGACCGCGAGCATTCCGCCGCCCGACGGCAGGGCCTGCATCAGCCGCGCCCGGGCCACCACCACCTTGCACGCGTCCTCCAGCGACCAAACCCCGGCCACATACGCCGCGACCAGCTCGCCGATCGAGTGCCCACCGACCACCGATGGCCGCAGACCCCACGCCTTCAACTGCTCGTAGAGGGCCACTTCGATCGCGAACAACGCCGGCTGCGTGACCTCGGTTTCGTCGATCCGCTCATCCGGCAGCTCACCGAAATGCGCCAGCACCTCGGCGTAGACGCGGTTGAACACCGGGAAATCCAGACCGGCGCCCATGCCGGGCCGCTGGGCGCCCTGGCCCGAGAACAGCACCCCGACCCGGCGCTCCGGGGCCGCGACGCCGACCACCGCGCCGGTGAGGTCGGACAGGCCGGCGAGGAGCCGGTCGCGGTCCGCGGCGAGCACCACGGCGCGGTGCTCCAGGGGCGAGCGCGCCACCACCGAGGACCAGCCGAGGTCGGCGAGAGGCGCGGTCGCGTCGTCGCGCAGCCAGCTCGCCCACTTCGCCGCCTGGCCGGCGAGGCCGCGCTCGCCGCGCCCGGACAGAATCACCGGCACGGCGGGCAGGGCGAGCGTCTCGACCGGCGGCTGCGGGGCCGGGGCGGCCGGGGCCTGCTCGAGGATCGTGTGCGCGTTGGTGCCGCTCACCCCGAACGAGGAGACGGCGGCGCGGCGGGGGCGGTCGAGCGCGGGCCAGTCGCGGCCCTCGGCGAGCAGGGAGACGGCGCCGGCGGTCCAGTCGACGTGCGAGGTGGGCTCGTCCACGTGCAGGGTGCGGGGTAGGGCGCCGTGGCGCATCGCCATGACCATCTTGATGATGCCGGCGACCCCGGCGGCGGCCTGGGTGTGGCCGATGTTCGACTTGATCGAGCCGAGCCAGAGCGGACGGTCGCCGGGGCGGTCCTGGCCGTACGTGGCCAGCAGCGCCTGGGCCTCGATGGGGTCGCCGAGGCGGGTGCCGGTGCCGTGCGCCTCGACGACGTCGACGTCGGCGGCGCTCAGGCCGGCGTTGGCGAGGGCCTGGCGGATGACCCGCTGCTGGGCGGGGCCGTTCGGGGCGGTGAGCCCGTTCGAGGCGCCGTCCTGGTTGATCGCGCTGCCCCGCACGACGGCGAGGACGGGGTGGCCGAGCCGCTGCGCGTCGGAGAGGCGCTCGACGAGGAGGAGTCCGACGCCCTCGGCCCAGCCCGTACCGTCGGCGGATCCCGCGAACGAGCGGCATCGGCCGTCGCGGGCCAGGCCGTTCTGCCGCGAGAAGCCCACGAACGGGCCGGGCGTGGACATGATGGTGACGCCACCGGCGAGGGCCAGGTCGAACTCGCCCTGGCGCAGCGCCTGGACGGCGAGGTGCAGCGCGACGAGCGAGGACGAGCAGGCGGTGTCGATGGTGATCGCGGGGCCCTCGAGGCCGAGGGTGTAGGCGACGCGGCCGGACACGACGCTCGTCGCGCTGCCGGTCATGATATAGCCCTCGTCGACGCCGTCGATGTCGCCGTCGGCGCCGAGGCCGTAGCCGGTGGCGGCGGTGCCGACGAAGACGCCGGTCTGGTGGCCGTTGACGGAGCCGGGCGCGATCCCGGCCGCCTCGAACGCCTCCCACGCCGTCTCCAGCAGCAGCCGCTGCTGCGGGTCCATGGCGAGGGCCTCGCGCGGGCTGATGCCGAAGAAGCCGGCGTCGAAGTCGGCGGCGTCGTACAGGAAGCCGCCCTGGTTCGTGTGCGACGTGCCGGCCTCGTCACCGCCGCCGGCCCGCAGCGCCTCCAGGTCCCAGCCGCGGTCGGCCGGGAACCCGCCGATGGCGTCGCCCTCGGCCGCCACGAGGTCCCACAGCTGCTGCGGGGTCGAGACGCCGCCCGGATACCGGCAGGCCATCCCGACGATCGCGATGGGCTCCCGGGACTTCGCGATGAGCTGCTGGTTGAGCTGCTTGAGGCGCCCGGCCTCCTTCAGCGACGCGCGAAGTGCTTCTACGACCTTGTCGTCCGGCTTGGACATCATGCGCTCCGAACTTCAACGGTGGTCAGGACTCGGCGCTTTCCAGCGCGAGCCGCACGAGGCTGTCGGTGTCCATCTCGTCGATCAGCTCGCCCGGCTCGGCCGCCGGGTCGGTGTCGGCGGTGTCGGCCGCGCCGAGCTGGAGGACGAGGTCGAGCAGGCCCGCCTCGCGGAACCGCGCGATCGGGATGGTGGCCAGGACGCGGCGCAGCTCGGCCTCGGCCGCGTCGGCGGGCTCGGCGTCGGCGCCGAGCAGCTGCTCGCGAAGGTGGGCGGCGAGGGCGGCCGGGCTCGGGTGGTCGAAGACGAGGGTGGTCGGCAGGCTCAGCCCGGTCGCGGACTTGAGCCGGTTGCGCAGGTCGACCGCGGTGAGCGAGTCGAACCCGAGCTCCTTGAAGGCGCGGTGCGCGTCGACGGTCGTGGCGCCGGCGTGCAGGACGGCCGCGGCCTCGGTCCGCACCAGGTCGGTCAGCAGCCGGTCCTGGTCCGGCCGGCCGAGCCCGGCGAGCCGGTCGCGCAGCCGGGCCGCGCCGTCGTCGTCCGCGGCGGCCGCGGCGAGCACGTCCCGGACCTCGGGCAGGTCCTCGATGAGCGGGCGGGGCCGGGCCGAGGTGAACGCGGGCGCGAACCGGTCCCAGCGCACGTCGGCGACGGTCACGGAGGTCAGGTCCCGCCCGACGGCCTGGGCGAGCGCGGCGACGCCGAGGTCCGGGTCCATCGCCGCGAGGCCGCGGCGCAGCAGGTGCTCCTGCGCCTCGGGGGTCGCCATCCCGCCGTCGGCCCAGGGTCCCCAGGCGACGCAGGTCGCGCGGAGGCCGCGGGCGCGGCGGTCGGCGGCGAGGCCGTCGAGGGCCGCGTTGGCGGCGCTGTAGGCGGCCTGGCCGGCGCTGCCCCAGGTGCCGGCGATCGAGCCGAAGAGGATGAACGCGTCGAGGTGCCGGTCGCGCGTGACGGCGTCGAGGTTGAGGGCGCCGGTCACCTTCGGGCGCAGTACCGCCGCCAGCTGAGCCGCCGTCAGCTCGGCGACCGGGATCGACTCGCCCTGGATGCCGGCCGCGTGCACGACGGCGCTGAGGTCGGTGATCGGGTCGACGACCCGGGCGAGGGCGTCGCGGTCGGCGATGTCGCACTGGACGATGTCGACCTTGCCGAGCGCGGTGAGCTCGTCGGCGCCGGGCGCGTGGCCGCCCTGCCGCGACAGCAGCACGACCCGGTCGGCGCCGTTGCCGAGCACCCAGCGGGCGATCCGGCCGCCGAGCGCGCCGGTGCCGCCGGTGATGAGCACGGTGCCGGTCGGCGTCCAGGACTGCTCGGAGGCCAGCGGCGCCCGCACGAGCCGCCGCCCGAACACCTCGGGTCCGCGGACCGAGACCTGGTCCTCGGGCCCGCCGGCGAGCACGCCCGCGATGCCGCCGCCGTCGCGGAGGTCGATGAGCCCGCCCCATCGGGCCGGCTGCTCGAGCGAGACGACCCGGCCGAGTCCCCACAGGACGCTCGATTCGGCATCGGTACGCCGGGTCACGCACCAGACCTTCGCGCCCGACCCGTCCGAGTCGAGCCGGCGCAGCAGGTCCAGCAGCTCGTCCGGGTTCGGCTCGACCAGGACCACGCCGCCGAGGTCGCCGAGCGTGCCCGCGTCGGTGTCGACGGCGGCTCCGGCCGCGCGCAGGTCGGCGGCGATGTCGGCTGTGTTGCCAGTGTCGCCGAGCACGAGCCACCGGCCGGTCAGCGTGGCGCCGGCCGGGGCGGGCAGGGGGGTCCACTCGGTGCGGTACGACCACGAGTCGAGGACCTTCCCCCGCCCGCGCTGCTGCCGCCACGACGACAAGGCCGGCACGAGCGTGTCGAGCGAGGCCCGGGTGTGCTCGCCGAGCTGGGCGACGAGCTCGCCGATGTCGGCGCGGTCGACGGCGGACCAGAAGGAGTCGTCCTCGGCCGGCTTCGGCGCGGGCTCGGGCCAGAACCGCACCCGCTGGAACGCGTAGTTCGGCAGTCCGGCGACCCGCCCGCCGGTGAAGGTGGTGCTCCAGTCGATGTCGACGCCGGCCACGAACAGCTCGGCAACGGCCCGCAGCAGCGTCTCGGACTCGTCCCGGTTCCGCCGCAACGTGCCAACGACTACAACGTCATCGTCCGGCAGGTGCGGTACCAGCACGGCGTCCGGCCCGACCTCAACGAAGGTGTCAACACCCTCGGCACGCATGGCCGCCACGTTGTCTGCGAACAACACCGTGCCACGCACATGCCGGACCCAGTAGTCGGCATCAAACGAGGCGATGAGCCCACCGGTTACGTTGGAGACGATCGGAAGCTGCGGCGGGTTGAAGGTGACGCCTTCCAGAACCGCGCGGAACTCCTCCAGCATCGGCTCCATCAACGCGCTGTGGAACGCGTGCGAAACCCGCAGACGGCTCGTCCGCACCCCAGGAATCTCGGGAAGCAGATCGGAAGGACCCGACAACACCCACGAGTCCGGCCCATTGATCGCCGCCACCGAGACACCGTCCGGGACCTGATCAACGGGCGCTCCGACCGCGAGCATCCCCCCACCGGCCGGAAGAGCCTGCATCAACCTCGCCCGCGCCGCCACCACCTTGCAGGCGTCCTCCAGCGACCAGACACCGGCCACGTAAGCTGCGACCAACTCGCCGATCGAGTGCCCGCCGACCACCGATGGCTGGAGGCCCCACGCCTTCAACTGCTCGTAAAGGGCCACCTCGATCGCGAACAACGCCGGCTGCGTGATCTCCGTTTCGTCGATCCGCTCATCCGGCAGCTCACCGAAATGCGCACACACCTCGGCGTGGACCCGGTTGAACACCGGGAAGTCGAGCGTCGAACCCATCCCGGCCCGCTGGGCGCCCTGACCCGAGAACAGCACGCCGACCCGGCGGGCCGTGGCAACACCCGTCACCGTCTCACCCGGCAGCACGACCAGCCGGTGGTCGAGACGGGCGCGGGACAGCAGCGAACGACCCGTGTCCGCATCCGGGGTCAGGCGATCGGCATAGGCACGCGCCGCCTCCGCCGAACGCGCCGACACAACCAGCGGCACCAGGGAGGAGGACTCGACCGGCTCGGGAGCCTGCTGCTCGACCGACTCCAGGATCACGTGGGCGTTCGTGCCGCTGATACCGAAGGACGAGATGCCGGCTCGCCGGGGACGGTCCGGCGAGGTCCACGGCTGCGCCTCCGTCAGCAGCGAGACCGAGCCGGCCGACCAGTCGACGTGCGGGGTGGGCTCGTCCACGTGCAGGGTCCGCGGCAGGACGCCGTGGCGCATGGCCATGACCATTTTGATGATGCCCGCGGCGCCCGCGGCCGCCTGGGCGTGCCCGATGTTCGACTTGATGGAGCCGAGCCACAGTGGACGGTCGCGGTCCTGGCCGTAGGTGGCGAGCACGGCCTGGGCCTCGATCGGGTCGCCGAGCGTCGTGCCGGTGCCGTGCGCCTCGACCGCGTCCACGTCGGACGGGTTCAGCCCCGCGCTGGCGAGGGCCTGACGGATGACGCGCTGCTGCGACGGGCCGTTCGGGGCCGTAAGACCGTTGGAGGCACCGTCCTGGTTCATGGCCGAGCCGGCGACCACGGCGAGGACCGGGTGCCCGAGCCGCCGCGCGTCCGAGAGCCGCTCCACGAGCAGGACGCCCACGCCCTCGGACCAGCCGGTGCCGTCAGCGGCGCCCGCGAACGACTTGCAGCGGCCGTCCGCCGAGAGGCCGCGCTGCCGCGAGAACTCCTCGAAGGCCCCCGGGGTGGCCATCACCGTCACGCCGCCGGCGAGGGCGAGATCGCACTCCCCCTGGCGCAGCGACTGGGCGGCCAGGTGCAGGGCGACCAGCGAGGACGAGCAGGCGGTGTCGATGGTGACGGCCGGGCCTTCGAGGCCGAACACGTACGCCACCCGGCCCGAGGCCACGCTGCCGGCGGAGCCGTTCGCGACGTACCCCTCGACCTCGGCCGCGGAGCCGGTCAGCTGGGTGAAGTAGTCGTGGTGGATGAGGCCGACGAACGTGCCGGTCTGGGTGCCGACCTGGGTGGTGGGGTCGATGCCGGCGTTCTCGAAGGCCTCCCAGGTGGTCTCCAGCAGGAGCCGCTGCTGCGGGTCCATGGCAAGCGCCTCGCGCGGGCTGATGCCGAAGAACGCGTGGTCGAAGAGGGCCGCGTCGTGCAGGAAGCCGCCCCGCCGGGTGTGGGAGGTGTCGCGGAGCCGGTCGAGGTCCCAGCCCCGGTCGGCCGGGAACCCGTCGATGGCGTCGACGCCGCCGTCGACCAGGGTCCAGAGCTCGTCCGGGGTGGTGACGCCGCCCGGGAAGCGGCACGCCATCGAGATGATGACGATCGGGTCGTCCGCGGGGGCCGGCGCGGCGGGCCGGATCGTGCTCGCGGAGGGTTCGCTGGGTTGCAGCTGGTCCAGGATGTACGCGCCCAGCCGGTTCGGCGTCGGGTAGTCGAACACGAGCGTGGCCGGCAGCCGCAGGCCGGTCAGCGTCGCGAGGCGGTTGCGCAGCTCGACCGAGGTGAGCGAGTCGAAGCCGAGGTCCTTGAACGCCTTCGTCTCCGCGATCGCGGTGCCGCCGCCGAGGACGAGCCCGGCCTGGGCGCAGACGGTGTCGACGACGAGTTGCCGTGCGTCGTCCGGGGCGCGGCCGGCGAGCCGGTCGGCCAGGTCCGTTCCCGTGGGGCGGCCGGCCCGGGCGCGGGGTCGTCCGCTGCCGAACAGGTCTCGCAGGATCGGGAGCACCGGGGCGCCGTCGCGCGGGGCCTCCAGGCGGGCGGCGACGAGCGCGGGGCGTCCCGAGTGGACGGCCGCGTCGAACAGGGCGGTGCCCTGGGCGGGCTCCAGGGCCCCGATGCCGCCGGAGGACATGCGGCCGCGAGCCCCGGCGTCGAGGCCGGCGGTCATGCCGCCGGTCTGCGCCCACAGGCCCCAGCCGAGGCTCGTGGCGGGCAGGCCCTGCTGGTGGCGGAGCTGGGCGAGGGCGTCGAGGTAGGCGTTGGCGGCCGCGTAGTTGGCCTGGCCGGCGCTGCCGAGGGTGGCGGCGATCGACGAGAAGAGCACGAACCCGGCCAGGTCACGGCCGGCGGTGGCCTCGTGCAGGTGCCGGGCCCCGTCCGCCTTCGGCCCGAGCACCGCGTCGAGCTGCTCCGCCGTCATGGACTCGACGACGGTGTCGGCGATGACGCCGGCCGTGTGCACGACGGCGGTCAGGTCGGGGATCGAGTCGACGAGCGCGAACACGGCGTCGCGGTCGCGCACGTCGCAGGTGATCTCGCCGTGGCGCGAGGCCTGCACGACCCGGGCCACGGTGCCGCTGTCGACCAGGTGCCGGGCGATGACCTCGGCGAGGGCGCCGCCGCCGGTGATGAGGACCGTGCCGTTCGGGTCCCAGCGGCGGGGCAGGGTCAGCACCAGCTTGCCGATGTGGCGGGCCTGCGACAGGGTGCGCAGCGCGTCGGGGGCGCGCCGGGCGTCGAACGCGTGGACGGGCAGGGGCCGGAGGGCGCCGCGCTCGAACAGGGCGACGATGTCGAGCAGCATCTCCTGGATGCGTGGACCGGGTACGTCGCCGAGATCGAACGCCTGGTAGGCAATGCCTTCCGGGTCGCGCAGGTCGGCCTTGCCCAGCTCCACGAACCGGCCGCCCGCCGGCAGCAACCGCAGGGACGCGTCGATGAACTCGCCCGTCAGCGCGTTCAGGACGACATCGACACCCGGCGCGAACTTCGCCTCGAACTCCGTCGTGCGCGACGACGCCAGCCTCGACTCGTCCACACCCAGACCGACAACCGTGGGCCACTTCGCGGGACTCGCGGTGGCGTACACCGTCGCACCCCAGTGATGCGCCAGCTGGATCGCGGCCATCCCCACGCCACCGGCCCCGGCATGGATCAGCACCGACTCGCCGTCGGACAGGCCTGCCACGTCCCGCAGACCGTAGTAGGCCGTGAGGAAGACGACCGGTACCGACGCCGCCTGCGCGAACGTCCAGCCGGAGGGGAACCGCACCAGGCGGTCCCGGGCCGTCACCGCCTCCGGGCCGATCGCGCCGTCGAACATGCCCATGACCCGGTCGCCGGCGGCCAGGTCGGTGACGTCCGGGCCGACCTCGGTGACCACGCCGCTGGCCTCGATGCCCATCACGGCGCCGGGGACGGGGTACATGCCGAGGGCGATGAGCACGTCACGGAAGTTGAGCCCGGCGGCGCGGACCTCGACCCGCACCTGGCCGGCCTCCAGGTCCGGGCGCTCGCAGGCGACGAGCCCGACGCCCTCGACCGTCCCGGCGCCGAGGTTCACGAGCCGCCACGGCCCGTCGGGCGTCTCCAGGCCGCCGGCGACTCGGGCCAGGGCGGGGACGAGGACCGAGCCGTCCCGGACCGCGGCCTCGCCGATGCCGGCCGCGATCAGGCCGCCGAGGAGTTCGGGGGCGGCGTCGCCCTCGACCAGCGTGAAGCGTCCGGGGTGCTCGGCGGACGCCGAGCGCACCAGGCCCCACGCGGACGCGCTCGCGAGGTCGGTGATCCGGCCGACCGCGCCCTGGGTCATGACGACCAGGCGGCCCGGGCCGGCGAGGGTTTCCCGCACCCGCTCCAGCACCAGGTCCATCGAGGTGCCGGGGGCCATCCGCCACATGTCCACGTCGGCGGGGAGCTCGGCGGGGTCGACCTCGCGCGGCTGCCAGCCGAGCTCGAACAGCCAGCGGCCGGCGGTACGGTCGGCGGTGAGGTCGGTGGTGAGCGCGCGGAGCACGACCCGCTCGATGGACACGACCGGCTGCCCGGTCTCGTCGACGGCGACGACCTCGACCCCGGTGGCGACGTCGCCGCGGACGCGGACCCGCAGGGCCGTGGCGCCGGCGGCGTGGACCCGGACCCCGCCGAACACGAACGGCAGCCAGGCGCCGTCGCCCGCGGGGCCGTCGTGGCCGAGGAAGGCGATGGCGTGCAGCGCGGCGTCGAGCAGCGCCGGGTGCACGGCGAACGAGCCGGCCGGGGCGGGCAGCGAGACCTCGGCGTAGACGGCGTCGCCGCCGCGCCAGACCCGCCGAAGCCCCTGGAACGTCGGCCCGTAGGTGACGGCGCCGGGCGCGTACCAGTCGCCGATCGGCACCTCCGCGGCGTCGGCCGGCCGCTCGAAGGAGGTCCCGTGGTCGTCGGCGGCGCCGAGCGACCCGTCGGCGTGCCGCGTCCACTCGTCGCCGTCGTCGAGGCGCGAGTGCACCGTCACCGAGCGCCGGCCCGTCGCGTCCGCCTCGCCGACGCGCACCTGGACGGCGACGCTCCCGGCGGACGGCAGCACGAGCGGCGCGACCAGCGTCAGCTCGTCGAGCATGACCGCGCCGACCTCGTCCCCGGCCCGGACCACCATCTCGACCAGCGCGGTACCGGGCACGACCACGGCCCCGCCGACGACGTGGTCGGCGAGCCAGGGCTGGGCCGCGACCGAGAGCCGCCCGGTCAGCACCACGCCACCGTCGCCGGCCACGGACATGACGGCGCCGAGCAGCGGGTGGCCGGTCACGCCCAGCCCGGCCCCGGAGACATCGCCGACGGCCGTGTTCTCCAGCCAGTAGCGCCGCCGCTGGAAGGCGTAGGTCGGCAGCTCGACGGCTCGCCCGCCGGTGAACGTGGTGCTCCAGTCGATGTCGACGCCGGCCACGAACAGCTCGGCCACGGCCCGCAGCAGCGCCTCGCGCTCGTCCCGGTTCCGCCGCAACGTGCCGACCACTACGGCGTCGTCGGCCGGCAGATGCGGCACCAGAACGGCGTCCGGCCCGACCTCAACAAAGGTGTCAACACCCTCGGCACGCATGGCAGCCACGTTGTCGGCAAACAGCACCGTGCCCCGCACATGCCGCACCCAGTAGTCGGCGTCGAACTCGGTGATGAGCCCACCGGTCACGTTCGAAACGATGGGGATCTGCGGCGGATTGAAGGTGACGGTGTCGAGGACGGCGCGGAACTCGTCCAGCATCGGCTCCATCAACGCGCTGTGGAACGCATGCGAAACCCGCAGCCGGCTCGTCCGGACCCCGGGGAACTCGGGCAGCAGATCGGCGGGACCCGACAGCACCCACGAGTTCGGCCCGTTGATCGCCGCCACCGAAACACCGTCCGGGACCTGGTGAACGGGCGCTCCGACCGCGAGCATTCCCCCACCGGCCGGAAGAGCCTGCATCAGCCGAGCCCGGGCCGCGACCACCTTGCAGGCGTCTTCCAGCGACCAGACACCGGCCACATACGCCGCTACCAGCTCGCCGATCGAGTGCCCGCCGACGACCGCCGGGTTCAGGCCCCACGCCCTCAACTGCGCATACAACGCAAGTTCGAACGCGAACAACGCCGGCTGCGTGACCTCGGTCTCGTCGATCCGCTCATCCGGCAGCTCACCGAAGTGCGCGCGTACATCGGCGTAGACCCGGTTGAACACCGGGAAGTCGAGACCGGCACCCATCCCGGCCCGCTGGGCGCCCTGGCCCGAGAACACGACGCCGACCCGGCGAGTTGTGGCCGTGCCCGTCACCGGTTCGCCGGGCAGCAGGACCATGCGGTGGTCGAACCGGGCCCGAGACAGCAGCGAACGACCGGTGTCCGGCCCCGGGGTCAGGCGATCGGCGTACGCACGAGCGGCCTCCGCCGAACGGGCCGACACCACCAATGGCACCAGCGCGGAAGCCTCCACCGGCTCGGGGGCCGGCTGCTCGACGGACTCCAGGATCACGTGGGCGTTGGTGCCGCTGATGCCGAACGACGACACGGCGGCGCGGCGCGGGCGGTCGAGGGCCGGCCACGACTGCGGCTCGGCCAGCAGCGCCACCCGCCCGGCCGACCAGTCCACGTGCGACGTCGGCTCGTCCACGTGCAGGGTCCGGGGCAGCACCCCGTGCCGCATCGCCAGGACCATTTTGATGACCCCGGCGACTCCGGCGGCGGCCTGCGCGTGGCCGATGTTCGACTTGACGGAGCCGAGGTACAGGGGGTGCTCGCGGTCCTGCCCGTAGGTGGCGAGCAGGGCCTGGGCCTCGATCGGGTCGCCGAGCGTCGTGCCGGTGCCGTGGGCCTCGACGGCGTCCACGTCGGACGGGGCCAGCCCGGCGGTCGCGAGCGCCTGCCGGATGACCCGCTGCTGCGCGGGGCCGTTCGGGGCGGTCAGGCCGCTGCTGGCGCCGTCCTGGTTGATGGCCGAGCCGCGCACGACGGCGAGGACGGTGTGGCCGTGGCGGCGGGCGTCGGAGAGCCGCTCGACGAGCAGCATGCCGACGCCCTCGGCGAAGCCGGTGCCCCGGGCGCCGGAGCCGAAGGCCTTGCACCGGCCGTCGGGCGAGAGGCCGCCCTGCCGCGCGAACTCGGCGAGCATGCCCGGCGTCGACATGACGGTGACGCCGCCGACGAGGGCGGCGTCGCACTCGTGGTGCCGCAGCGACTGGGCGGCCAGGTGCAGCGCCACGAGCGAGGACGAGCACGCGGTGTCGACGGTGACGGCCGGGCCTTCCAGGCCGAAGGTGTACGCGATCCGGCCCGACGCGATGCTGCCCGCGCTGCCGTTGCCGATGTACCCGTCGAGCTCGCCCGACCCGCCCGTGGCCCGCGACGCGTAGTCGTGGTAGATCAGGCCGACGAACACGCCGGTGCGGGTGCCGCGCAGGCTTGTCGGGTCGATTCCGCCGCGTTCGATCGCCTCCCAGGAGCCCTCGAGCAGCAGCCGCTGCTGCGGGTCCATGGCGAGGGCCTCGCGCGGGTTGATGCCGAAGAACTCGGCGTCGAAGTCGGCGGCGTCGTGCAGGAACCCGCCCTGCCGGATCGCCCCGTCCCCGACCGCTTCGACGCCCCAGCCGCGGTCGGCCGGGAAGTCGCCGATCGCGTCGGTGCCGGACGACACCAGCTCCCACAGGTCGTCGGGCGAGCCGACACCGCCGGGGAAGCGGCAGCTCATGCCGACGATCGCGATGGGCTCGTCGGTCGCCGCGGCGACGAGCACCGGCCGCTGCTCGGCCGGCGCGCCGGCGATCTCGCGGTCGAGGTGCTCGGCGAGCGCGGCCGGGGTCGGGTAGTCGAAGGCGAGCGTGGTCGGCAGCCGCAGCCCGGTCGCGGCGCCGAGCCGGTTGCGCAGCTCGACGGAGGTGAGGGAGTCGAAGCCGATGTCCTTGAACGGCCGGTGCGGCTGGAGGAGCTCGGCGGAGGAGAACCCGAGCACCGAGGCGGCGGCGGCCGACACCAGCTCGACGAGCCGGGCGCGGCGCTCGTCGGGGGCGAGCGCGGCCAGCCGGTCGCGGGCCGAGGCCGTGTCCGCCGCGGCGGCGACGCGGCGGCGGGTGCCGCGGCCCCGGACCAGGTCACGCAGGAGCGGCGGGATCTGATCCTCCGGTACCGCCGAACGCTTCCCCGACAACGGCAGCAGCACCATGTGCGGCGCGTCGACCCGCCGGGCGGCGTCGAACAGCGCGACGCCCTGCGCGTCGGTGATCGCGGCGACGGCGCGCTCGCTGACGTGCGCGGTCATGGCGCTGGTCCGCTCCCACAGGCCCCAGGCGAGGCTGGTCGCCGGGAGGCCCTGCTGCCGCCGGTGGTGCGCGAGCGCGTCGAGGTAGGCGTTGGCGGCCGCGTAGTTGCCCTGTCCCGGGCTGCCGAGGGTGGCGGCGATCGAGGAGAACAGCACGAATCCGGCCAGGTCGCGGTGCGCGGTGGCCTCGTGCAGGTGCCGGGCCCCGTCCACCTTCGGGGCGGCGACGGTGTGGAGGTCGTCGGGCGTCATGGACTCGACGAGCGTGTCGCCGATGACGCCGGCGGTGTGCACGATCGCGGTCAGGTCCGGGATGGAGTCGACGAGCGCGAACACGGCGTCGCGGTCGCGCACGTCGCACACGACGTCGCCGTGCCGCGAGGCCTGCACGACCCGGGCGACCGTGCCGCTGTCGAGCAGGTGCCGGGCGATGACCTCGGCGATGGTCCCGCCGCCGGTGATGAGGACCGTGCCGTCCGGGTCCCAGCGGCGCGGGAGGGTCAGCACCAGCTTGCCGGTGTGCCGTGCCTGAGACAGCATCCGCAGGGCGTCGGGGGCCTTGTGCACGTCGAAGGCCTGGATCGGCAGCGGCGCGAGCGCGCCCCGCTCGAAGAGGCCGACGATGTCGAGCAGCATTTCCTGGATGCGGGCGCCGGGCACGTGGCCCAGGTCGAAGGCGTTGTACCGGACGCCTTCCGGGTCGCGCAGGTCGGCCTTGCCCAGCTCCACGAACCGGCCACCCGGCGGCAGCAGCCGCAGGGACGCGTCGATGAACTCGCCCGTCAGCGCGTTCAGGACGACATCGACACCCGGCGCGAACTTCGCCTCGAACTCCGTCGTGCGCGACGACGCCAGCCTCGACTCGTCCACACCCAAGCCCAGAACCGTCGGCCACTTCGCCGGGCTGGCGGTGGCGTACACGGTCGCACCCCAGTGGTGCGCCAGCTGGATCGCGGCCATGCCCACGCCACCGGCGCCGGAGTGGATCAGCACCGACTCGCCGGCGGAGAGGCCCGCGAGGTCTCGCAGACCGTAGTAGGCCGTGAGGAAGACGACCGGTACCGACGCCGCCTGCGCGAACGTCCAGCCGGAGGGGAACCGCACCAGACGGTCCCGGGCCGTGATCGCCTCCGGACCGGCGGCGCCGTCGAACATGCCCATGACCCGGTCGCCGACGGCCAGATCCGTGACGCCGGGGCCGAGCTCGGCGACCACGCCGGCGGCCTCGCTGCCCATGACCGCGTCGGGGTCGGGATACATGCCGAGGGCGATGAGCACGTCACGGAAGTTGAGCCCGGCGGCGCGGACCTCGACCCGAACCTGACCGGCGTCGAGGGCCGGGCGGTCGAAGCCGACGAGCCCGACGCCGTCCACGGTTCCGGCGCCCAGGCTCGCGAGGCGCCAGAGTCCGTCCGGCGCCGGGAGGCCGGCCGAACGGGCCAGGCTCGGCACGAGCACCGAGCCGTCGCGGACCGCCGCCTCAACGATCCCGGCCGCGATCAGGCCGCCCAGCAGTTCGGGTGCCGCGTCGCCGTCGACCAGCGTGAAGCGTCCGGGATGCTCCGAAGACGCCGAGCGCACCAGGCCCCACGCGGACGCGCTCGCGAGGTCGGTGATCCGGCCGACCGCGCCCTCGGTCACCACGACCAGGCGGCCCGAGCCGGCGAGGGTTTCCCGCACCCGCTCCAGCACCAGGTCCATCGAGGTGCCGGGGGCCACCCGCCACACGTCCGCGTCGGCGGGAAGCTCGGCCGGGCCGACCGGGCGCGGCTGCCAGTCCAGCTCGAAGACCCACCGGTCGGCCGTACGGTCGTCGGCGGGCTCGCGCAGCACGACGCGGTCGATGGACACGACCGGCTGGCCGGACTCGTCGGCCGCGACGACCTCGAACCCGGACTCGGCGTCACCGCGGACCCGCACGCGCAGCGCCGTAGCACCGGTGGCGTGAATGCGGACGCCGCCGAACACGAACGGTAGGCCGGCCGCGGGGTCGAGCAGGCCGATCGGGTGCAGGGCGGCGTCGAGCAGCGCGGGGTGGATCGCGAACGCGTCGGTGGCGAGGCCGTCGATGGCGATCTCGGCGTACACCGCGTCGCCGGTGCGCCAGAGGCGCCGCAGGCCCTGGAACGCCGGCCCGTAGGAGACGGCGGAGCGGGCGTACCAGTCGTCCACGGGCACGTCGGCCGCGCCGGCCGGGGGCCAGGCGAACGTGGGGGCCGGGGTGTCCGCGTCGCCGAAGGTGCCCTCGGCGTGGCGGGTCCAGTCGGGGTCGTCGTCGGGGCGGGAGTACACCGTGACGGTCTCGCCCACGTGGATCTGCACGGTCACCCCGCCGGTCGGCGGCACGACCAGCGGCGCCACGAGGGTCAGCTCGTCCAGGGCGGCGGCGCCGACCTCGTCCCCGGCCCGCACCACCATCTCGACCAGCGCGGCGCCGGGCACGACGACCGCGCCGCCGACCACGTGGTCCGCGAGCCAGGGCTGGGCCGCCAGCGACAGCCGGCCGGTGAGCAGCACGCCGCCGTCGCCCGCGACCGACACGACCGCGCCGAGCAGGGGGTGGCCGGTGACGCCCAGGCCGGCGCCCGACACGTCGCCGAGCCCGCCCGCGGCCAGCCAGAAGCGCTCCCGCTGGAACGCGTACGTGGGCAGCGGCACCGGGCGGCCGCCGGAGCCGGCGAAGAGCGCGGTCCAGTCGACGTCGACGCCGTGCTCGAACAGCTCGGCGGCGTTCGTCATCAGCTCCCGGGCGCCGTCCTCGTGCCGGCGCAGCGAGCCGACGGCCAGGCCGGCGGCGGCGTCGAGGTCCTCCTGCAGGCCGGCCTTGAGCACCGGGTGCGGGGACACCTCGACGAAGACGCGGTGGCCGGCCTCGATGAGGCGGCTCACGACCGGCTGGAGGCGGACGGGGCGGCGGAGGTTGTCGTACCAGTACTCGGCGTCGAGCGACCCGGTGTCGGCGAGCCCGGCGGTGACCGTCGAGTAGAACGCGATGCCGGAGAGGCGCGGCTCGACGCCGGCGAGGGCCGCGAGCAGCTCGTCGCGGACCGGCTCCACCTGCGCGGAGTGCGAGGCGTAGTCGACGGGCAGCCGCCGGAACCGGATGTCCCGCTCGGCGCAGACCGCTTCGAGCGCCGACAGTGCTTCGAGGGCGCCGGAGACGACGGCGGCGGCGGTACCGTTCACCGCCGCGATCGACAGCTCGTCGCCCCACGGTGCGATCAGCGCGGCCGCGTCCGCCTCGGACACGGAGACCGCGAGCATCCCACCGCGGCCGCCGAGCGGGACCAGCGCGCGGCTGCGCACGGCGACGATCCGGGCCGCGTCCTCGAGGGACAGGGCCCCGGCGACGCAGGCCGCGGCGATCTCGCCCTGCGAGTGCCCGACGACGACGTCCGGCCGGACCCCGCAGGCCCGCCAGAGCTCGGCGAGGGAAACCATCACCGCGAACAGGGCCGGCTGGACGACGTCGACCCGGTCGAGGGACGCCGCTCCGGGACGGCCGCGCAGCACGTCCTCGAGCACCCAGTCGACGTGCGGGGCGAGGGCCGCGGCGCACGCGTGCAGGCGGTCCCGGAAGACCGGCGAGGCGTCGAGCAGGTCGACGGCCATGCCCTCCCACTGCGAGCCCTGGCCCGGGAACACGAAGACGATCGGCCCCGGGTCCTCGGCGGACTCGGCGGCGGCCGGCTCCCCCGCCAGCCGGGCGAGCGCGTCGACGGCCTCGTCCCGGGTCCGCACGACGAGCGCGGACCGGTGCGAGTGCCGGGCGCGCGTCGCGGCGAGCGAGTGGCCGAGGTCGAGGAGTCCGAGTCCGGGCTCGCCGGTGAGGGCCGTGTGCAGCCGGGCGGCCTGGGCGCGTAGCGCGGCCTCGCCGCGGCCGGAGACGGGCAGCGGGACGACCGACGGCACCAGCCCGACCGGGGACGGCTCCGGCGCCGGGGCGACGGCGGCGGGCGGCTCCTCGAGGATCACGTGGGCGTTGGTGCCGCTGATCCCGAACGACGAGACCCCGGCCCGGCGGGGCCGGTCCGACGAGGGCCACGCCTGCGGCTCGGTGAGCAGCGCGACGGCGCCGGCGGTCCAGTCGACGTGGGGCGTGGGCTCGTCGACGTGCAGGGTCCGCGGGAGCACGCCGTGGCGCATGGCCTGGATCATCTTGATGATGCCGGCGACCCCGGCGGCGGCCTGGGCGTGCCCGATGTTCGACTTGATCGAGCCGAGCCACAGCGGGCGGTCGCCGGGGCGGTCCTGGCCGTAGGTGGCGAGGACGGCCTGGGCCTCGATCGGGTCGCCGAGCACCGTGCCGGTGCCGTGGGCCTCGACGGCGTCCACATCGGACGGTTTGAGCCCGGCGCCGGCGAGGGCCTGGCGGATGACGCGCTGCTGCGACGGTCCGTTCGGGGCGGTGAGCCCGTTGGAGGCGCCGTCCTGGTTCACCGCGGAGCCGGCGACGACGGCGAGGATCGGGTGCCCGAGCCGCCGCGCGTCCGAGAGGCGCTCGACGAGGAGCACGCCGACGCCCTCGGCCCAGCCCGTCCCGTCCGCGGCGCCAGCGAACGACTTGCACCGGCCGTCGGTGGACAGGCCGCCCTGGCGGGAGAACTCGGTGAACATGCCGGGCGTGGCCATGATCGCCGCTCCGGCCGCGACGGCCAGGGTGCACTCCCCCTGCCGCAGCGACTGGGCGGCGAGGTGCAGGGCGACGAGCGAGGAGGAGCACGCGGTGTCGACGGTGACGGCCGGTCCTTCGAGCCCGAACACGTAGGAGAGGCGGCCGCTGGCGACGCTGCCGGCGGTACCGGTGAGCAGGTGCCCGTCGAGGGCGGTCTGCTCGGCTCCGGCGGCGTAGTTCGAGGAGGCCGCGCCGATGAACGCGCCCGTCGGGCGGCCCGCCTGGGTGGCGGGGTCGATGCCGGCGTTCTCGAACGCCTCCCACGTGGTCTCCAGCAGGAGCCGCTGCTGCGGGTCCATCGCCAGGGCCTCGCGCGGGCTGATGCCGAAGAACGCGTGGTCGAACAGGGCCGCGTCCCGCAGGAACCCGCCCCGCCGCGTGTGGGAGGCGTCCCCGAGCCGGTCGAGGTCCCAGCCCCGGTCCACCGGGAACCCGTCGATGGCGTCCACGCCGTCGCGCACGAGGTTCCACAGCTCGTCCGGGGTGGTGACGCCGCCCGGGAAGCGGCACGCCATGCCGATGACGACGATCGGGCCGTCCGCGGGGGCCGCGGCCGGGGCCGGGGCCGCCGGGAGCGCGTCGGCGGTGGTCAGGTCGAGCTCGCGCAGGAGGTGCGCGGCGAGCCGGTTCGGGGTGGGGTGGTCGAAGACGAGGGTGGCCGGCAGCCGCACGCCGGTCAGCGTCGCGAGGCGGTTGCGCAGCTCGACCGAGGTGAGGGAGTCGAAGCCGAGGTCCTTGAAGGCCCGGGTGGCCGCGATCGCGGTGCCGCCGCCGTGGCCGAGGACCAGGGCGGACTGGGCGCAGACGGTGTCGACGACGAGCCGCTGGGCGTCGGCGGGGGCGAGTCCGGTGAGGCGGTCGGTCAGCGTCGTGGTCGTCGCCGGGGCGGCCTGGGCGCGGGGGCGGGCGGTACCGAACACGTCGCGCAGCATCGGGGGGACCGTCGCGCCGGGGCGCGGGGCCTCCAGCCGGGCGGGGATCAGCAACGGCCGGCCGGAGCGCACGGCGGCGGCGAAGAGGGCCGCGCCCTGGTCGGCCTCCAGCGGGACCATGCCGCCGGCCGAGAGGCGTCCCTGCGCGCCGGCGTCGAGGCCGGAGCTCATGCCGCCGGTCTGGGCCCACATGCCCCAGGCGAGGCTGGTCGCGGGGAGGCCCTGTTGGTGGCGGAGCTGGGCGAGGGCGTCGAGGTAAGCGTTGGCGGCCGCGTAGTTGCCCTGGCCGGGGCTGCCGATGGTGGCGGCGAGGGAGGAGAAGAGGACGAACCCGGCCAGGTCGCGGCCCGCGGTGGCCTCGTGGAGGTGCCGGGCGCCGTCGACCTTGGGTCCGGCGACCGTGTCGAGGTCGTCGGCGGTCATGGACTCGACCAGGGTGTCGGCGAGCACGCCGGCCGTGTGCACGACGGCGGTCAGGTCCGGGATCGACTCGACGAGCGCGAACACCGCGTCGCGGTCGCGCACGTCGCACACGACCTCGCCGTGCCGCGAGGCCTGCACCACCCGGGCGACCGTCCCGCTGTCCAGCAGGTGCCGGGCGATGACGCCGGCGATGGTCCCGCCGCCGGTGATCAGCACCGTGCCGTCCGGGTCCCAGCGGCGGGGCAGGGTCAGCACGACCTTGCCGATGTGCCTGGCCTGGGACAGCATCCGCAGGGCGTCGGGGGCCTTGTGGACCTCGAAGGCCTGGATCGGCAGCGGCTCCAGCACGCCCCGCTCGAAGAGGGTGACGAGCTCGGTCAGCATTTCCCGGATGCGTGGTCCCGGGACGTCGCCGAGGTCGAAGGCCGTGTAGGCGAGGCCTTCCGGGTCGCGCAGGTCGGCCTTGCCCAGCTCCACGAACCGACCGCCCGGCGGCAGCAGCCGCAGGGACGCGTCGATGAACTCGCCCGTCAGCGCGTTCAGGACGACATCGACACCCGGCGCGAACTTCGCCTCGAACTCCGTCGTGCGCGACGACGCCAGCCTCGACTCGTCCACACCCAGACCGACAACCGTGGGCCACTTCGCGGGACTCGCGGTGGCGTACACCGTCGCACCCCAGTGATGCGCCAGCTGGATCGCGGCCATCCCCACGCCACCGGCCCCGGAGTGGATGAGCACCGACTCGCCGGGTGCCAGGGCCGCCACGTCCCGCAGACCGTAGTAGGCCGTGAGGAAGACGACCGGTACCGACGCCGCCTGCGCGAACGTCCAGCCGTCCGGGAAGCGGGCCACGCGGTTGCGGTCCGCGACCGCCTCCGGCCCGATCGCCGCGTCGAACACGCCCATGACCCGGTCGCCGACGGCCAGGCCGGTGACGTCCGAGCCGACCTCGACCACCACGCCGGCGGCCTCGCTGCCCATCGTCGCGGCCGGGTCCGGGTACATGCCGAGGGCGATGAGCGCGTCACGGAAGTTGAGCCCGGCGGCGCGGACCTCGACCCGCACCTCGTCCGGGCCGAGCTCGGCGCGCGAGTAGCCGACGAGGTCCACGCCCTCGACCGTGCCGGTGCCCCGGTTCTCGAGCCGCCAGAGACCGTCCGGCGTCTCCAGGCCCGCGGCTCGCGTCAGGCTCGGCACCAGTACCGAGCCGTCCCGGACCGCCGCCTCACCGATCCCGGTCGCGATCAGGCCGCCCAGCAGTTCCGGTGCCGCGTCGCCGTCGACCAGCGTGAAGCGTCCGGGATGCTCGGAGGACGCCGAGCGCACCAGCCCCCACGCCGACGCGGCGTCGAGGTCCGTGATCCGGCCGACCGCGCCCTCGGTCACCACGACCAGGCGGCCCGAGCCGGCCAGCGTCTCCCGCACCCGCTCCAGCACCAGGTCCATCGAGGTCCCGGGGGCCATCCGCCACACGTCGACGTCGGCGGGAAGCTCGGCCGGGCCGACCTCGCGGGGCCGCCAGTCCAGCTCGAACAGCCAGCGGGACGCGGCCCGGTCGCGGACCGGGCCGGCGGCGACCTCGCGCAGCACGACGCGGTCGATGGACACGACCGGCTGGCCGGACTCGTCGGCCGCGACGACCTCGAACCCGGACCCGGCGTCACCGCGGACCCGCACCCGCAGCGCCGTAGCACCGGTGGCGTGCACACGGACCCCGCCGAACACGAACGGCAACCCGGCCGCGGGGTCGAGCAGGCCGACCGGGTGCAGGGCCGCGTCGAGCAGCGCCGGGTGCACCGCGAACGCGCCCGCCGTATCGGCGGCCGGGCCGCTCAGGGCGACCTCGGCGTAGACCTCGCCGTCGCCGCGCCAGAGGCGGCGCAGGCCCTGGAACGCCGGGCCGTACGAAACGGCCGTGTGCGAGTACCAGTCGTCGACGGGCACCTCGGCGGCGGCCGCCGGGGGCCACGTGAGCGTGGGGGCGGGGGTGTCCGCGCCGCCGAACGTGCCCTCGGCGTGGCGGGTCCAGTCGGGGTCGTCGTCCTGGCGGGAGTACACCGTGACGGTCTCGCCCACCTGGATCTGCACGGTCACGCCCCCGGCCGGCGGCAGGACCAGGGGGTTGAGGAGGGTCAGCTCGCTGAGGGCGCCCGCGCCGACCTCGTCGCCGGCCCGCACCACCATCTCGACCAGCGCCGTGCCGGGCACGACCACGGCCCCGCCGACCACGTGGTCGCCGAGCCAGGGCTGGGCGGCGAGCGAGAGCCGGCCGGTCGCGAGGACGACGTCGTCGCCGGCGAGCCGGATGACCGAGTCGAGCAGCGGGTGACCGGCGCCGGAGAGGTTCCGGACGGCCGTGTTCTCCAGCCAGTAGCGCTCGCGCTGGAACGCGTAGGTCGGCAGGTCGATCTTCCGCCCGCCGCCGAGGACCGCGCTCCAGTCGATGTCGACCCCGGCGACGAACAGCCCGGAGACGGCCCGCAGCAGCGACTCGGCCTCGTCGCGGTCGCGCCGCAGCGAGGCGACCACCACCGCGTCATCGGACGGCAGATGCGGCGCGAGAATCGCGTCCGGCCCGACCTCAACGAAGGTGTCAACGCCCTCGGCACGCATGGCGGCCACGTTGTCGGCAAACAACACCGTGCCGCGAACATGCCGCACCCAGTAGTCGGCGTCGAACTCGGCGATCAGCCCACCGGTGACGTTGGAAACGATCGGAATCTGCGGCGCGTTGAACGTGACGGTGTCGAGGACCGCGCGGAACTCGTCCAGCATCGGCTCCATCAACGCGCTGTGGAACGCATGCGAAACCCGCAGCCGGCTCGTCCGGACCCCAGGGAACTCGGGCAGAAGATCGGCCGGCCCCGACAGGACCCACGAATTCGGCCCATTGATCGCCGCCACCGACACGCCCTCAGGCACATCTTCGACCGGAGCGCCGACCGCCAGCATTCCCCCGCCGACCGGCAAGGCCTGCATCAACCGAGCCCGGGCCGCGACCACCTTGCACGCGTCTTCCAGCGACCACACCCCGGCCACGTAGGCCGCTACCAGCTCGCCGATCGAATGACCGCCAACGACCGCCGGGTTGAGGCCCCACGCCCTCAACTGCTCGTAAAGGGCCACCTCGATCGCGAACAACGCCGGCTGCGTGACCTCGGTCTCGTCGATCCGCTCATCCGGCAGCTCACCGAAATGCGCACACACCTCGGCATAGACCCGGTTGAACACCGGGAAGTCGAGCGTGGAACCCATGCCGGCCCGCTGGGCGCCCTGGCCCGAGAACAGCACACCGACCCGGCGCTGCGGGGTCGCGAGGCCGACCACCGCGCCGGTGAGGTCGGACAAGCCGGCCAGCAGCCCGTCGCGGTCGGAGGCCAGGACCACGGCGCGGTGGTCGAGCGCCGACCGCGACGCGACCGAGGACCATCCGATGTCCGCGAGCGCCACCGCCGGAGCGTCCCGGAGCCAGCCGGCCCAGCGCGCGGCCTGCCCGGCGAGGGCCCGCTCGTCCGCGCCGGAGAGCACGACCGGCGTCACCGGCAGGGATGCGGCCGGGGCCGCCTCACCGGGCTCGATTGAGGGCGGCTCCTCGATGATGGCGTGCGCGTTGGTACCGCTCATGCCGAACGACGACACCCCGGCCCGGCGCGGCCGCTCCGCCGCGGGCCACGGCACGTCCGCGTTGAGCAGCGACACCGCCCCCGCGTCCCAGTCCACGTGCGGCGTCGGCTCGGCCGCGTGCAGGGTCCGGGGCAGCACCCCGTGGTGCAGCGCCTGGACCATCTTGATGACGCCCGCGACCCCGGCCGCGGCCTGCGTGTGCCCGATGTTCGACTTGACCGAGCCGAGCCACAGTGGACGGTCCCGGTCCTGCCCGTAGGTGGCCAGCAGCGCCTGCGCCTCGATGGGGTCGCCGAGGCGGGTGCCGGTGCCGTGCGCCTCGACGGCGTCGACGTCCGCGGTCGTGAGCCGGGCGTCGGCGAGGGCCTGCTGGATGACGCGCTGCTGCGACGGGCCGTTCGGGGCGGTGAGCCCGCTGCTGGCGCCGTCCTGGTTCACGGCGGAGCCGCGCACGACGGCGAGGATCGGGTGGCCGAGCCGCTGGGCGTCGCGCAGGCGCTCGAGGACGAGGACGCCGGCGCCCTCGGCCCAGCCGGTGCCGTCGGCCGCGGCCGCGAAGGACTTGCAGCGCCCATCGGCGGCGAGGCCGCGCTGGCGGGAGAACTCCACGAAGGCGCCCGGGGTGGCGAGCACGGTGACGCCGCCGGCGATCGCGAGCGAGCACTCGTTGCGGCGCAGCGCCTGGCTCGCCAGGTGCAGGGCGACCAGCGACGACGAGCAGGCGGTGTCGATGGTGACGGCGGGGCCCTCGAAGCCGAAGGTGTACGCCAGCCGGCCCGAGATGACGCTGGCGGCGGTGCCGGTGAGGACGTAGCCCTCGACACCCTCGGGCGGGTTGCGCAGCACGGTGGCGTAGTCCTGGCCGGCCGTGCCGACGAAGACGCCGGTACGGCTGCGGTGCAGGCTCGACACGTCGATCCCGGCGCGTTCGAAGGCCTCCCACGAGACCTCCAGCAGCAGCCGCTGCTGCGGGTCCATGGCGAGGGCCTCGCGCCGGGAGATGCCGAACAGGGTGGCGTCGAAGTCCCCGGCGCCGTGCAGGAACGCGCCCTGGTTCGCGTAGGAGGTGCCGGCGTGGTCGGGGTCCGGGTCGTACAGCGCCGCCAGGTCCCAGCCGCGGTCGTCCGGGAACGGCCCCACCGCGTCGGCGCCGGCCGCGACGAAGTCCCACAGCTGCTCGGGCGTCTCGATCCCGCCCGGGTAGCGGCATCCCATGCCGACGATGGCGATCGGCTCGTGGGCCTCGGCCTCGAGCTCGCGCACGCGGGTGCGCGCCTGCCGAAGCTCGCCGGTGACCCACCTGAGATTCTCGAGAAGCTTCTCGTCATCAGCCATGGACGCACCCACTCCGAGAATATGCAGACGTCATGTGTGTCCCGCGCCCGCGCGTCATGGCTTGCGACCACCGATGGGACGCCTGGTCAACGTGACCCTACTGAGCGCCGATCAACGGCCCCAACCCCTAGGCACCCCTCAGGAGCCCCTGCCGGAAGCCCTGCCGGAAGCCCTGCCGGAACGGCCGTCAGGACTTGCCGAACTCGCGCTGGATGAGGTCGAGAATCTCGTCGGCGCTGGCCGATTCCAGGGCCACGGAGGCGTCGGCTTCGGGGGCCGGTGCGGCCACGGCGGCGAGCGTGCTGAGCCGCTGCACCAGCTCGGCATCGGCCCGCGCGTCGAGCGGCTGCCGGGCCAGCATCCGCTCCAGCTGGGCGATCGCCTCGGCCACGGTTCTGGGTCCGGTGTCGGCCACGAGCTGCGTCCCGAGGTGCCGGGCGAGGTCGGCCGGCGTCGGATAGTCGAAGACCAGGGTCGTCGGCAGCCGAAGGCCCGTCCTCGCCTTCATTCGATCCCGCATCTGTACCGCCAGCAGCGAGTCGAACCCCAGCTCCGTGAAGCCTCGCCGCGGCTTGACGGCCTCGGCCGTGGCGTGGCCGAGCACCCGCGCGGCCTCGTCGCGCACCAGCTCGAGCAGCATCCGTTCCTGATCGCCCGCGTTCGCCTCGGCCAGCCGCCCGCGCAGCTCGGCCGACGGGTCCGGGCCCGCGGTGGCCGGCCGTTCCTCTGGCGCCTCGGCGAACGCGGCGAACAGCGAGCTGCCGCGCCGGCTGGTGAACGTCGGCAGGAACCGCCCCCAGTCGACATCGGCGACGATGGCGTCGCGGTCGGGCGCGGTGGCGGCCAGCGCGGCGATGGCGAGATCCGGGTCCATGGCCGGCAGTCCGCGCAGCCGCAGCGCGTCCTCGTCCGCCATGCCACCGTCGGCCCACGGGCCCCAGGCGATCGCGGAGGCGGCGAGCCCGCGGGACCGCCGCCGGGCGGCGAGTGCGTCGAGGTGGGCGTTGGCCGCGGCGTAGGCCGCCTGCCCGCCGCTGCCCCAGATCCCGGCGATGGAGGAGAACATCACGAACGCGGAGACGTCCCCGAAGACGGCGTCGAGGTTCGTCGCCCCGTCGGCCTTGGCCCGCATGACCCGCTCGACCTCGTCGGCGGTCATCTCGGCGAGCGGCGTGCCCTGCCCGGCCCCGGCCGCATGCACGACGACGCGGACCGGCGCCCCGAGGTCGTCGTACCGGGACCGCAGCTCCCGCAGCGCATCCCGGTCGGTCACGTCGAGCGCGACGACCTCGACCGGCACGCCCAGGTCCTCGGCGACGGAGCCGCCGCGCCGGCTGGCCAGCACGATCCGGGACGCCCCCGACCGCGCGGCCCACCGAGCCACCCGCATCCCGAGCGAGCCGGTCCCGCCGGTGATGAGGACGGTGCCCTCGGGCGCCCATTCGCGGTCGTCCTCGGCGCGGACGACCCGCCGTCCGTAGACCCCGGAGGCGCGGACCGCGACCTGGTCCTCGCCGGACGGCAGGACCACCGCGGCCCCCTCGGCCACGTCGACGAGGCCGCCCCAGAGCTGCGGATGTTCGAGCGCGACGACCCGACCGGCGCCCCACACCTGGGCCTGCACCGGGTCGACCACGTCATCGGCCTCGACCTGCACCGCGCCCCGGGTCACGCACCAGAGCCGGGCCGACGAGTCGAGCTTCTGCACCAGCTGCACGAGCTCGGCGACGCCGCCCTCGACCACCTCGGCGTCGGGCAGCGAGACGAGGTCCCCGAGCCCGGGCGGCACCAACACGACCACGCGCCCCGGCGGCGAGGGCCGCACGTCGGCCAGCGGCTCCCACGCAACCCGGTACCGCCACCGCGGCCCGTCGCCCGCGGGCTCCTTGAGCCAGTAGTGCTGGTGCTGGAACGCATACGTCGGCACCGGCACGGCAGCACCACGATGGTAGGCCGCGAAGTCGATCCCCGTCCCGCGAACATGGGCCTGGGCAAGCCCGTTCAGCAGCGCCCGAGGCTCCGCCTGACCGGACCGCAGCAGCGGAATGAACGCGGCATCCTCGACACAATCCGGCCCCAGCGCACTGAGCGCACCACCCGGCCCGACCTCAAGGAACGTCCGCACCCCCCGCCCATGCAAGAACTCCAGCGTCGGGTAGAACTGCACCGTCGCCAGGACATGCCGAACCCAGTAGTCCGCGTCGAACTCGGTCATCAACTCGCCGGTCACGTTCGACACAATCGGAATCTGCGCCGGCCGCCACTCCACGGACCGCAGCACCTCGGCGAACGCGGCGGTCATCGGCTCCATGAGCGGCGAATGGAACGCGTGCGACACCCGCAACCGCGTCGTGCGCACTCCCGGGAACACCAGCCCGTC
>NZ_JBEPEH010000058.1:0-75964 GCF_040300725.1 Dactylosporangium sp. NPDC000244
GGCGTCAAGATCGCCAGCCTGCTCTTCGACGCCGGCCCGACGAACTCCCCGGCGCTGCTGCAGGTCGGCCCGAACGGCGCGACGGGCAACCACGCCGGTGCCCCGAACCTGATCTCCGACGTGTTCCTGCGCGTCGGCGGCGCGGGCGCGGCCAAGGTCACCAACGCGCTGATCGTGAACAACAACAACACGATCATCGACCACATCTGGGCCTGGCGCGCCGACCACGGCGCCGGAGCGGGCTGGACCTCCAACCCCTCCGACACCGGGCTCATCGTCAACGGCCAGAACGTGACCGCCTACGGCCTGTTCGTCGAGCACTTCGAGAAGTACAACGTCATCTGGAACGGCAACGGCGGCAAGACCATCTTCTTCCAGAACGAGCTGCCCTACGACCCGCCGTCGGCCGCCGCCTGGTCCCACGACGGGATCACCGGCTACGCCGCCTACAAGGTCGCCAACAATGTCACCTCGCACGAGGCGTGGGGCATGGGCAGCTACTGCGTCTTCACCAGCGACGAATCCATCGCCGCGTACCACTCCTACGAGACGCCGGTCAACGCCAACGTCAAGTTCCACAACATCCTGACCGTCTCCCTGGGCAAGGGCTCCATCACCCACGTCATCAACGACACCGGTGATGCCGCCCTGCCGAGCGCGGTCGTCCCGCACAACGTGATCAACTTCCCGTAGGACCGCACCGCAAACGGGCCGCCCGGCATCCCGCCGGGCGGCCCGTTCGTCTACGGCACCAGGTGGATGCGCACCTTGCGGGCCGTGACCGCGGCCTCCTCCAGGACGGTCAGGCGCGGCTCGGCGACCTCGAGCAGGTGCGGGTGGCGCAGCGCGGCCAGGGCGGCGAGGCGCCGGTCGGCCAGGATCGCGTCGACCATCCCGCGGTCGCCGCCGCAGACGAGCGCGGCGAGGCTCGCGACCTCGGGCAGCAGCACCCGCTCGGCGATGTCCGCGAACTTGCCGGCGACCGCGTCGGACTGGTTGTCGCGCCGGCGCGCGTAGCGCTGCTGGGACCAGCCGCCGGCGGCGGTGCGCCCGTGGACGTGGAACCGCTCGACCTTCGAGGACGTGATGGCCGTACCGTCGGCGATCCCGGCCGCCATCGCGCCCTTGCGGGCCAGGAGGAGCCCGATGCGGGGCGGGGAGGCGACCCCTCGCAGCAGCGCGTCGATGTCCTCGGCCGCGTCCAGGCCGGGGGGCGGGTGCAGGGTCGCCTTGTCGCCGTTGCTCGTGCCGGTCAGGGTCAGACCATCCTCGTCGGCGCCCTGATGCCGGCCGTAGAAGCCGTCCAGCCAGCCCCGAAGGCGCTCCGGGGAGATCTCCACCCAGCGACCGCCGCCGGCCGCCGGCTTGGCCGTCACCATGCGTCCGATCCTAGGCGACCATCATGCATCGCCCGCCATCGCTCGCGCATAGTAGGTCACCCCGGCGACGTGGTGGACGACCTCGCGCAGGGTCCACGTGTCCGGGCCGGGCCGCTCGTCCAGCGTCGCCTCCGGCAGGCCGTGCAGGCGGGCCCGGTACGAGACGGCGAGCCTCGTCAGCCGGCTGGTGGCCTCCTCGAGGTCGGTCTCGGTGAACCGCGCGAAGTCCGCGTGCGTGGTGACGGCGCGGCCGTGCCAGTGGTCGGGGAGCGGATCCAGCCCGGCGAGGCGGCACTCGATCTCGGCGAGGTGGTCGATGAGGTGGTCGGTGACCCGCCGCAGCGACTTGTGCGGCGTCCACGCGTTGCCGTCGAAGCGCACGGGGCGCCCGTCCCACCCGAGCCACGCCGCGGCCGTGCGCAGCACCTCGTCGACGGCGGCGTCGATGACGTTCACGAGTTCCATGCCGGGAAAACTAGCGGCGCGACCGTTCGGGCCCGGCCGAACCGACTCCCGCATTGTCAACGCTACGCGGATTCGGGGGCCATAGGGCGGGAATGTTCATGAACGGCGGCGCGGTGCCGATCTCGGCGGCGTGGAGAGGGTGGCGACCTGGCGACCGACGCGGCTGCTCATCGCGGCCGGGGCGCTCGCGGTCGTGGCCGAGATCTGGTTCGGGGTCGGGCTGCTGCACCCGACGCCGGAGCTGGTCAGCTGGGTGGCGGTGCCGCTCGCGGTCGGGCTCGCCGTGGCGGGCTGCCTGGGGGCCGCCGCCGCGGACGGGATCGCGCCCGGGGCGGCCCGGTTCTGGCGGCACGTCGCGATCGCGATGACCTTCATCGGGCTCGGCGGGATCAGCAACGGCGTCGACATGCTGCGCGGGATCGTGCAGCCGCAGCACGTCGGGCCGCTGACCGCGGGGATCTACGTCGCGGGGCTGGCGGTGCTGCTGTGGGCGATGCTGCGCATCCCCGGGGCGCGGCGGACCCGCGGGGAGTGGCTGCGCTTCGGGCTCGACTCGGCCACCGTCCTGGTCGCCGTCATGACCTTCGCGTGGCACTTCCTGCTCAGCGACTGGCAGGCGTGGTCCGGCGGCAACGCGACGGGGGCGCGGGCCGTGATGTCGCTGCTGGCCTGCGCGGCCGTGTGCGTCTTCGCGTTCGTGAAGATCGCGTTCACCGGGACCGGGCCGCTGGACCGGCGGGCGCTGTACCTGCTCGCCTCGGCCGGCGGGGTCGGGGCGCTCGGCGGGTCCCTGGCGCCGCTGCTGCAGTCGCGGCCCTACCTCAACGGCACGCCCATCATCCTGCCCGTCACGTGCCTCGTGCTGGGGCTGGCCGCGGACCGGCAGCGGCGCGCCGCCCGGGCGACCCCGCCGACGCCGGCGCGGCGGGAGCGGCCGGGATTCGTGTCCTACACGGCCGTCTCCGCCACCTGCGTGCTCCTGCTCGCCGACGCCTGGATGCGCGGCGGGGACATCCTCGGCGTCGCCGCCGGCACCGTCGTGCTGCTGGTGCTCGTGGCCTCGCGGCAGCTGACCGTGCTGCGCGACAACACCGGGCTCGTGCAGACGCTCGCCTGGCAGGCCACCCACGACTCGCTCACCGGGCTGGCCAACCGGCGCCTGCTCAGCCAGCACGTGGCCGGCGCGCTGACCGAGCAGGCGCGGATCGCGGTCGCGCTCGTGGACATCGACGACTTCAAGGCGATCAACGACGACCTCGGGCACGGGGCCGGCGACGCCCTGCTGCGCGCGGTGGCCGGGCGGCTCGATGAGCTGGTCGACCCCGGGTCGCTCGTGGCCCGGCTCGGCGGCGACGAGTACGCGCTGGTGTTCCCGGCCGCCGACGAGCCCGCGGCGCTGCGGTTCCTCGGCAACCTCGCCACCGGGTTGCGCCGCCCGCTCGACGCGTCCGGGCACGCCCTCGTGGTCGAGGCCAGCATCGGGGTCGCGGTCGGCGGCCCGGGCACCACGGCGGGGGAGCTGCTGCGGCGCGCGGACGTGGCCATGTACGCGGCCAAGGTGCAGGGCAAGGGCCGGCAGGTCGCCTACGACCCGGCGATGGACCAGCGCGGCGCCGAGCAGGCCCGGATCGCGGCCGAGCTGCGCACCGCCCTGGACACCGGCCAGCTGCGCGTGTTCTACCAGCCCATCGTGCGTCTCGACGACGGCTGCCCGGTCGGCGTGGAGGCGCTGGTGCGGTGGGTGCACCCCGAGCGCGGCCTGATCCGGCCGGACCTGTTCATCCCGGCCGCCGAGCGCACCGGCATGATCGTGCCCGTCGGGCAGTGGGTGCTGGCCGAGGCGTGCCGGCAGGCGGCCCGCTGGCGGCGCGAGCTCGGGCCGGAGGCGCTGCGGTACGTCTCCGTCAACGTCTCCCCCCGCCAGCTGCGCGAGTCCGGGTTCGCCGGGCGCCTGCGCGACGAGCTGCGCGCCGCGGGCCTGCCGCCGGCGTGCCTCATGGTCGAGGTCACCGAGACGGCGGTGTTCGACGGCGGCTCCGCGCTGGACGAGCTGCACGAGGTGAAGCGGCTGGGGGTGCAGGTCGCCCTCGACGACTTCGGCACCGGGCACTCCTCGCTGGGCCTGCTGCGCACCTGCCCGGTCGACGTGCTCAAGGTGGACAAGTCCTTCGTGGACAACGTGACCGAGGCCGGCGCCCGCTCGGTCATCGCCGAGGCGCTCATCGGCATCGCGGACGGGCTGCGGCTGCGCGCGGTCGCCGAGGGCGTCGAGACCGAGGCCCAGGCGCAGGCGCTGCGCCGGCTCGGCTACCAGTACGCGCAGGGCTATCTTTACGGCCGCCCGGTCCCGGCCGAGGAGCTCACGACGCTGGGCCAGGCCCCCGCCGGGCGGGTCGCGGCGCACTGACAGCGGCGGACTGACGGCGGCGGCCCGGGCGGGGGCCGCCGCCGTCGCCCGGTCAGTCGGGCAGACGCACGATCGAGGTCCCGTCGACCTCGCTCTTGAGCAGCTTCAGGCCCGTCGGGGTCGGGCCGTCGATCTTCGAGCCGTCGGTGATGCTGAACTTCGACTGGTGCGCGGGGCAGACCGCGATGCCGTTCTGCGGCGCGGTCACCAGGATTCCCTTGTGGGGGCAGGCGGCGTCGAACACCTTGAAAGTTCCACTCACCGGCTGCGTGATCAGCACGCCGTTGGCGACGATGCCACCGCCGACGGGCACCTGGGCGGTGTCCCCGACCGTGGTCTTCGCAGGGGCGGACGACTCGGCCGGGGCCGGCGGTGCCGCGGCCGGCGCCTTCGCGGTGGCGTCACTGTCGCCGCAGGCGGCCAGCAGGGCGGCGGCGCTCAGGCCGCCGAGACCGGCGAGCAGGGCCCGGCGGTGGGCGCACGGCAGCGTTTGCGCGGGTACTTCGGTCATTGCCACGATGTCCTCTCGGCGTGCGGGCACGGCACACCCCGCCACCACACTGTGGCGCGGCTAGTTGAGGGCTCGGCAATGATACATAGACATATAGAAGATTAACCAGAGTTGGCCGGCCAGCCGCCGCGCGCCCGTGCCGACCGAGGGGTCGCCGCCGATGTAGGCGATGCGGCGGTACCCCAGCCGCAGCAGCCGTCCCACGGCCATCCGGGCGCCGCCGCGGTTGTCCAGCACGACGGAGTCGGCCGCGACCCGCCCGGGCACGCGGTCGATGAACACGATCGGCGCCCAGCCGGCGAGCTCGTCGTGCGGCGCGCGCTGCGAATGGGAGGTCGGCACCACGAGCAGCCCGTCGACCCGCCGCCGCGGCACCAGGTCGTGCAGCAGCTCCCGCTCGGTGTCGAAGCTCTGCCGGGTGCTGCCCACCACGAGCATGTGCCGGTGTCGCCGGGCCACGTCCTCGGCGCCGCGGGTGATGCCGGACCAGAACGGGTTCGCCACGTCCTCGATGCCGTTCGGCATCGGTCGTGCTGATGTACTCGGTGTTGTCGAGGGTGTTCGGCGGGGCGTTCAGCCTCACCGGTGCGGTGAAGGGATAGGCACAGCATGCGCATCGAGTCCACCGAGCTGTTCATCGGCGACCGCCAGGTCGTGCGGGTGTCCGACGCCGACGGCCCGGCGACCGTCCGCGGCGACGGCGTCTTCGGGGAGGGCACGGGGGAGGTGCCGGTCAGCGTCGACGCCCCACCGGGGACGGTCATCCCCATCACGGTCGAGGCGGGCGGTGCGACCGGCCACGCCGATCTGGTGGTGGCCGAGCCCGGCTGGACCGTCTGGATGGTCTCGCACTTCCATTACGACCCGGTGTGGTGGAACACCCAGGCCGCATACACGGCCACCTGGGATCAGCCGGGTCTGCTGGGTGGGGAGTTCCGCGGCGACTTCCAGCGCACCGGCTTCGAACTCGTTCGGTTGCATCTGGAAACCGCGCGCCTGCACCCCGAATACAAGTTCGTCCTGGCCGAGCTGGACTACCTCAAGCCCTACTGGGACGCGTTCCCGCAGGACCGCGCCTACATCCGGCGCCTGCTCGCCGAGGGCCGGCTGGAGCTGGTCGGCGGCACCTACAACGAGCCGAACACCAACCTGACCCTGGCCGAGACCACGATCCGCAACTTCCGCTACGGCATCGGCTTCCAGCGCGACGTCGTCGGCGGCGACCCGCGCACCGCCTGGCAGCTCGACGCGTTCGGCCACGACCCGAACTTCCCGGGCCTGGCCGCCGCCGCGGGCCTGGACTCCTCGTCGTGGGCGCGCGGGCCGTTCCACCAGTGGGGCCCGATGCTGACCACGTACACGCCGGGCGAGCGCGGCTGGGGCGACCCGTCGACCATGCAGTTCGACGCCGAGTTCGAGTGGCTGTCGCCGAACGGGCTCGGCGTGCTCACCCACTACATGCCCGCCCACTACTCGGCCGGCTGGCACATCGACGGGCAGCCGACGCTGCAGGCCGCCGAGGACAACATCTACCGGCTCTTCCTGCTGCTGAAGAAGGTCGCCCGCACCCGCAACATCCTGCTGCCGGTCGGCACCGACTACAGCCCGCCGGCGAAGTGGGTCGTCGACATCCACCGCGACTGGAACGCCCGCTACACCTGGCCGCGGTTCGTGTGCGGGCTGCCGCGCGAGTTCTTCGCGGCCGTGCGTGCGCAGGCGAGCGGGTTCTCGCCGCAGACCCGGGACATGAACCCGATCTACACCGGCAAGGACGTGTCGTTCATCGACACCAAGCAGGCGCAGCGGCACACCGAGGCGCTGCTGACCGACGCCGAGATGTTCGCGACCCTGGCGGCACTCGGCGTTTTGCAAAAAGCGTTCCCGCACGAGCGGATCGACATGGCGTGGCGGCAGCTCGTCTTCGGCGCGCACCATGACGGGATCACGGGCTCGGAGTCCGATCAGGTGTACCTCGACCTGCTCACCGGCTGGCGCCAGGCCCACGACCTCGCCTCCGGGGTGCTGGACGAGTCCCTGGACGCGCTCGTCGCCGGGCTGCCCTCGGGGGACGGCCCGCGCCGGGTGGTGGTCTTCAACCCGTCCTCGTGGACCCGCACGGACATCGTGCGGGCCGAAGGCGTGCAGTTCCTCGCGACGGACGTGCCGGGCGTCGGCTACAAGACCTTTGAGCTGCCCACAGTGGACGGTTGGACGGCCCGGGAAGGTCTGACCATCGAGAACGAGGCCTTCCGCCTCACCGTCGATCCCGCGCGCGGCGGGACCGTCTCGTCCATGGTGGACCTGGCCGCCGGGCGGGAGCTGCTCGCGGCGGGGCGGGTCGGCAACGAACTGCTCGTGTACGACGAGTACCCGGCCCACCCGGAGGTGCACGAGGGGCCGTGGCACCTGCTGCCCAAGGGGCCGCCGGCGGTGGGCTCGGCGGACGCCCCGGCGCTGTCGGTGACCGTCGAGGCGGGGCCGGTGGGGGAGCGCGTCACGGTCACGGGGGCGGTCGGGCCGGCGCGGTACACCCAGATCCTGACCCTGTGGCGCGGCGTGCCCCGCCTGGACGTGCGCACCCGGCTCGACGAGTTCGCCGGCGCCGACCACCTCGTCCGCGTCCGCTGGCCCGCGGCGATCCCGGGCGCGCTCCCGGTCAGCGAGGTCGGCAACGCGGTGGTCGGCCGCGGCTTCGGCCTCATCGACACCGACGCCGGCCCGGCGCCCTGGACCCTCGACAACCCGGCGCAGCACTGGTTCGCGCTGTCCTCGACTGCGCGGGTCCGCGCCGGCGGGCACACCCGCGCGATCGGGGTCGCCGAGATCATCGGCGGCGGGCCGGCCGCGCGCGACCTGGCCCTGGCGCTCGTCCGGCGCGGGGTCACGGCCACCTGCTCGAGCGCCGAGGGCCCGCGCTACGGCTCCCTCGCCGTCGACTCCAACCTCCCCGACGTGCGTTTCCGCATCGAGGACGCCCCGGATGTACCGCGCCGCTGGCTCCCGGCCGAGCGCCCGCTGACCGAGGTGTGGACGCCGAACGCCGACCTGACCGGCCCCCGCGACCTGCCGGTGCTCGTCCTCGCCGCGGCCGAGGTCGCCGCGGTCTGTGCCGAGCTGGCGCAGACCGGCGCGATCACGGCCCCGGCGGCGGACGGGGACCCGGACCCGCAGCTGGAGGACTACACCGTCGGCATCGTGAACCGGGGGATGCCCGGCTTCGCCGTCGACCCCGGCGGCGCCCTGCACCTGTCGCTGATCCGCTCCTGCACCGGCTGGCCGTCCGGCGTGTGGATCGACCCGCCCCGCCGCACCGCGCCCGACGGGTCCACCTTCCAGCAGCAGCACTGGACGCACGAGTTCGACTACGCGATCGTGGCGGGCGCGGGGGACTGGCGGGCCGCGGGGCTGGTCGCCGCGGGGCACGCCGTCAACCACCCGCTGCACGCCCGGCTCGCCCCGCCCGGACCGCCCGCCGAGGAGCGGCTGGTCACCGTCTCACCGTCCACAGTGGTGCTCACGGCGCTGAAGCCGGCGGGCGACCCGCTCGCGTCCGGGCGCGTGCCCGGGCCGGTGTCGTCGATCCTGGCGCGGTACTACGAGTCCGCCGGCTCCCCGGCCGACGTCCACATCGGACTGCCGACCCCGGTGCTGTCGGCCCGCGCGGTGGACCTGCTGGAGCGCGACCGCCTGGACTCGTCCACATTGGATGGTGCCGGGATCGGCCAGATGCTCCTCGGCGTCGGCCGGTCGCTGCCCGCCGCCGTCGCCGCGCCGCAGGCCGCCTACTCGCGCTATTGGCTGCACAACACCGGCCCGGCGCCGATCGGGAACATGCCGCTGTCGGTCTTCGTGGACCCCGATCGCGTCACGGTGTCCTCGAGCCTGGTGGACGCCGGGGCTACGGGCACCGTCGAGCTGACCCCGCCGGACGGCTGGACGGTTTCGCCGCCGTCGCTGGACTTCGACCTTCCGCCCGGCGGCCACGCCGAGTTCCCGATCGCGGTCACCCCGCCGGCCGATCCCGCGCCGGGCCCGCATCGCCTCCGGGCCGCGCTGCCGTCCGGGGTCTACGACGTGGCCCGGCTGCCGGGCGGCGTCGACGAGGCGGTGTCCGGCACCCTGTCCCCGCCCGCGCTGCGCCTGCGCCGCGGCGACACCGCGGTGCTGCGGCTCGACACGTCCGCGCCGGACGCCGAGGTGCATCTGATCGGCCCGTGGCACACGTGGGAGCTCGTCCGCACCCCGGCCGTGCACGCGGGCGGGTCCACGGTGGAGTTCGCGGTGCGCGTGCCCGAGGGGCATCCGCCGGGCACCTGGTGGTTGCTGGCCCGGATCGCCGACGCCGGGGCGCTGTTCTACACCGAGCCCGTCACCGTGACGGTCGAGCCGTGATCGCCGCCCTGGTCGGTGACGTGCCCATCACGGTCGCCGACGTCGACGCGCGCCTGGCCGGCATGCGGGCCGGCCCGCTGGCGGCGCGGCTGCCCCACCCGGGCTCGGCCGAGGGCCGCAACCTGCGCCGGTGGCTCGTGCAGCTGCTGGCCGCCACCGCCGTCGTGGAGCAGGAGGCGCGCGACCTCGGCCTGCCCGCGGCCCCGCCCGCCGAGCCGCCGACCTTGCCGCCGACGCTGCCCAGGGCGCTGCGGCTCGGCGGGGTCGTGGCCGCCGTTCTCGCCGCCCGCCCGGACGTCTACGCGGCGGTGACCGCGGACGTGACGGTCGGCGAGGAGCGGGTGCGCGACTACTGGGACCGCAACCGGGACCGGCACCACGAGCCCTACGCGCAGTGCCGCGACGCCATCGCCGCCCTGCTGCTGCGCGAGGCGCGCGACCGGCACTTCACGCGCTGGCTGGACGAGCGCTGCGCGGCCCGGGTCCGGCTCATGCCCGGCTTCGAGCACCCGGGCGATCCGGCCCAGCCCGACTACACGCATCACCACTGACTGCGGGAAACCCGCAACCGGGGTGCGGGACGGCACCGAGGCCGGCCCGGGCGCCGCCCCCGAGACTTGGGCGGTGCGGTCACGTCTCCTGGCCCTCGTCGCCGTGTCACTGCTCGCGTCCGGGTGTGCAGCCCATGGCGGCGAACCCGCCCAGGGGCGGCCCGGTCCTTCGGTGACGGCCTCGAGGCCGGAGGTGCCCGGTGGATCCGGGCTCAGCTCGGCGCAGCTGGCCCGGATCCCGCACTTCGGCCCGGCGCCCGCGCCCAAGCCGGTCACGGTCCCGGCCGGCCCGTCCGCGGGGTGGTACAGCGCGATCCCGACCGACCAGCCCGTCGCGTTCATCACGATGGACGACGGCTGGACGAAGGACCCGCACGCGCTCGCGCTGCTCGAGGCCGCGCACGTGCCCGTCACGCTGTTCCTGGAGATCAACGCGATCAAGTCCGACCCCGGCTACTTCACCCAGCTGCAGCAGGCCGGCGCGGTCATCGAGGCGCACACGATCTCCCACCCCGACCTCAAGGGCAAGTCCTACGAGGTGCAGAAGCACGAGATCTGCGGCTCCGCCGACGAGCTGGGCCGCCTCTACGGTCGGCGGCCGCTGCTGTTCCGGCCGCCCTTCGGCGACAAGGACGCGACGACCCTGCGGGTGGTGCACGACTGCGGGATGAAGGCCGCGTTCTACTGGAAGGAGACGACGGACAAGGGCATCGTGCGCTACCAGGCCGGCCAGAAGGTCAAGGCGGGCGACATCGTGCTCATGCACTTCCGGCCCGCGTTCGTCGACGACTTCCTGGCCGTGCTCAACGCCATCGCCGGCGCCGGCCTCACGCCCGCGCTGCTGGAGGACTACGTGAGCTGAGGCACCGGTCAGTCCCAGTTCCAGAACGTCGGCTCGCCCACGGTGAACCACTGCGCGCCGACCGGCTCCGCGACCGTGGCCCGGGCGACGACGGCGCCGGACGCGTCCTGCGCCTCGATGCTCAGGCTCGCCGGCACCGGGGCCTCGACGACGCCCACGCCGCCGGTGAGGGTCAGCCGGTCGCGGCCGCCGACCTGGAGCCGGGTCGCGCCCGGCGGGGCGACCACGAGCAGCCGGTCCGACAGCGCCACGTCCTCGTCGTGCGGCAGCCGCACCACGACGAGCGCGTCGGACGCGGCGAGCGCCGTGGTCATCCGGGCCGTGGGGAAGTCCTTGATCTTCGCCGGCGGCGGCTCGCCGTGCACATAGCCGACCAGGATCGGATCGCCGGTGCCGGTGACCGCGCACACCTCGGCAGCGCCCTCGTTGAGGCCCCCGAGCATCCCCAGCATGACGACGGTAGGCCGGCGCTCGCCCGGCGGGGTACCGCCCCACAGCACCCGCCACGAGCGCACCTCCAGGCCGGGCACGCGCGGGCAGCTCGTCAGCGCCGCGGCGGTCGTCTCCGCGTCGGCGGTGCCGCGCTCGACCGGCGGCGGTGGCGTGACCGGATGCCGCGGGTCGGCGAAGGTGCGGTAGGCGAACGCGCGCACCGTGCCGGCGCAGGTGACCCGCCACAGATGGCCGGACGCCGGCAGCACCGTGAAGCCGCCGTGACTCGCCCAGGTGTGCTCGACGGTGCCGCCGGGCCGCACGGTGCTCGATTCGGCGACCTCCAGGTCGCAGCCGGGCGGCGCGAACGCGACCGAGTAGTCGCCGGGCAGGCCGACCGCCATGAACTCCGACAGGTCGCCGCCCGAGATGACCCGGCTGCGCGTGACGAGCTCGCGCACAGGCTCGCCGGCCGGGCCGGACGCCGCGTGGAACAGGGCCTCGTCGCTGTTGTAGAACGCCGCGCCCCACGCCCATTCGTCCCCGGCCCGGGCGAGGTACAACACCTTGACCCGGTCGAACCCGGCGGGGATGCGCAGCCGTGTGCGCGCGTCGTCCAGCGCGGTGCCCAGCTGTTCGACGAGGTCCGTGTCGCCGGCGAGGTCGCCGCGGGTCGGCGCGGCGATCATCTGGCGGGTCCACACGCTCAGCGGCCGCGTGGGCCGGAAGCCGGACGTGGCGTGGGTCGGCGTCGGGCTCGGCGCCGGGTTCGGGCTGCTCGCCGTGAGGGCCTGGGTGCCGAGCAGGGCGGCGACGACCACGGCCCCGATGCCCGCGCCGCCCCAGCGCCAGTGACCGCGACGGCGGCGGCGCAGGAGGCGGCCGTATGGGTCCGGCGCCGGGCGAACACCCGCGACCGAGCGCGCCATCTCCTCGCGGAGCCGCTCCTCCAGGGTGCTCATCGCTCGCTCCTCTGCGCGTCGCCCGACTCCAGCAGCACCCGCAGCCGCGCGAGCCCGCGCGACGCCTGGCTCTTCACCGTCCCGACCGAGCAGCCGAGCGCCTCGGCGGTCTCGGCCTCGGACAGGTCCTCCCAGTACCGCAGCACCAGCACCGCCCGCATCCGCTCCGGCAGCCGGGCCAGCTCCGCGACCAGCGCCGAGCGCTCGGCGAACGCGCCGGTGGGGTCGGGCCGCGCATCGTCGGGCGGCTCGGGGCTCAGCAGCTCCCGGCGCAGCGCCCGCCACCAGCTCGTGCGCTGGTTGACCATGGCCCGGCGCAGGTACGGCATCGGCTCCGCGATCCGCTCGAACCTCGGCATGATCTTGAGCAGGCAGGTCTGCACGAGGTCCTCGGCCGCGGGCGGCGAGCCCGTGAGCAGGTACGCGGTGTGCAGCAGCTCCGTGTACCGGACCCGCACGAACTGCTCGAAGCCATCACCCGGCACGCCTGCCGCCTCCCGTCGGACGCCGTCACAGCATGCACGCGGGAGCGGCTGGAAAGGTTGAGCGGGCTACGGGCGGCCGGCGAAAAGGGGGTCCGACAGCAGGGACTCGAACGCGAGCTCCGCCGCGCCGACCAGGGGAGCGTCGTCGCCGAGCTGGGGGGTGTGCAGCGCCACGTGGGCGCGGCACGCCGGCAGGGCCATCGTGAAGAGGCGGTTGTGCACGTGGTCGGCGCCGGTCAGGTACAACTCCCGCAGTGTGCCGCCGAAGACGACCACCGTCGGGTTGAAGATGTTCACGAGGTTGGCCACGCCGAAGCCGAGCCAGTCCGCCGCGTGGGCCACGGCCGCGCTCGCGTCCGGGTCGCCGGACCGGGCGGCGTGCACCGCGGCCGTCACCGCCGCGCCCGGGGTCGGGACCGGGCGGCCCGCGAGGTGCAGCAGGGCGCGCTCGCCGATCTCCGTCTCCCAGCAGCCGCGCGACCCGCAGCCGCACAGCCGGCCGGACGGGTTCACGACCATGTGGCCGACCTCGCCGCCGTGGCCGCCGTAGCCGGTGATGCGCCGGCCGCCGGCGATGATGCCCGCGCTGATGCCCGCGTCGCCGTGCAGGTAGATGACGTTGTCGGCGCCCGTCGCGGCGCCGCGGGTGTGCTCGGCCAGGGCGGCGAGGTCGGCGATGCCGCCCAGGAACGGGCCGGCCGAGGGGCCGAGCCGGGGCCGGAGGGCGGCCAGGCCGTGTGCGAGCTCGGATTCGATCGTTTCATCCGCCCAGCCGAGGTGGTGGCGCACCGATGTGGACACGGCGAGGCCGGAGCCGACGAGCACGGCGTCGGTGGGCGCGGTGCGCTGCATGTCGGCGACGAAGCCGGCCAGCGCGGCGATGGTCGGGGCGGGGTCGGGGCCGGGCGGGCGCTCGGCGGTGCGGCCGTCGAGGACCTTCCCGCCGAGCCCGACGCGGGCGGCCCGCAGACGGTCGAGCTCCAGGCTCAGCGCGTACCCGTACACGCGCGACGACCGCGGACGCACCACGATCGAGGGGCGGCCGGCGCGACCGGTCTCGTGCGGTACACCCTCGTCGACCAGACCGGCGGTGGCGAGATCGGCCGTGAGCGCGCCGATGGTGCTGCGATTCAGGCCGAGCCGGCTCGTCAGCTCGGCCCGCGACGTGGCGCCGCGGACGTGGATGTAGCGGAGCAGGGCCCCCAGGTTCTGCCGGCGCACCGACTCCTGCGGGCTGGTCGAGGAGGACACGCTTCACGCCTCCTGGCGCCGCCGCCGGCCGACTGGGTCCGGGCCGACGGGGCCTGTGTCTTGGCTGGAACGCGCGTGGGTCCCCGGAAAGGCGCTCCGGGGACCCACGACGCTGTTGCCGGTGTGTCTTACTTGGTGAGCGGGGACAGCTTCGGGTCGTTGGCGTAGGCCTCGGCCGCGTTCGCCTTGGTCACGATGACCGGCGGGAGCAGGTAGGACGGGACGACCTTGACACCGTTGTTGTAGGACTTGGTGTCGTTGATGGTCGGCTCGCCGCCGCCCTGGAGCGCCTTCACCATGTTGATGGTCTCGGCCACCAGCTTGCGGGTGTCCTTGTTGATCGTGGAGTACTGCTCGCCGGCCATGATGCTCTTGACCGACTCAACCTCGGAGTCCTGGCCGGTGACGACCGGGACCGGCTTGCCGGCGGCCTTCACCGAGGTGATGATCGCGCGGGCCAGGGTGTCGTTCGGGGAGAGGACGCCGTCCAGCGTCTTGTCGCCCTTGGCGTAGGTCGAGGTCATGATGGTGTCCATGCGCGACTGCGCACCCTCGGCCTTCCAGCCCTGGATGGCGGTCTGCTTGACGTCCTTCTGGCCGGAGCCGACGATCAGGTCGCCCTTGTCGATGAGCGGCTTGAGCACGTCCATGGCGCCGTTGAAGAAGACACCGGCGTTGTTGTCGTCCGGCGAACCGGAGAACAGCTCGATGGTCCACGGGCCGGTCGGCTTCTTGGCCTTCATGCCGTCCAGCAGGGCCTGGCCCTGCAGCTGGCCGACCTTGAAGTTGTCGAACGCGACGTAGTAGTCGAGGTCGGCGGTGCCGGTGATGAGCCGGTCGTAGGCGATGACGATCGCGCCGGAGTCCTTGGCCTGCTTGACCTGGGTGCCCAGCTGCGCGGCGTCGGTCGCGCCGATGACGATGACCTTCGCGCCCTTGGTGACCATCGAGGAGATCTGCGACTGCTGGTCGGCGACCGTGGTCGACGCACCGGCGTACTGCACGTCGGACTTGAAGCCCGCGTCCTTGAGGCCGTTGGTGAACAGGTCACCCGCGAGGACCCAGTTCTCCGAGGTCTTCGACGGCAGGGCCACGCCGATCAGCGCGTCCTTGGCGAAACCCTTGGCCGCGCCGCCGGAGGCGCCGGTGGACGAGTCGTCGCGGTCGCTGCTGCCGCACGCGGCGGTGCTCAGCGCAACCAGCGCGACGGCGCTGACCGCGAGGCTCCTGGTGAGGAACTTGCGCATGGCTTGTAAAGCCCTTTCTTTCGGGATGTTACTGGGGATAGGGGCGTCTGCCGCGGTTGCGGCGGGTGGGTCAGCCGCCGACCGGAGCCTTGATGGACTCCTGACCGGCTTGGTTGGGCGCGGCCGGATCGGTGTTCTCCTGCCGACGGAAGGGGCGCATGATCGATCCGATGATCGAGAACCGCCCCTGGCTCTTGTTGTAGACGTCCAGCGCGACGGCGAGCAGCAGGAACAGGCCGCGGATGATCTGCTCGCGGTCGGTGCCGATGCCCAGCAGCTGCAGGCCGTTCTTGAGCACGGCCATGACCAGACCACCGACGATGGAGCCGCTGACGGTACCGATACCGCCGGCGACCGCGGCGCCACCGATGAAGACGGCGGCGATCGCGTCGAGCTCCCAGCTGAGGCCGTCCTGCGGGCCGGAGGCGCCGGAGCGGGCCACGAAGATCATGCCGGCCAGCGCGGCCAGGATCGACATGTTCATGATGACGAAGAAGTTGACGCGGCGCAGCTTCACGCCGGAAAGCTCGGCGGCGCGGGCGTTGCCGCCGACCGCGTAGATGTGCCGGCCGCCCGCGGTGTTGCGGGTGTAGAACGAGTACGCGATGACCAGCACGGCCAGGATGCAGCCCGAGATCGGGAAGCTGGTGCCGACGCGGCCGCCGGCGAAGCGCAGGGTCGCGAACACGATGACGGCGACCATGATGGCCATGCGCAGGACCGACACCCACATCGGGCTCTGCTCGGCCTCCATCTGGCGGCGGGTCTTGCGCGACTGGAACTCGCGCCACACCACGGCCAGGCACGCGACCAGGCCCAGGATCAGCGTGCTGTTGTTGTACCCCGTGTTGGGGCCCCACTCCGGCAGGTATCCGGCGCCGATCTGGGTGAACGCCTTGGGCACCGCCACCGTCTCGGCGTTGCCGATGTACTGGTTGCCGCCCCGGAATATGAGCATGCCGGCGAGCGTGACGATGAACGCGGGCACGCCGATGTAGGCGACCCAGAAGCCCTGCCACGCACCGATCACGGCGCCGACCCCGAGGCCGATCAGGATGCCGACCCACCACGGCACGCCGCCGTCGCGGATCGACTTGGCCACGATGATGCCGACGAACGCGGCGATCGAGCCGACCGAGAGGTCGATGTGGCCGGCGACGATCACCATGAGCATGCCGATGGACAGCACGGAGATGTACGCGTACTGCTGGGTCAGCGAGATCAGGTTGCCGGAGTTGAGGGTCAGCCCGTCGGTCAGCCACTGGAACAGCAGGATGATCGCCACGAGGGTGAAGATCATCGTGAACTGACGGGCGTTCGAGGTGGTGCCCCCGAACAGGTTCTTCTGGAGGTCCTTGAATCGGCTCATCGCGTCGGCATCTTCTTCGTAGAGGTCATCTGCTTCATGAGGAGTTCCGGGTTGGCCTCACTGCGGGGGACCTCACCGGTGATGTTGCCTTCGAACACCGTGTAGATGCGGTCGCACAGACCGAGCAGCTCCGGCAGCTCCGAGGAGATGACGATGACGCCCTTCCCCTGGTCGGCGAGCCGCTGGATGATGCCGTAGATCTCGTATTTGGCGCCCACGTCGATGCCGCGCGTCGGCTCGTCGAGGATCAGCAGGTCGGGGTCGGTGAACATCCACTTCGCCAGGACGACCTTCTGCTGGTTGCCGCCGGAGAGCTTGGTGACGCCCTCGTCGACCGTGGGGGCCTTGACCCGCAGGGCCTTGCGGTACTCCTCGGCCGCCTTGTGCTCGGCGACCTCGTCGATGACGCCGTGGCGGGTGATCTTCGACAGCTTGGCGGCGACCATCGAGGTCTTGATGTCGTCGAGCAGGTTGAGCCCGATGGACTTGCGGTCCTCGCTGACATACGCCAGGCCGTGGCTGATCGCCTCGGCCACCGACTTGAGCTGGATCTCCTGGCCGTCCTTGAAGATCTGCCCGGACTGGTAGACGCCGTAGGAGCGGCCGAACAGGCTCATCGCCAGCTCGGTGCGCCCGGCGCCCATGAGGCCGGCGAAGCCCACGATCTCGCCGCGGCGGACGTTGAAGCTCGAGTTCTTGCAGACCAGCCGGTCCGCCGAGATCGGGTGGCGCACGGTCCAGTTGCGGACCTCGAAGAAGACCTCGCCGATGTTCGGGGTGTGGTCGGGGAAGCGGCTCTCCAGGTCGCGGCCGACCATGCCGCGCACGATCCGGTCCTCGTTGACGCCCTCGGCGCCGACCTCGAGGGTCTCCACCGTCTTGCCGTCGCGCAGGATCGTGATGGAGTCGGCGATCTCCTCGATCTCGTTGAGCTTGTGCGAGATCATGATCGAGGTGATGCCCTGCCGCTTGAACTCGCGCAGCAGGTCGAGCAGGTGCTTGGAGTCGTTCTCGTTGAGCGCGGCGGTCGGCTCGTCGAGGATGAGCAGCTTGACGTCCTTCGCGAACGCCTTCGCGATCTCCACCAGCTGCTGCTTGCCGACGCCGATGTCCTTGATGAGGGTGTCGGGGTCGTCGCGCAGGCCCACCTGGGCCAGCAGCTCGTGCGCCCTGCGGTTGGCGCCCTTCCAGTCGTAGGCCCCGTTGCGCCGGGGCTCGTTGCCCAGGAACAGGTTCTCCGTGATCGACATGTGCGGCACCAGGGCAAGCTCCTGGTGGATGATCACGATGCCGGCCTTCTCGCTCGACCGGATGTTGTTGAAGCGGCTCTCCGAGCCCTGGTAGAAGATCTGGCCGCTGTACGAGCCGTAGGGGTAGACGCCGCTGAGCACCTTCATCAGCGTCGACTTCCCGGCGCCGTTCTCGCCGCAGATCGCGTGGATCTCGCCTTCGCGAACCACCAGGTTGACGTCGCTGAGCGCCTTGACGCCCGGGAACTCCTTGGTGATGGACCGCATCTCGAGCAGAACCGGTGCGGTGCTCATACCTCGAGCCCCCTTGTCACCGACATCATGTTGCCTCCGAGGGGCTACTGGAACCACTGCCGCAAGGCCAGGTTTGTTGTGACGACCAACTTATTCCAGTGTGGCGATCCTGCCCAGTCCCGCCGATCGTTTCTTGGTAACAATCCGGCAATGATCTAGTGCCCTGGCCGCCATCGCAGCGGCCGGGGAAGCGCTCTCACGTGTCCGGGGCGTTAGCTGCGCGTGTCGGACTCTAAATCCAATTGCTTTACTAAGTCAACGGCGCAGGGCATCATGTAGGTAACGGTACGTAGGCAGGAGGCTGGGTGCGGCAAGTCGGGACAAATCTCCCCAAGGTCGGCCAGTACAACCGGGCGGTCGTGCTGGATCAGATCCAGCTGGCCGACGGTACGAGCCGCGTGGAGATCGCGGAGCACACCGGCCTGACGCCGCAGACGGTCTCCGGCATCGTGCGCCGGCTGATCGACGAGGGGATCGTGCGCGAGGACGGCGCGCGTTCGTCCAGCGGTGGCAAGCCGCGCACCGTGCTGCGCATCAACGCCGATGCCGGGCGGGCCGTGGGGCTGCACTTCGACCCGATCGAGCTGGCCTGTGTCGTGGTCGACCTGCTGGGCCGGCCGCTGGTCACCGCCCGCCGCCCGACCCCCGCCGACATGGATCCGGTCAAGGTCACGGCGGCGATGGCCGAGCTCGTGGGCGAGGTCCTGCACGAGGCCGGGGTCGAGCGCGAGCGGGTGCTCGGCGTCGGGCTGGCCGCCCCGGGCCCGATCGACCAGTCGCTGGGGGAGGTCATCTCGCCGCCGCAGCTGTCGGACTGGACCCGGGTGCCGCTCAAGCAGATGGTCGCCGACGCCACCGGGCTGGCGGTCACGCTGGACAACGACGCGACCGCCGCGGCGATCGGGGAGCGCTGGGCGGGGGCCGGGCGGGGGGTCGCGAACTTCGCGTACTTCTTCCTCGGCACCGGCGTCGGCGGCGGTCTCGTGCTCGGTCACCAGGTCCACCGGGGCGGCTCCATGAACGCCGCCGAGTTCGGGCACACCTCGGTTACGGAGAGTGGCCCCGACTGCTATTGCGGCAACAGCGGCTGCCTCGAGAGCCTCATCAACCCGGCCGCACTCGTCGCCGACGCCCATCGGCAGCTCGCGGCCGGCGGTGAGAGCGCTCTCACGAAGGCCTTCCGGCGGTCACCGTCCACTGTGGACCACGGGGCTCTGTGCCGGGCGGCCGCCGCGGGGGACGCGCTCGCCGAGGCGGTGATCGGCCGGGCCGCCGAGCGCCTCGCCGCGGTGGCCGTGAACGTGGTGAACATCGTCGATGTCGAGCTCATCATCGTCGGCGGGCACGGCATCCGGCACGTGGAGTCGCAGTTCCGCACCGCGGTGGTGCGGGCGCTGGGGGAGCGGGCCATCGCCCGGCGCATCCGCACCGTGGACGTGGCCCTGTCCCCGCTGGGCGACGACGCGGCCGTGATCGGCGGCGCGGCGCTGGTGCTGCACTCGACGTACTCGCCCCAGGTCTCCGCGCTGCTGGCCGGCTAGAGGAAGCGCCGCGCGCTGGAAGCCTTGTCGACGGCCTCGGCGAGCGCCGCCGCCACCTCCTCCACTGTGGACGACGACACGCGGGTGCGGGGAATCGACAGGCTGATCGCGTCCGTCGCCGGGTCGCGCACCGGCACCACGCGCGCCACGCACACGATGCCCTCGGTGTTCTCCTCGCGGTCCACCGCATAGCCGAGCGCCCGGATCGACGCCAGCTCGGCCCGCAGCGCGGCCCGGTCCGTGATCGTGTGCGGGGTCAGGGCCGGCAGCGGGTCGGGCAGCAGGGCGTCGACCTCCTCCGGGGCGCGCGCGGCCAGCAGGGCCTTGCCCAGCGCCGTCGCGTGGGCCGGGAGGCGGCGGCCGATCGCGGAGTAGAGGCGCAGGGGATGCACCGACTCCCGCTTCGCCACGTAGGTGATGTCCGCGCCGTCCAGGCGCCCCAGGTGGGTCGTCTCCCCGAAGCGGGCGGCGAGATCGTCGAGGATGCCGGCGAGCAGGCCCACGGTGTCGTCGGCGTCGAGGTAGGCCGCGCCGACCTGCAGGGCCCGCAGCCCGAGCCGGAACCGGGTCTGCGTCGTCTCGATCCAGCCGCGGGCCGCCATCGTGCGCAGGATGCCGTGCAGGCTGCTCTTCGGGATGTCGAGGGCGCGCGTGAGCTCCGACAGCGTCGACGGGCCGCCGGTCGCCAGGGCCTCCAGGATGTCGAGGGTTCGGTCGGCGGACTTGACGGGTGTGGTCACGCGGCCTCCGGTGCACTATGGTCACATGTGTGACCGACGTTCAGCATACTGAACAACACCCCGTTGTCGAAACCATCGCGGCCGGGAGGATCGTGCCCGTCGTCGTGCTCGAGGACGCCGCCGACGCCGCCGACCTGGCCGACGCCCTCGTCGCCGGCGGCCTGGGCTGTGCCGAGGTGACGTTCCGGACCGCCGCCGCGGCCGACGCCATCCGGGCCATGGCCGAGCGCCCCGGCATGCTCGTGGGCGCGGGCACCGTGCTCAACGCCGCCCAGGTGGACCGGGCCGTCGAGGCGGGCGCGAAGTTCGTCGTGAGCCCCGGCTTCAGCGCGTCCGTGGTGGCGCGCTGCCAGGAGCACGGCGTGCCGGTGTTCCCCGGCGTCGCCTCGCCGTCCGAGATCATGCAGGCCCTGGACGCCGGCCTGGACACCGTGAAGTTCTTCCCCGCCGAGCAGCTGGGTGGCGTACCGATGGTGAAGGCCCTGTCGGCCCCCTTCCGCACCGTCCGGTTCATCCCCACCGGCGGCGTCAACACCGCCAACCTCGCCGACTACCTCGCGGTCAAGTCGGTGCTGGCCGTGGGCGGGACCTGGATGGTGGCGCCCGAGCTGCTGGCCGCCCGCGACTGGGCCGCCGTCACCAGCCGCACCCGAGACGCATTGGAGCAGGCCCGATGATCACCGTTCGGCCGGCCGCCGAGTGCCGCTACGACCTCGTCTCCCTCGGCGAGGTCATGCTCCGCCTCGACCCGGGCGAGGGCCGCATCCGCACCGCCCGGCAGTTCCGCGCGTGGGAGGGCGGCGGGGAGTACAACGTGGCTCGCGGGCTGCGCCGCTGCTTCGGGCTGCGCACCGGGCTCGTCTCCGCGTTCGCGGACAACGACGTGGGCCGGCTCCTGGAGGACCTGATCCTGCAGGGCGGCGTGGACACGACGTTCGTGCAATGGGTGAAGTACGACGGGATCGGCCGCACGGTCCGCAACGGCCTCAACTTCACCGAGCGCGGCTTCGGGGTCCGCGGCGCCGTCGGCGTCTCCGACCGCGGGCACACCGCGGCCGCTCAGCTCAAGGCCGGGGACGTGGACTGGGAGCACCTCTTCGGCGAGTTGGGCGTGCGCTGGCTGCACACCGGCGGCATCTACGCGGCCCTGTCCGAGACCACCCCGGACACCATCGAGGCCTGCCTGAGCGCCGCCCGCCGGCACGGCACCGTGATCTCCTACGACCTCAACTACCGGCCGAGCCTGTGGAAGGCGATCGGCGGCCAGGAGCGGGCCCGCGAGGTGAACCGGCGGCTGGCCGGGCTCGTCGACGTGATGATCGGCAACGAGGAGGACTTCACCGCCTGCCTCGGCCTCGAGGTGCCCGGCACCGACATCCACGCGGGCGCGCTGGACTCGGCGAACTTCCGCACGATGATCGCGGCGGCGGTCGCGGCCTACCCGAACTTCCAGGTCGTCGCGACCACCCTGCGCGGGGTGCACACCGCCACCGTGAACGACTGGGGCGCGATCGCCTGGTGGAAAACGGCGTCGGATGGGGAGTTCGCCGAGGCCACCCACCGCCCGGCCCTGGAGATCCTGGACCGGGTCGGCGGGGGCGACAGCTTCGCCTCGGGACTCATCTACGGGCTGATGACCTTCGGCGACCTGAAGACGGCCGTCGAATACGGCGCGGCCCATGGCGCCCTGGCCATGACCACGCCCGGCGACACCTCGATGGCGAGCCTCAAGGAGGTCGAGGCCCTGGTCGCCGGGGCCGGCGCGCGGGTGCAGCGCTAAAGCAAAGAAGCCAGGATCTCGATCTGCGCAGGGTCGTCGCCCCAGCAGTAGAGGACCAGCTCGTCGGCGCCGAAGTCGCGGTAGGCGGCAACGGTGTCGGCGAGCTGCTTCGGGTCCGAGATCGGGTCGCCCCAGCCCTCGCGGCCGGTGAACGCGTAGTACGCCGCGACCGCCGAGCGGGCCCCGGCGATCGACTCCGGCGAGCCGGCCGCGGCGTTGAGCTGGCAGACCAGCCGCGGGCGACCGGGCCGGCCGGCCTCGGCCCACTGGTCGTGCACGGTGCGCACGAGGCCACCGGCCCACTGCAGCGGGGCGGCACACAGGAACCCGGCGCCGTAGCGGGCGACCCGGGCCAGCGCGGGCGGCGCGAACCCGCCGATGAGCAGCGGCGGGCCGCCCGGCGTGACGGGGGAGGGGCCGATCGGCGCGAGCGGGTACGGCGATCCGGACCAGATGGCCGCCAGGTCCGTCAGCATCCGGTCCATGATCGCGCCGCGGCGGTCGAGGGGGACGCCCGCGGCGGCGTGGTCGTCCTCGCGGCCGCCGATGCCGACGCCGAGCGTGAGGCGCCCGCCCGACATGCGGTCCAGGGTCGCGGCCTGCTTGGCCAGCAGCGCGGTGCCGCGCAGCGGGGCGAGCAGCACCTCGGTCTGCAGCCGGATGCGGGTGGTGGCGCCGGCCAGGGCGGCCAGCGCGACGAGCGGCTCGGGGTTGTCGTAGGCGAGCCGGTCCAGCAGGGCGACGGTGGCAAAGCCGGCCGCCTCGGCGCGGCGGGCCCACTCGGGCAGGCGCGCGGGGTCGCTGACGGGCAGGCCGAGACCGATTTCCATGTGGTACTCCCAGAAGCAAGGTGGGCAGCGGACAGTGCTGTCGCCACCTCCTCCCCGCGACTGCTGCGGGGTCCCGCGCCCGTTCTGCGACGTATCTCTGGGGCGCGGAATGCGGAGTTCCAAGGCGGACTGTACCAGACCCACAAAATCCAAACATTTACAACAATGAAACCGACACATACCTTCAGGTTCATGCGTCGACTGCTTACCGCCCTAGCCGCGACGGCCGCCACCGTCGCCGCGCTCCTCGCCGCGCCCTCCGCCGCCCACGCCGAGTCCAACGGCGGGGTGCGCATCCTGCCCCTCGGCGACTCGATCACCGACGGCTTCAACGTGCCCGGCGGCTACCGCATCAACCTGTGGCGCGCCCTGGCCGGCGCCGGCCACCCCGTCGACTTCGTGGGCTCCCAGTTCAACGGCCCCGCCGACCTGCCCGACCACGACCACGAGGGCCACCCCGGCTGGCGCATCGACCAGGTGGACGCGAACGCGAGCGCCTGGGTGTCGTCCACCGCGCCCCGCAGCGTGCTCATCCACCTGGGCACCAACGACGTGGTGCAGAACTACGACCTCGGCAACGCGCCCGCGCGCCTCTCCGCGCTCATCGACCACGTGCGCGCGGCCGCGCCCGGCGCCGACGTCTTCGTCGCCTCGATCATCCCGCTGGCCGACGCCGGGAGGGAGGCAGCCGCGAAGGCGTTCAACGCCACCGTCCCCGGCATCGTGGCCGGCAAGGGCACCAAGGTCCACTTCGTCGACATGCACGCCGCGCTGGGCACCGGCGACCTCGCCGACGGGGTGCACCCGACCCGCGCGGGCTACGACAAGATGGCCGCGCGCTGGGCCTCGGCCCTGGCCGCCGTGCCCGGCTCGGCCGGCGACGACGGGGCCGCGACCACGCTGCCGTCCGGCTCCTCTATCTCGCTGCGGGCCACGACGGCGTGCTGCACGACGCGGTACGTCCGCCACATGAACGGCCTCGGGTTCACCGAGAACGTGTCCTCCTCCAGCGACCAGCTGCTCAAGCAGGACGCCACCTGGCGCGTGGTGCCCGGCCTCGCGGGCGGGTGCTACTCCCTCCAGTCGCGCAACTACCCGGGCTACTACCTGCGCCACCAGAACGGCCGCGTGAAGATCAGCGCCGACGACGGCACGGCCCTGACCCGCGCGGACGCGACCTGGTGCGCGAAGACGGCCCCCGGCGGGGTGCGGCTGGCGTCCTGGAACTTCCCCGGCTCCTACCTGCGCCACATCAACTCGGAGCTGTGGCTGGCAACGCCCGGCGGCACCGCGACCCAGGACAACGCCGGCAGCCTGGTTCCGGACATCACGTGGGCCGTTGCCGCGCCGTGGGCCCCGTAGTACGGTCGGCCCGACAACCGCATACGCGCTGCTCGACCCGCGACGGGAGAGTCCCTGGAAACGGGACGCCGAAGGAGCAACTCCTCCCCGGAATCTCTCAGGCCCACGTACCGCCGCGGGAAGGCGACTCTGGAAAGCCGGGACGCCGCGTCCCGCGCCCACGGTGCAAACCGCCGGCCACCCTACGGGCGGCCGTGCCGGTGAAGCTCTCAGGCATTCGATGACAGAGCGGGGAGGCTCGACCCTCGACCAAAGGGAGCCTCCCGTGACGCTCAGCGCGTTCGACCTGTACTCCATCGGCATCGGCCCGTCCTCCTCGCACACGGTCGGGCCGATGCGCGCCGCCCGCCGCTTCGCCGTCCGCCTGGCCGAGGCCGGGCTCCTGCCGCGCACCGGTCGCGTCAAGGCCGAGCTCTTCGGCTCCCTCGGCGCGACCGGCCACGGCCACGGCTCGGCCCGGGCGGTCGTCCTGGGCCTGCGGGGCGAGGACCCGGCGACCGTGGACACCGGAACCGAGGTGGCGTTCGACGGGCGGATCGCCCTGCTGGGCGAGCACGACATCCCCTTCAGCGCCGACGCCGACCTGGTGCTGCACCGCCGCCGCAGCCTCCCCGAGCACCCGAACGGCATGCGCTTCACGGCCTGGACCGAGGCCGGCGAGGAGTTGCTCACCCGCACCTACTTCTCCGTCGGCGGCGGCTTCGTGGTCGGCCCGGACGGCGCGGTCGCCGAGGCCGACGTGCCGGTCAAGTTCCCGTTCACCACCGGCGCCGAGCTGCTCGCGCACTGCGACGGCCGCTCGATCTCCGACGTGATACTGGCCAACGAGCTGTCGTGGCGCTCGGAGGCCGAGGTCCGCGCCGGGCTGCTCCATATCTGGGCGGTCATGCAGGAGTGTGTGCGCAACGGATGCACGCGTCCGGACGGCGTGTTGCCGGGCGGACTCAAGGTGCGTCGACGAGCGCCACGGCTGTACAGAGATCTATGCGAGAAATCGGATATGTCCGATCCGCTGCACGTCATGGACTGGCTCAACCTCTACGCGCTGGCCGTCAACGAGGAGAACGCGTCCGGCGGGCGGGTCGTCACCGCCCCCACCAACGGCGCGGCCGGCATCATCCCGGCCGTCCTGCACTACGCAGTATTTCCGAAAAGCGGGCGCTTCGTCCCGGGCGCCGACGACGACGGCGTGGTCCGGTTCCTGCTCGCCGCCGCGGCCGTCGGGATCATCATCAAGGGCAACGCGTCCATCTCCGGGGCCGAGGTCGGGTGCCAGGGTGAGGTCGGCTCCGCCTGCGCGATGGCCGCCGCCGGGCTCTGCGAGGCCCTCGGGGGCGCGCCCGGCCAGGTCGAGAACGCGGCCGAGATCGGCCTCGAGCACAACCTCGGCCTGACCTGCGACCCGGTCGGCGGCCTGGTGCAGATCCCGTGCATCGAGCGCAACGCGATCGCGAGCGTCAAGGCGGTCAACGCGGCCCGGCTCGCGCTCAACGGCGACGGCGCGCACCACGTCACCCTCGACAAGGTCGTGCGCACCATGCGGGAGACCGGGCGGGACATGTCGGTGAAGTACAAGGAGACCGCCCGGGGAGGCCTGGCCGTCACCGTGATCGAGTGCTGATGCGAAGCTGTGCGGCATGGCACTCGGCGTGATGGCGAGGATCGGTCGGTTCTGCTTCCGTCACCGCTGGTCGGTGATCGGGGTCTGGCTGGTGGTGGTCGTGCTCGGCGCCCTCACGTTCGGGCCGGTCTTCAGCGCGATCGCGGACGCGAGCAACCCCAGGCACGTCGAGTCGATCGACGGGCTGGACGCCATCGCGACCGGCAACGACTCCAGCGGCACCGTCATCGGCCTCATCGACCACGTCGACCCGCAGGCCCCGGCCGTCCGCACCGCCGTCGGCGCCGCGGCCGCCGACCTGGCCGGGTCGACCGGCGTCACCGCGGTGGACACCCCGTTCTCGGTGCCGGCCGCGAAGGCCCCCGTCTACCTGGCCGCCGACGGGCACGGCCTGCTGGTCGTCGCGACCCTCGCCAAGCTCGACATCGGCGAGCGTGACTCCGTGCTGAACACCCTGCGCACCCGGCTGCACCGGCTCGACGCCGACCTGGCCGCGGCGGGAGTGCCGGACGCGACGGTCGAGGTCGGCGGCAACCCGGTGCTCAACGCCGACGTGCGCGGGGCCCAGAAGCGGGACCTCGGCCGGGCCGAGCTGATCTCGCTGCCGCTCACCCTCATCGTGCTCGTGTTCGTCTTCGGCGGCCTGGTCGCGGCCGGTCTGCCGGTGCTCGCCGCCGTGGTGTCGGTGGCCGCGGCCATGCCCCTGCTGTGGGTGTTCAGCCGGGTCAGCGACCTCGACCAGAACGTCGTCACCGTGGTCACGCTGCTCGGCCTCGGCCTGTCGATCGACTACGGGCTGCTGCTCGTGGCCCGCTACCGGGAGGAGGTCGCGGCCGGCTTCGAGCCCCCGGAGGCGATCGGCCGGGCCTGGGCGACCGCCGGGCGGACCATCTTCTTCAGCGCGCTCACCGTCGCCGCGGCCCTGTCCGGCCTCATGATGTTCTCGATCCACCAGCTCGGCGCGCTCGGCGCCGGGGGCGTGTCGATCGCCGTCGTCGCGATGCTGGCCGCACTGACGTTCACCGCGGCGCTCATCGGCCTGTTCCACAAGCGCATCAAGCCCCGCGCGAAGAAGGTCACCGTCCAGGACGACGAGCGGGGATTCTTCGCGAGCCTGTCGCGGTTCGTCCAGCGCCGCCCGGTGCTCATCGCGTTCGGCACCGCCGTGGTGCTGCTCGCCGCCGGGTCGCCGCTGCTCGGGCTCACGCTCAAGCTGCCCCGGCTCGAGGGCGTGCCGCGCAGCATCGAGTCGGCCCGCGTCGCCGACGAGCTCGGGTCGCGCTTCGGCCGCGCGTACCGGCCGGTGGTGACCGTCGTGGCCCGTACCGATGCCGCATCGCTCGACGCGTATGCCGCCAGGTGGGCGTCCGACCCGGCGGTGGCCGGCGTGCAGCCCGCCAAGGCCGCCGGCCCCGGGGTCGCGACGGTCGATCTCGCCCTGCGCGGCGGAAACGAGGACGACGCGGCCCAGGGGCTCGTGCACCGGCTGCGCGCCGACCGGCCCGCCGGGGTGCAGTCGTGGGTGGTCGGCGACGCCGCGATCCTCATCGACCTGGTCGGGCTCATCGTCGACGACCTGCCCGGCGCCGTGGCGGTGACGCTCGTGGCGATGGTGGTGCTGCTGTTCGCGATGACGGGGTCACTGGTCGTACCCGTGAAGGCCGTGCTGGCCAACGTCGTGTCCCTCGGGGCCACGTTCGGCGTGATGGTCGCCGTGTTCCAGCACGGCTGGGGATCCGGGGTCCTGCACACGCTCACCGTCGGCGGGCTGGACCCGTTCGTCGTGGTGATCGTGTTCGCGTTCGCGTTCGGGCTCTCGATGGACTACGAGGTCTTCCTGCTGGGGCGGATCAAGGAGTACGTCGAGCGCGGCGACGACACCGACACCGCCGTGCGCCGCGGCCTGCAGCACACCGGCCGGATCATCACCTCCGCCGCGCTGCTCATGGTCGTGGTCTTCGCCTGCTTCGCCGCGGCCGACCTCGGCCAGATCGAGCAGGTCGGGCTCGGGCTGCTCACCGCGGTCGTGATCGATGCGACGGTGGTGCGCTGCCTGCTCGTACCGGCGACGATGACGCTCCTCGGGCGCTACAACTGGTGGGCGCCCGGCCCGCTGCGGCGCCTGCACGCGCGCGTCGGCCTGCGGGAGCACGCGCTGCCCGAGGCCGCTCCCGCCCGGACCGCGGAACCGGTCGCCGTCGATTAATGTGACGATCATGTCCACCCCCGCAAGCGCCGAGGAGCGCCACGCGACCTGGCTGGAGCTCTTCTTCGACCTGGTCATCGTCGCCGCCGTCGCCCAGCTGGCGCACCTGCTGCACGAGGACATCACGTGGGAGAAGGTGCTGCTCTTCGGCGTCGCGTACTACGCGATGTGGAGCGTGTGGACCGCGTTCACCCTCTACGCGAACGTCACCGGCATCCGCACCCGCCAGCGGGCCATGCTGCTGGCGATGTTCGGCATCGCGGTGATGGCCGCGTCGATCCCGCTCGTCGAGCACGACCAGCCGGCCGCGTTCGTGCTCGCGTACGTGTACTGCCGCTTCCTGAGCATCAACTCGTTCAAGCGCGAGAACCGGATCGTGACCGAGTGGCCCGGCGTGCAGCAGGCCGTCGGCGTCATCCCGTGGATCGCGTCGCTGGGCTTCGAGACCCCGACCCGCTACTGGCTCTGGCTCGCGGGCATCGCGCTGGACCTCTTCTTCTCCATCGCCCGCTCCCGCGACCCGCAGGGCCTGCTGGCCGGGGAGCGCCGCGAGCGCGAGCGCTCGCTGCGCCGCCACCACCGCGAGGCCGAGATCGCGCGGCTGGACCGGCTGGAGGCCGCGCGGCCCGACCGGCCGCACCTCGGCGAGCGCCTCGGCCTCTTCGTGATCATCGTGCTCGGCGAGGCGGTCGCCCAGCTCGTCAACGCCGCCGCCGGGGTCGAGGACTGGCGCAGCGGCCTGTGGTTCGTGGTCGTGCTCGGCTTCGGGCTGCTCGTCGCGCTGTGGTGGCTCACGCTGCGCTACGGCCCGAGCGCCGCCCCGACCTACGGCATGCGGGTGTTCACCCTGCGCCTCACCATGCCCGCGCACTACCTGACGACGGTCTCGATCGTGGTCATCGCGGCCGGCCTGGGCTCGGCCGCCGCCCACCCGCAGGGGCACGTCGAGACGGCGACGCGGCTCGTCCTGTGCGCCGGCGCGACCCTGTACTTCCTGACCGCGACGCTGATCGGCGCCCGCGGCGGGGCGAACTGGCGCTGGGTGCTGGGCTGGGGCCTGCCGTCGGTGCTCGTGTGCCTCGCGGCCGGGATCTTCGGCGGCCCGCTGCCGGCGGCGGCGCTGCTCGGCGTGGTGCTGGCCGCCGCGCTGTGGCACATCGCGTACCGCCGGGTCAGCGGGGTCTCAGCGCCCGGTCCGGACGACGACCTGGCCGAGGTTGCGCCGGCGGGCGACGAGGTCTAGCGCCGCCGCCGTCACGAGCATCGATTCCCCCGCCCGGAACCCGGACGCGCGCAGCGCCCCGAGCGCGACCAGCCCGCCCCGCACGACGGCGAGCGCGGCCCTTCTTCCCGCTGCCGAACGCCCTCGCCTACGGGGAGGCGCTGATCGCGGCCCTGCGCGCGGGGGGCCTCGGGGCGCGGGAGGCGGCGTGGGCGGCGGACACGGTGACGTACCACGTGATCGGCCACGTCATCGAGGAGCAGATGGCCGCGTCCCGGCCCGACCCGGCCGCCGCGGCCTCGCGCCTGACCGCCGCCGTCGACCCGGCGCGGCACCCGAACCTGACCGCGGCGCTGCCCCACGTGGCGGCGCCGCACCCGGAGGAGCACTTCGAGTTCGGGCTGCGCATCGTGCTCGCCGGCATCGGCGCCGGGTGAGGGGCTAGGCGTGCAGGGCGGCCGCGGCCGGTGGGGACATGGCCGGGGCCACGTAGTAGCGCAGCCAGTTGTCCAGCAGGGTTCGCATCCGGGCGCGGATGTCCCGGTCCGCCCAGTCCAGGGACTCCAGGAAGGCGGCGTAGTCGGCGTCCGACGGGCCCAGGTGGCCCTCCGCGATCAGCTGCCGCCGCCGAACCTTGGCCAGGGCCGCCGTGATGCCCGAGGTCAGCTCCGGGTGGATCTGCAGGGTGCGGGCGGTCGCGCCGATGGCCAGGGCCTCGTTGCGGTACACGCCGTAGGCCAGCTCGGTGATGGGGCCGAACTCGCAGGCGGGCGGCACGTCGTAGACCGCGTCCACGTGGGAGGTGAAGACGTCGAAGGAGTCCGGCAGGCCGCGGAACAGCGGGTCCCGGCGGCCCTCGGGGGTCAGCGTCAGCGTCTCGATGCCGAAGCGGCGGCCCTGGTGCCCGACCTTGGACACGGCGCCGGCGACCTCGGCCTTGGCCTGGTGGGACCAGCAGACCTGCAGCTCCGGCACGCCCTGGCGCTGGGCCGCGGCCAGGAACCCCTTCACCCGGCGGATCCAAGGCAGCTCCTCGTACGAGGAGTGGCCCGAGCCGCCGCCGATGATGCCGTGCGCCTCGATGGTGTCCGGGAGCGCTTCGCCGTCGGCCACGTTCACGCAGTGGATCTGGTCCGGGGACAGGCGCGTCACCTCGGCGATCCAGTCGCGGTACGGCGTCAGCCCCATCTCCCGCACCGGCGCCTGCTCCTGCATGTTGAGGAAGAGCAGGCGGCACCGCTGGCGGACGTGCAGCGGGCGCCGGACGCCGCCGAGTCGGGCGGTGGCGCGGTGGTCGACGGTTGCCGTCATGCTGGGCATGCTCCCGAGAAAACGTCGGCGGACTTGGCCGATTGTGGAGCATAGCGTGACGGCCGCGCGTCGGTTCCCCCGAATATCCTCTCCCCGGCTCAGCCGATGCCGGCGGCGTCCAGGGCGGCCTGCAGCGAGGTCTTGTACCCCTCGCTGGTGACCGTCGCGCCCGAGACGGAGTCGATGTCCGCGCTCTGCGCCTGCAGGGCCTCGGTGCGCAGCTGGGGCAGGGCGTACGCGTTGATCTGCTGGTCCCGCCGGTTGGCCGTGGGATAGGTGACCGCCTCGACGTCGGTGACCTTGCCGCCCTCCACGGTGATGCGCACCTGCACCGGGCCCCACCGCGTCGGCGTGGTCGAGCCGTCGTACGTCTTGCCGGAGCCGGCCGGGTTGCCGGAGCCGGCCGGAGTTGCCACGCCGGCCGGGGCGCCACCCGATGACGGACGGTAACTGAACAGCAGCACGAGCGCGACGGCGGTGGATGCCAGCCAGAGCACGATGCGGCGCATCGACGAGTCCCCCATCACCAGGCGAAGCGTTCGGTGTGCAGCCGGTCGGCGGGCACCCCGGCGGAGCGGGCCGCGTGCACGACCGTCTCCGTCCAGTCGTCGGGGCCGCAGATGTACACCTGATGCCCGGCGATTCCGGGCACGAGCCCCGGCAGCGAGGCGCCCCCGGCGAGCCGTCCGTAGGGGCCCTCGATGAGCACCCGGGTGCCCGGCCGCAGCGCCGCGACCCGGGCACTGCCGTCGCCGAGGTCCTTGACGGTGATGCGCAGCAGGCCGGAGCGCGGCGGGCCGGACAGCGAGTAGGGGTGCGCCCGCGACCAGCCCGGGCCGTCGAGGAAGCGCCACAGGAAGAACTGCCCGGCGCGCACCGGCAGCCGGTCGAGTTGCTCGCCGTGCAGGTACACCGAGGTCAGCCCCGGCCCCTCGGGGCGCACCTCGCCGACCCGCAGGGCGTGCCGGCGGCTGCGCCACAGCGGGATCCCGACGCGGTAGAGCAGCACGGCCCCGGCGGCCGCGGCGTAGAGCGTCCACCAGTAGGCGCGCGCGGCGGCCGAGCCGATGAAGTCCGCGCCCGTCCACAGCTGGTGCGGCAGGGCCAGGCCGACGCCGAGGTACGCGTACAGGTGCAGCAGATGCCACGACTCGTAGCGCAGCCGGCGCCGGGCGGCCCGCAGCGACGTCACGGTGACCATCACGAGCGCGGCCGTGCCCGCCGCGGCGAGCAGCATGCCGGGGTAGCCGGTGACGAGGTCCCACAGCTCCGCGAATGGGTTCGCCCGGCCGTCGGCGTAGCCGGGCACGACCAGCACCACGTGCAGCACCATGAGGTTGAACGAGGTGAACCCGACCCAGCGGTGCCAGCGGGCGAGCCGGTCCTGCCCGAACGCCCGCTCCACCGCCGGGATCCGGGCCAGCAGCAGCACCTGCAGCAGCATGAGGTCGCTGGCGAGCAGGCCGAAGAGGCGGGCCGCGGCCGTGACCGCCGTCCAGCCGCCCCCGATCAGCTCGCTCGCGCCACCGCCGCCGATCCACAGCACGGCGACCACGAGCAGGCTGGCGGCCGCGGCGATCCCGGCGGCGTCGGCCCACCACCACGGCGTCTCGGCGCGCCGGACCGGCACGGCGTCGGTAGTCATGCGCTCAACCATCTCGGAGCTTGTTGCCCGTGTGCTGGGGCGGGACTGGGAGTTGCCTGTGAGTGCCAATCGGCCACGGTGAAAGGTGAGGAAGTTTTACGGTGGATCATGTGAGTGTTCGGGTCAAGATTCTCGGGGCGATCGCCGTGGCCGCGGCGGTGGCCCTGCTCGTCGGCGTCACCGGCCTGCTGGCGCTGCGCAAGGCCAGCGACGCGGCTCAGTCGATCTACAGCAGCAACCTGCAGACCATCGGCACCGTCAGCGACCTGCGCCTGGCCGTGAAGCAGGCGCGGGTCGACCTGGCCAACAACATGATCTCGTCGGACGCGGCGGCGCAGCAGCAGTACGCGGATGCCTTCGCCGCCGACGTCAAGGCGTTCGGGGCCGCGCTGGACAAGTACCGCGCCAGCGACCCGGCCGCCGGTCAGCAGGTCGGCGACGAGCTCGAGTCGAACTGGACCGCGTACGTCCAGATCGCCACGAACACCCAGCTGGCCAACGCGAAGGCGCGCGACTTCACCGCGTGGCAGAAGACCCTCGAGACGCAGATCCGCCCGATCTACACGAAGATCAGCGACGCCCTGGACGGCATGTACTCGGCCGAGAGCGCGGCCGCCGCGAAGGCCGCCGCGTCCGCCCGCTCCAGCTACGGGCGCAGCCGCGACATTTCGCTCGCCCTGCTCATCGGCGGGCTCGTCGTCGCGCTCGTCGTCGGCTGGCTGGTGGCCCGCGCCATCGTGCGCTCGCTGGGCCGGGTGCAGGAGGTCTGCGACGGGCTCGCGGCCGGTGACCTGACCCGCGTCGCCGGGCTCGCCTCGGGCGACGAGCCGGGCCGGATGGGCCGGGCGCTGGACTCGGCGATGGAGCGGCTGCGCAGCGCCGTGTCCACGATCGACCGCTCGGCGACCGCGCTCGCGGGCGCGTCGGAGGAGATGCACTCGGTGTCGGCGTCGATCGCCTCCTCCGCCGAGGAGACCTCGGTGCAGGCCAAGGCGGTCGCGAGCGCGGCCGAGGAGGTGTCGGCCAGCGTCGGTACGGTATCCGCCGGCAGCGAGCAGATGGGCGCCTCGATCCACGAGATCGCCCTGAACGCCTCCGAGGCCGCCCGGGTGGCCAGCGACGCCGTCGCGGTCGCGGCCAGCACCTCGGCCACGATCGGCCGCCTCGGCGACTCCTCCGCGGAGATCGGCAACGTCGTCAAGGTCATCACCTCGATCGCGGAGCAGACGAACCTGCTCGCGCTCAACGCCACCATCGAGGCGGCCCGCGCCGGCGAGGCGGGCAAGGGCTTCGCCGTCGTCGCCTCCGAGGTCAAGGACCTGGCCCAGGAGACGGCCCGGGCCACCGAGGACATCTCCCGCCGGGTGCAGGCCATCCAGGCCGACAGCGCCGGCGCGGTCGCCGCGATCGAGCAGGTGTCGCAGGTCATCGCGCGGATCAGCGACTTCCAGACCACGATCGCCTCGGCGGTCGAGCAGCAGACCGCGACCACGGCCGAGATGAGCCGCAGCGTCGCCGAGGCCGCCGGCAGCTCCGGCGAGATCTCGGGCACCATCGCCGGCGTGGCGGAATCGGCCCGCCTCACGAGCGAGGGCGTCGGGCAGTCCCAGCAGGCGACTGCCGAACTGGCCCGCATGTCGACCGAGCTCAGCGCGCTGGTGGCGAACTTCCGGTACTAATGTCGATGCGTGGATCTCTGCGAGGAGTGCGGGTTCGCGTATGACGGTGTCGCGGCGGCCGAGGTGGCGGGGCGGCTCGGGGAGTTCGCCGGGCGCTACGCCGACGCGCTCGACGGGGTGGCGGACGTGCGGCGGCGGCCCGCGCCCGGCGTGTGGTCGGCGCTGGAGTACACGTGCCATGTCCGGGACGTCCTGCGCGTGCAGCGCGAACGGCTCGACCTCGCGCTGCACGCCGACGCGCCCGAGTTCGCGCCGATGGGGCGCGACGAGCTCGCGGTGACGGCGGCGTACAACCGCCAGGACCCCGCCGCCGTGCTCGCCGCCCTCGGGGCCGCCGCCGACGTGCTCGGCACGGCGTTCGCGGCGCTCGGGCCCGCCGAGCTCGACCGGATCGGGCTGTATCCGTGGCCCGAACCCGTCCCGCGCACGCTGCTCTGGCTCGGCCGCCACACCGTCCACGAGGGCGAGCACCACTTGATGGACATCAAGCGGCAGTAGCTCACACCGCGGCGAATCGCATCGCCTGGCTCACGATCAGGTCCTCGATGCCGAACAGGAACCGCTCCATGTCGGCCCGCGGGAGGATCGCCGCGTCGGCGGTCATGGCCAGCTCCAGGCTCCCCGGCGCGTCCTGGGCGTCGAGGGCGAACGTGGTGTTGTGCCGCGGCGCGTGCTCGACCGGCCAGGACAGGGTGGTCCGCTCGCGGGCGGCGGCCAGCGGCTCGTCGCGCGGCTGGCCGTAGCCGGCGATCGGGATGAGGCCGCGCACGTCGTTGACGAAGCAGGAGTGATCGCCGGGCGACCCGAGCCCGGCGATGTCGCGGGCCAGGGCGAGCTTGTCGTAGTAGGCGTGCCGCTGCGCCGACAGCGCGGCCCCGAACGTGCGCCGGACCAGGCTCGGGAAGTCCTCGGCGGTGCCGGGCAGCAGGAGCAGGCCCTCCTGCGCGACGGTGTTCACCGCGCCCGCCATGCCCGGCAGGAAGCGGTTGTTGACCACGACCTGGAACACGGCGTCGGGCGCCCCGCCGAGCCGGGCGGCCGCGGACGCCGCGGCGGCGAGCAGCACCGCGCCCGGGTTCACCTCGAGCCCGGTCGCGACCCGGTCGAGCGACAGGGCGAGGGCGGGGGAGTTCAGCACCGCGTTCGGGAACGTCTCGGCGGCCGGGCGCCCGGCCCGCGCCGGGAACTGGCTCGCCGGGCCCTTGGCGAGCTTGTCCAGCCACGAGCGGCGGGCGGCGGCGTCGCGGCGGCGGCCCTTGTCCGAGGTCTGGAACGCGGCCTCGTCGAGCGGCTGGGCCGGCTCCTCGCCCGCGAACGGGCGCCCGGCGGCGAGCGCGGCCGCGTCGGCGAGCAGGTTGCGCAGGCCCCAGCCGTCCGACGCGGTGTGGGACAGCGACAGGATGAGGTACCCCGCGCGCCCGCCCGCCGTCACGACCCCGGCCCGCACCGGCAGCTGCCGCTCGGCGTCGAACGGGATCGCCTGCAGCTCGTGGTAGAAGGCGTAGGCGGTCTCGGTGACGTCGGCCGGCTCGCACTCGCGCACCTGCAGCGCCACCGCGCCGTCGGCGTGCACGTCCTGCTCGAGCCGGTCGCCGTCCCAGCGCAGCGTGGTGCGCAGCGAGTCGTGCCGCAGCAGCAGTTCCCGGACGATCGCCGCGAGCCGGTCCATCGGCAGCGGCGGGTCCAGCGGCAGGCCGCCGCTCACGTTGTACCGCGCCGCGTCCTCGCCGAGCCGGCGCACCACGTCCCAGATCGCGCTCTGTCCCCAGGTGGCCGGGCCGGTGCCGGATCGTCCCCCGGCGAAGGCGATCTGCTGCTCCACGCCGAGCAGTCTCACGGATCGGCGCGGGGCTTGTCGACGCCCGGCCCGTCGCCATATACCGGTCGTCGACTCATGTCACTCCTTGATCTTCGAGCGCAGGGCCCGGAAGACGGCGATGCCGACAGTTTTGCTGTACGCGTCCGAGGGGTTCTTCAGCCACACCACGACGGTCATGTGCCCGCCGCCGACGTCGACGGTCACCGGCCCGTCTCGGGCCGGTTGAGCAGGATCACGGCCGCGCCCGAGCCCAGGATCAGGAACATCCCCGCGAGCGCACCCACGATCCACGCGATGCGCTGCCCCCTCGTCATATCGGTGATCATGCCATCTCTGGGGCCGGCGCCGGGTGCCTCGGACGGGCACCCGGCGCCGGGCCGGTCAGCGCATGGGCATGGGATTGCGCGACGGCGCCGGGGCGCGTTTGTCGCGGGCGGGCCGCACCGGGGTCGCGGCCCGCAGGAGGTGGGCGATGCCGGTGCTGCGCACGGGCACCGCGGTCCTCGTCAGGGCCGCGGCCTCCGCGCGCAGGTGCGTTGCCGTGCGGGAGCGGGACTCCAGGAGCACGGCCAGATGATCCAGCGCCACGGCCAGCCGTCCGGCGGCCTCGGGGGCGTGGCGGCGCCGGCGGCGCTCGCACTCCACGAGCTCCTCGGCCACGGCCAGGGCCGCGTCGCCCCGGCCGGCCGCGGACAGGGCCAGGGACGCGGCCAGCAGGTCCCAGTCGGGGCCGTCGTGGTCGGCGGCCCGGCGGTTGCGGCCGCCCTCGAGCAACTCGGCGACGTCGGTGGATTCGGCCCAGCGCCGCAGGGTCGTCGCGGCCTCCTCGAGCAGGGCCGCGTGCGGGGCGCCGGGGGCGAAGCCGTCCACGAGGTCGCCCAGGGCCCGGGCGAGCCGCGGTGCGTGGACGGCGGGGTTGACGGGAGTGAGGATTCGGTACGCCTGGACACGCTCGTACGGGCGGGGGTGGTCCTGCAGGAGTACCACTCGGGCCCACGTCACCATGCCGGGATCGACCAACGCATACCTCCGCGCTCGTTCGTGAGCCGCGAGCGTATGCCGGTGGATGCGCAGGTCAACAGGGCTTTTCGGTCGAGTGATCCGGATCGTTGCGTGCGGTACGATGAGGACAGTTCTACCCCTGAGCGACCCGTCTCTGGTGGTTGGGTAGAAATCGCAGATGCTGCGAAACGACGTGCTGGGCTTCCGTCAAGATACGCAATAGCATCGATGCGTTCGATTGCTGAGGACCGATGCTGAACGCATCGGCCCCCCCGCAACGCGCCGTCAGGCGTCTCGGCTCGACATGAGGGCACGGCAAAGTGCCCTTGCATACTTCAGTGACGGTGTTGGCAGCACCGGCGCTGATCTGGCATGTCGTTAGTGGGCGGAATCGAAGCTGCCGTGCTTCGTGCCGTCCACGAACGATTTCCAATCCGTGGGCGTGAATTGCAGAACGGGCCCGGCGGTGTTCTTGCTGTCGCGGACGCCGATTCTTGTGCCGGCGACCGCGACCTCCACGCAATTGGCGCCGCCGTTGCCGTTGCTGCGGCTGCTCTTACGCCAGGCCGCATGCTGAAAATTCGTAGCCATGCATCGCACACCTCCCTTCTTGACGGACTCCTCGGCCGTCAGAGGTCGTCGAGCAGGCGCTGGATCATGCCGGTCGACTCCTCCGGCGTGAGTGCTCTGGTGCTGAGGCGCTCGAACTCGACCCGATAACGCTTGACCTCTGCAGGCTGCTCCTCGTAGTAGTCCCCTGCAAGCCCTTCGAGGTACACGACATCCAGGTGGGCGACGTCAGGGAACTCCAGCAGTGCGACCGAACCGCCCAGGAACGCGTGCTCGCCGGCGCCGTACGGCAACACCTGCAGCGTGACGTTGGGCTGCCCGGCGGCCTCGATGAGGCGGCGCCACTGCCCGGCCATGACCTCCGCGCCGCCGATCATCCGGCGCACCACGGACTCGTCCACGATCGCCCACAGGGTCAGCGGCGAGGGCCCGGTCAGGCGCCGCTGCCTGGTCCTGCGCAGCTCGACGCGGCGGTCGTTGGCGGCCTGCGGGTCGTGGCTGCGGCCGCTGCCGAAGAGCGCGCGCATGTAGGGCTCGCTCTGCAGCAGCCCGGGCAGCACGATGGGCTCCCAGACCTTCGCGGAGGAGGCGTCGGCCTCCATCCCGACGAAGTTGCCCGGGCGCATGACGTCCTTGTAGTCGGTCCACCAGCCGCGCTGGCGGGCCAGGCGGGCCAGGGTCATGAGGGCGTCGCGGTACTCGCTGTCGGCCACCCCGTACAGCGTCAGCAGATCGTTGACGTCCCGCGGGGTGACCGGAACGCGCGCGTTCTCGATACGGGTGACCTTGGCCGAGTGCCACTCGAACTGGCGGGAGACCGCCTCCTGGGTGAACCCCGCGTCCTCGCGGCACTTCTTCAACTCGGCGGCGAGCCGACGGCGGCGCAGCGTGGGCCCCTCATCGATCGCCGCCGGCAGCTCATCGGGTGTTCTGGTGGTGTCCGTCTGCACGCTGGTGATCCTAAACAATTTGGCGTTCGCCGATACTCCGAGTCTAGTACTCGTTGCACTACGCGCAGTGCTTGGTACATGATGCTGGGGACATCGAGGATGAACCTCCATTCATTCATGATCTCCTTTTGCCTAGTGCCGGGGAGCGTGATTTGTCGTGCTTGCCAACAGCTACTACCTCATTGCCCACGACGATCGGACCGGCCGTTCCCGGCTGCACCCAAGGGCGACCGGGCTCGGCCTCGCGGCGGGGCTGCTCGGCGAGCTGATGCTCTTCGGCCGGCTGCGCGCCATGACGGGCGACCTCTACGTGGTCAGCCACGAACCACCGGGCGACTCGCTCTCCCATACGCTGCTCGACCTGCTCGTCGCCCAGCCGCAGCACAAGGAGATCCGCACCTGGCTGGCGTATCTCTCGCAGGACGCGGCCGACCAGGTCGGTGAGCGGCTGCTGCGGGCGGGCGTGGTCGAGCCCGTCACCAAGCGGAAGCTGCTCAGTGCCCAGACCCTCTACATGCCGGTCAGCCCCGACCAGCGCAACGCCGCGGCCTGGGAGTCCATCCGCCTCGCCGAGGCGCTCGGCCGGCGCCGGTCGATGAACCTCTCCGACCGCGTGCTCGTGGCACTGGTCGTGGCGACCGGACTGACCCGCTACGTGTTCTTCAGCCCCCAGCAGCAGCGCGACTGCATGCAGGCGATGCCGGGGATCCTCAGCTCGCTCCCGGACGACCTCGTCCAGCTCGTGCAGTACACCGAGGCCGCGGTGGGTTCAGCCCTCGCCGCCGGTCGCCGGTGAGCCCAGGCGACGTCCCGCTCAAGGAGAGACGAAGACTATGGCGCGTACGACCCTGACCGGGCCCGACATCGTCGCGCGCGGGCTGGCCAACAACCGGCTCGGCGTGCCGTCGGTGGTGTTCTTCGGCGTCGCCGGAGCCGCCCCGCTGACGGTGATCCTCGGCTCGATCTCGACGATCTACGCCGTCGTCGGCAACACCGCCGTTCCCCTCGTGTACTTCGTGGCCGCCGCCATCCTGTCCCTGTTCACCGTCGGCTTCGTGGCCATGAGCCGGCACATCGTCAACTCCGGCGCCTTCTACAGCTACATCAGCCACGGGCTGGGCCGCATGGTCGGGGTCGCGGCGGCGTTCATCGCGCTGCCCGCCTACGCCGCCATGCAGATCGGCCTGCTCGGCCTCTTCGGGGTGGTCGCCTCGAGCATCCTCGCGGCCAGCGGGGTGCAGGCGAGCTGGTTCGTGTGCGCGATCGTGGGCTGGTTCCTCGTGGCGATCCTCGGCGTGCTGTGGGTCGACCTGAGCGGCAAGGTCCTCGCGGTGCTGCTCACCGTCGAGATCACCATCGTGCTGATCTACGACTTCGTGATGCTGGCCCACCCGCACGGCGGCCGGACCGACTTCGCCCCGCTCAACCCGCAGCAGCTGGCCACCCCCGAGGTGGTCGCGATGCTGGTGCTGGCGATCGCGGGCTTCGTCGGCTTCGAGGCCACCGTCGTGCTCTCCGAGGAGGCCAAGGACCCGAAGCGGACCATCGGGCGGGCGACGCACTGGGCCGTGATCCTGCCCGGCCTGCTGTGCGGGGTCTCCGCGTTCGCCATGTCGACCAACGCCGGCGACATCGTGGGCGCCGCGCGGGCCGACACCACGAACCTGGTGTTCAACCTGGTCACGCCGTACGTCCCCGAGGCGCTGGTCAACATCGGCTACATCCTGTTCCTGACCAGCGTGTTCGCCGCGATGCTGGCCTTCCACACCTCGGTGACCCGATACCAGTTCGCCCTCGGCCGCGAGCGCGTGCTCCCGCGGATCTACGGCTCCGCGCACCCCCGCACCGGCGCGCCGATCGCGGGCTCGCTGACCCAGAGCGTCATCGCGCTCGTCGTGCTGATTCTGTACTTCGTGACGCACACCGACCCGCTCGTGCACCTGTTCGCGTGGATGACCGTCGTCGGCGGCCTCGGCGTGCTGATCCTCATGTGGGCCACGTCGGCCGCGGTGATCGGCTTCTTCCTGCGCAACCGCCGCCGGGAGAACGTCTGGCGCGCCCGCATCGCCCCGATCACGGCGTTCCTGCTGCTGTCCATCGTGCTCGCGGCGACCGTGATCGGCCTCGGGCAGCTGCTGCAGGTGCCCGCCGACTCGCCGTTCAACTGGCTGTTCCCCACGATCTACGCACTCTGCGCCCTCTTCGGCATCGGGTGGGCCGCGATCATGCGCGGCTCGCGGCCGGATGCCTACGCCGGGATCGGCCGCGGCACCGAGGGCTTCGTGGCGGCGGAGAGCGTCTTCGGCCGGCCCACGAGGCCGCACCGGGTCACCGCCGACGTCGCGCACCACGCGGCCTAGCACCGTCCACTGTGGATATCTCGGCCGTTCGTCTCGGGAGAGGATGCACATGACGCACGCCATTGCGGACGTGGTCGTTCGCGACATCGATCCGGTGGGCCCCGAGGAGGTCACCGAGGTGCTCGTGAAGGCGATGAGCGACGGCGCGGTCGCGCGCTGGCTCATGCCGGATGACGGTCTGCGGCGCGAGTCGAGCCCGGAGTACTTCGCGATCTTCGCCGAGCACGCGCTGCGCCACGGCGAGGTGTACGCCAGCGTCGACCCCATCGACGGCAAGCTCTCGGGGGTCGCGCTGTGGTTCCCGCTGACCCGGGCCATCCCGTCGCCGGTCGACTACGACAGCCGGCTCAAGGAGGTCACCGGCCCCGCGTTCGACCGCGTCTGCGAGCTCGACGCGGCGCTGGAGGCCAAGCACCCGCTCGGGCCGCACCACTATCTGGCGTTCGTGGCGGTGCGGCCCGATCGGCAGAACCTCGGCATCGGCAGCGCGCTGCTGGCGAGGCACCACGCCCGGCTCGATCGGGCGGGCCTCCCGGCATACCTGGAGGCCAACGACCCGCGCAACCGCGAGCTGTACCTTCGCCACGGCTACGAGAGCCGCCCGCCGGTGCTGTTGCCGGACGGGCCGCCCGTGTGGCCGATGTGGCGCGAGCCGATGCTCTAGCTCACGCCGACGGGAACTCGTAGAGCCAGTACTGCTGTTCGTCCATCTTCTGGGCCTTCACGTCGCCCGAGAGCCGGTGCAGCATCAGCCGGACGACGCGGGACATGTGGCGTGCCTCGTCGGTGCGGGAGCAGAAGTCGAGTGCGATGAGGCCGTTCTGCGCGGCCGCGGTCAGGTACATCTGCGTGACCAGTTCGCCGAAGGCGGTGGCCGCCCGGGCGTCGGCCTGGGTGGCCACGAAGCCGCAGTACCAGATGCGCCCCTCGCGGTAGTGCTCCGGCCAGCGGCGCTCGAAGTACGGTGGCGAGATCAGTGGCACCGCGTCGAGCTGGTTGGTGTAGATCGACATGCCCCGGACCGTGTCGTCGTCGTCCAGGCACAGGTACTTGTCGACCCGGGGGTCGTCCATCACGGCGTCGAACTCGTTGCGGAACATGAGGTGGCGCTGAACCGCCAGCGCGTTGAGCTCGGCGAATGCCTCCGAGTAGAGTCTCCAGGCCTCTTCTCGCAGCTCGCCCTGCACCAGATCGACAATCTTGACGTTCATGTCGAGCACTCCGATCGCCGTCGGCTGGGCACGTCGTTGGTCCCGTGAACTGGAGTCGATCAACTTTTTTCGATCGATTGTGTATTGAGAGTAGTCCAAGAGTCACGTTGTGCAATATGGTGCTCTCAATCCGTCGCCATCTGCGATCTCGGGAGGGTCCATGGACCGCCTCGACGCCTTCCCGCCGTCCCCTGAGCTCGTCATCGACCTCGATCGGGTGGCCGCCGCCTACCGCGGGTTCGCGTCCGCGCTGCCCGGCGTGGACGTGCACTACGCGATGAAGTGCAACCCGCACCCGGAGATCCTCGCGCTGCTGCACGCCCTCGGGGGCCGCTTCGAGATCGCCTCCGCCGCCGAGCTCGACGCCCTCGCCGGCATCGGGGCGGACCCGGCGCTGGTGCTGTCGAGCAATCCGGTCAAGCCGCTCGCGCACATCGCCCGGCAGTCCGCGGCCGGCGTGTGGCGCTTCGCGGCCGACTCCGAGGACGAGCTGGACAAGCTCGCCGTCGCCGCGCCCGGTGCCGCCGTCGTGGTGCGCCTGGCCGCGCACCAGATCCGCAGCGGCGTGCCCAGCGAGGGCAAGTTCGGCGTCGACGCCCGGCACGCCGTGGCCCTCCTGCTCGCCGCGCGCGAGCGCGGGCTGCGCCCGTACGGGGTCGCCTTCCACGTCGGCTCGCAGATGCTGCTGCCGCACGCGTGGCGGGCTCCGCTGCGGGCCGTCGGGTACGTGATGTACGAATTGGCCGCCGAAAATGTCTTTTTGCACATGGTGAATCTTGGCGGCGGATTTCCCGCGCGGTACGCCGGAAAGATTCCGCCCCTGGCCGACTATGGCGCGACCATCGGCGCCGGGCTGGCCGAGCTGCCGTATCCGGTGCAGGCCGTCTGCGAGCCCGGCCGGGCGCTCGTGGCCGAGGCCGGGCGGCTGCGCGCGACCGTGATCGGCATCGCGGTCCGCGGCGGCCGGCGCTGGGCGCACCTCGACGTGGGCGCGTTCAACGGGCTCATGGAGAGCCTGGAGACCGGCAACCAGCTGCGCTTTCCCGTCTCCGACTCGCGCGGGGGCGCGACCCGCGACCGGTTCCACCTCACCGGGCCGACCTGCGACAGCCAGGACACGATCATGCTCGACGTCGAGCTGTCCGCGGAGCTGCGGGCCGGCGACCAGGTGTACCTCGGCAGCACGGGGGCGTACACCACCGTCTATGCATCGAGATTTAACGGATTCGATGCCCCTGCGGTGCGTTGTGTGACTGGTGTGGCCATTGAAACCAGTGATGACGCTGCGTACTGTGGTTGACGCGCACGGTTTTTGTGATCTTCCCCGTATTGGTGTTCTTCACGACGGAGGAAATGTGTCCGCAACCCGCCGGGTCGTCATCGCGCTCGCCGCCGCGGCGCTGTTAGCCCCAGCCGCCGTCGTCGCCACCGCGGGACCGGCCGCGGCGGCCGCCGACGCGGTCGCCGCCGGCGGGTACTCCGCCGTCATCAAGCGCACCTCCTACGGGGTGCCGCACATCAGCGCCGCGAACCTCGGCTCCGTCGCCTTCGGGCAGGCGTGGGCCTACGCCGAGGACCGCTTCTGCGACCTCGCCGACCAGATCGTCAAGGTGCGCAGCGAGCGCTCCCGCTACTTCGGCCCGGGCGCCGACGACGCCAACCTGGCCACCGACTTCGCCTACGCCTCGCTCGGGGTCGTCGACCGCGCCCAGGCCCAGCTCGCCACGCTGAACGCCGACGAGCGCGACATGGTCAACGGCTACGTCCGCGGGTACAACGCCTTCCTGGCGAGCCGGACCGCCGCCCGGGTGCCGGGCTGGTGCGCGGGGCAGCCGTGGGTGAAGCCCATCAGCGCCGTGGACCTGCTCGCCTACGACCGCGACATCGCCCTGCTCGCCAGCGGCGGCGCGCTGCTGCTGCCGATCGCGGCCGCCACGCCGCCGTCGACCGCCGCGCTGGCCGTGTCCAAGCGGCAGGTCCAGGACGACGTCGCGGAGCTGACCGGGCAGAGCAAGTCGCTGTCGAGCAACGGCTGGGCGCTGGGCGCGGACAAGTCCCAGACCGGCAAGGGCATGCTCGTCGGCAACCCGCACTTCCCGTGGGAGGGCGAGCTGCGCTTCTGGGAGTCGCAGCTGACGGTGGCGGGCAACGTCAACGTGTACGGCGCGAGCCTCGGGGGCCTGCCGGGCGTGCAGATCGGGTTCACCGACAAGGTCGCGTGGACGCACACGATCGCGGCCGGCTCGCGGTACACCTTCTACTCCGTGAACCTCGTGCCGGGGCAGCCCACGAAGTACACCGTGGACGGCGCCACCGAGTCGATGACCGGCAAGTCCGTCACCGTCAAGGTGAAGCAGGCCAACGGGTCGCTGCAGAACGTGACCCGCACGATGTGGTCCACGCGCTACGGGCCGGTGCTCGACCTGTCCGCCATCGACCCGTCGCTGGGCTGGAACGAGTACTCCGCGATCACCTACCGCGACGCCAACATCGACAACGACAAGCTCATCCGCACGTGGCTGAACATGGCCCGGGCCACCGACGTGAACGGCCTGAAGGCCTCGATCGCCGCGAACCAGGGCATCCCGTGGGTGAACACGATCGCGACGGACTCCTCCGGCAACGCGTTCTACGTCGACTCCTCGCCGACGCCGAACCTCTCGCCGGCCTCGATCGCCGAGTGGTCGGGCAACCCGCTGGGCCTGCTCGACGGCAGCAACTCGGCCAACGCCTGGGTCGCCGCGCCGGGCGCCCGCTCGCCGGGGCTGGTGCCCTTCGCCCGGCAGCCGCAGCTGACCCGCCGCGACTACGTGTTCAACTCCAACGACAGCCACTGGGTGCCCAACGCCGGGCAGTTCCTGACCGGCTTCACGCCGCTGCAGGGGCCGGAGGGCGCGCCGCTGACGGTCCGCACGCGGCAGAACGTCAAGCTCATCACCAGCCAGGCCAAGTTCGACCTGGCCGGCCTCGGCACCACGATCCTGTCCGGTGACACGTACACGGCGGCGCAGCTGGCCGCGTACACCGTGAGCGCCTGCCAGGCCCGCGGCCACACGCCGGTGGTCGTGGACGGCACGCCGGTCGACGTCAGCGCCGGCTGCTCGGTGCTGGCCGCCTGGGACAAGCAGTTCGAGCTCGCCGGCCGCGGGGCCGTGCTGTGGCGCGAGACCGTGGGCGCCGTGGTCGCGGCGAACCCGGGCGCGCTGGACGAGGCCGGGCCGCTCTTCGGGACCGCGTTCAACCCCTCGGACCCGGGCCGCACCCCGCGCGGCGCCCCCGCCTCGCCCGACGGGCTGCTGGCCGGGCTGGCCCGGGGCATGCAGCGGATGCGGGCGGTCGGGCTGGCGCTCAACGTGCCGATGTCGCAGGTGCAGTACACGATCAAGAACGGCCAGAAGATCCCGGTGCCCGGGTCGACGGAGAACATCGGCAGCGCGAGCATGGCGCAGTACGAGCCCGCGCCCGGCACGTCGCTGGAGCCGTTCATGGACCCGGGGACCTTCGTGCCGGGCAGCGACCTGACCGACAAGGGCTACGTCGTCAACTACGGGACCAGCTTCCTGCTGACCCTCGCCTACACCAGCAGCGGCCCGTCGGCCAAGTGCATCCTCACGTTCGGGGAGTCCGGGGACCGCTCGTCGCCGCATTACACGGACCAGACGCAGCTGTACTCCCAGAAGCGCCTGCGTGACTGCTCGTACTCGACCGCGGCCGTCAACGCCGACACCCAGTCGGTCGAGGTGATCGCCGCGACCGCCTGACCCGCTCGTCCGTCCTGCTCCGGCCGGTGCCCGCCCCCGCGGGTGCCGGCCGGGGCGTGCCGGCTCGACTGCGGAGCGTCGCTCCTCTGTGGACGGTCGTACGGTCACGGTAGTCGCTCGGATGCGGACTGTCCGGTTGGACTTGCGTTGGTCTCCGGTTCCGTTTGTGTTGGGCCGTGTTCGGTCGCGTGAGCTTGATCTCGTTCGATGGGCTCGGAGCGCTCCGGGCTGGTCAGGGACTTGATCTCGGCGCGCGGGGCTGACCTGCACCGCTGGTTTTGACGGTGGGCGAGGGACTAGGGTGTGCGGGGGAGCGGGGCACATGGCGGTGTCGAGCCGGGAGGTTGGCATGCAGGCCCAAGACCGGCCGAGTGTTCCTCCCGCACCCACCGCCTCGTCACCCTCCGTGTCTGTTCCGGCACCCGCGCCGCTGCGGCCCTCGTCCTTCCGTTCCCGCGTCAGCCGCACGCTGGCGTCCCGCAACGTGCTGCGCGCCCGGCTCGGCCCGGCGGCGACGGCCGCCCCGACGATCGGACTCGAGGACGACACCGTGGAGGTCACCCCGCTGGGCATGCTGGAGACGCCCGTCGTCACCCGCACCTCGGTCCTGGAGCTGGCCGGCCTGCAGCAGGTTCTCGACACCGACACCGACACCGACACCGACACCGTCGCGCCTTCGGCGGACGCGGCCGGCGACGCCGAGCGCACGGCCGATCCGGCGGGCGGGCCCGGTGCCCGGTGGTGGTCGCGCGGCGGGACCGTCGGCGGGGCGCCATGGCTGGCCTCGCGGGGCGGCGCGGCCGACGGGGTCGTGGACTGGGCCGTGCGCGACGGGGCCTGGACGATCGAGCGGGTCCTCGCCGAGCGGGCGGTCACGCCGCTGTTCCAGCCCATCGTGGAGCTGGCCGGGCTGCGGCCGATCGGGGTCGAGGCGCTCTCGCGCGGCCCGGCCGGGTCGGGGCTCTGGCGGGCCCGGGACCTCTTCGCCGCGGCCGTCGCGGCCGGGCGGCTGGCCGAGCTCGACGCGCTGTGCGCGGAGCGGGCCCTCGAGACCGCCCGCGCCGCCGACGCGCCCCCGCCGCTCGTCTTCGTCAACGCCGAGCCCGCCGTCATCAACCAGCCGCTGTCCGCGCGGGTGCGGGAGCTCATGACGGACGCGCCGTTCCGGATGGTCCTCGAATACACCGAGCGCGCGCTCTCGGCCCACCCCGCCGCGCTGCTCCAGCTCGCCGCGACCGTGCAGGCCCACGGGCACTGCCTCGCGCTCGACGACGTCGGCGCCGACCCGATGTCCCTGGCCTTCCTGCCGCTGCTGGAGCCGGAGGTCGTCAAGCTCGACCTGCAGCTGCTGCGCGCGCCGCACGCGCCGCGCACCGTCGAGGTGGTGGCCGCGGTGAACGCGGTCGCCGAGCAGACCGGGGCGCTCATCGTGGCCGAGGGGATCGAGACGCCGCAGGACCTCGCCAACGCGCGGGCCCTCGGCGCGCACTGGGGCCAGGGGCTGCTGTTCGGCGAGCCGGCCCCGCTGCCCGAGCACGCCGGGCGGTTCGTGCCGGCGCCCCGCCTGCGCAAGTCGCGGCCGGACGTGCACCTGCCCGCCGGGACGCCGTTCGAGGCGGCCGCGGCCCGGGGCAAGACCCGCGCCGCCACGCCCGACGCGTTCGCGGCGCGGCTCGACCACGTGCTGCGGCGGGCCGGCAACGGCGCCGTCGTCCTGGCCACGTGCACCGACGCGGACACCGCGCGGTCGTGGCTGCCGTCGCTGACCGGGCTCGCCGAGCGGGCCGCGTTCGTCGGGCTGGTCGCGCCGCTGCACCCGGCCGCCGTCGGGCCCGGGGTGCGGTTCGCGCAGGGGCCGGGGGCCGCCGTCGAGGAGTGCGCGCTCATCGTCGTCGCGCCCCGCTACACCGCGGCCGTCTGTGGCCGGGGCTCGCACTCGGCGATGGAGTTCGCGCACACGGAGGACGGGGCGCTGGTCGCCGAGATGGCGCGGATCGTGCTGCAGCAGCTTCCGCGTTAGCGTCGTCCTTGCTCCCCACGGAGGCCGGGATTTCTGGCGGGAGCGACGGTCCGCAGCTGACGCGGGCCCGAGCGGAAATCCGCCGCAACGCACCGCGGGCCGTTCGTGCGGTCCACTGTGGACGCCGATCCGGGGCCGCGCTGTGCGAGAGTGGTCGGATGAGCGAGTGGACGCGGTGGCACGAGGCGTACGACGTTCCCGGCTCGGCGCTCGCCGTGCGGCTCGGGATCGTCATCCGGCGCGTGGCGGAGGCCCTCGACGGGCGGGCCCCCGGGCCGGTGCGGCTGGTCAGCATGTGCGCCGGCCAGGGGCGGGACGTTGCCGGGGCGCTCGACGGGCACCCGCGCCGCGCCGACGTCACCGGGCGGCTCGTCGAGCTCGACGCCGACAACGCCGCCGTCGCGCGGGACCTGCTCGCCGGGACGGCGCTCGAGGTCGTGCGGGGCGACGCCGGGGACAGTGCGGCCTATGCGGGGGCCGTGCCCGCCGACGTCGTGCTCGTCTGCGGGGTGTTCGGCAACATCACCGACGACGACATCCGCGCCACGATCGCGGCGCTGCCCGAGCTGTGCGCGGCGGGCGCGCGGGTGATCTGGACCCGGCACCGCCGCGCGCCCGACGTCACCGCCGGCATCCGGCGATGGTTCGCCGAGGCCGGGTTCCGCGAGGTCGCCTTCGACTCGCCGGGCGAGCTCGAGATCGGGGTCGGCGTGCACGAGCTGGCGGTGCCGCCGCGCCCGCACACCGGCCCGCGGCGGCTGTTCACCTTTGTTCCGCGGGCACCGCGAGGGTGACGGCGCCGGGCACCGCCTCGGCCTCCACGCGCTTGACCCGCTTGCGGGCCCCGCCGTCGAGCTCCAGGAGGACGGGCTCGGCGAACTCGGCGTACACCTTCCGCGCGCTGCCCATCCGCACGAACTTCGACCGGTCCGTGCGCCCGGTCGCCATGACCCCGACCGTGCGCGCCCACTGCAGCGCCCCGCGCGCGGTGGTCACGCCGACCTCCAGCCGGCCGTCGAACGGGCTCGCGTCGTCGAACGCCTTGATCCCGCCCGAGATCGTGCCGATGTTGCCCATGAGCAGGCACGTCGAGGGGCCCTCGAACCACGGCTCGTCGTCGAGGTGCACGATCGTGTGCACCGGGGCGTCGCGCACGTGGCGCAGCGCGGTGCGCACATAGGCGAAGCGGCCGGCCTGGCGCTTGAGCCGGCGGTCGGCGTCCTCGATCATCGCGGCGTCGAAGCCGGCCCCCGCCATCACCGCGAAGTGCTCGCCGTCGATGCGGCCCAGGTCGTACCGCCTGCGCTCGCCGTGCAGCCCGATCTCCACGGCCTCGCGGATGTCGCGGGGGATGCGCAAAGCCGAGGCGAACAGGTTCGCGGTGCCGGCCGGGATGATGGCGACCGTGACGCCGGTGCCCGCCACCGCGTCGACGCAGTGCTGCACCATGCCGTCGCCGCCCCACACGAACACCAGGTCCGCACCGGCGTCGACGGCCTTGCGGACCTTTTTGGGGGCCTTCTTGCTCTTCGGTACCGTATGCCAGCCGACCTTGCCGGCCCCGGCCCGGTCGAGCTCGCGCCGCAGCTCGTCGAGCCCGCCCCCGAGCGTCTTCTTCCGGTGTGCCACCACCACGATCGTCACGCCGCGAACGTACCCATCGGCGACATTGACCAATCGTGCTCACCGATGGCTACGATGGTGGCCTGATGGACACCACGGACGACGCCCGGACGCGCATCGACACCACCGTCGCGCACCCGGCCAGGCGATACAACTACTGGTTGGGCGGCAAGGACCACTTCGCCGCCGATCGGGCCTCCGGCGACGCGATCGCGGCCGCCATGCCCGGCGTCAAGCTCATGGCGGTGGAGAACCGCGCCTTCATGGGCCGCGCCGTGCGATACCTCGCCGAGCAGGGCATCCGGCAGTTCCTCGACGTCGGCACCGGCATCCCGGCGCCGAACAACACCCACGAGATCGCGCAGGCCGTCGACCCGTCCAGCCGCGTGGTCTACGTGGACAACGACCCCATCGTGCTCACCCACGCGCGGGCGCTGCTGACCAGCGCGCCGGGCGGCACGAACGCCTACATCGACGGCGACCTGCGCGAGCCCGACGCGATCCTGAAGCACCCCGACCTGACCGGCACCCTGGACCTGTCCAAGCCGGTCGGCCTGCTGCTCGTCGCGGTCCTGCACTTCATCCGCGAGGACGAGCACCCGCAGGAGATCGTCGACAAGCTCACCGCCGCCCTCGCCCCCGGCAGCTACCTGGTCGCGTCCCACGCCACCTGGGAGTTCCTGCCCGACGAGGCCATCGCGACGCTGAGCGCCAACAACGCCGACGGCCGCTTCCAGGCCCGCACCGGCGCGCGCTTCGCCGAGCTGCTGTCGGCCTTCGAGCTGGTCGAGCCGGGCATCGAGTCGGTCGCCTACTGGCACGCCGCCGACGTCCCCGGCCCGCGCCCGCCGGCCGAGGAGGTCGCCTGCCACGGTGCCGTGGCCCGCATCCGGTGACGCTGCCGGACCCGCACTTCTGGGACCTGTTCGACGGCATCCCCTTCTGCGACGCGGACGCCCTGGCCGCGCGGCTGGCCCAGCGCCCGGCCGAGGGCATCGCCGACTTCGAGCGGTCCCTGCACGCGCTCGTGCGCTCCAGCAACACCAGCGACCTGCTGGCCGCCTGCGTCGTGGTGCACAGCGGCGGCTTCTCCGACGACTCCTGGCTGCACTTCCGCCTCTGGCTGATCGGCCAGGGCCGCGAGACCTTCACCGGCGTGCTGCGCGACCCCGACGCCGTCGCCGGGATCCCGGACATCATCGCCTTCGCCGCGGGCCGGCGGCCGTACCCGCACTACCCGGAGCTGCTGACCGTGGCCGAGCGGGCGTACGACCTGATGGTGGCCCGAGTCCCGGCCGAGCTCGCCGAGCTGCCCGACCTGAGGGAGCTCTTCTCGCGCTGAGGCCGGGCGGCGACATGTCGGACGCTCCGCGATCCGACATGTCGGATTTTTCGCCTGCCGGGCGGCATCTGGTGATCCTGGCAACGGACGCGGAATGCAACGTCGTTCGGCCCGAAATCCGTGCCGGACCATCCGTCCCGACAAGCGCGACCGGGCGCTACCGTGCCCGCCGCCCCGCGGGAAGGATCGCTGCCATGCATATCGACCGGGCGACCCTGCATGTCAGTGAGCTGATGCGGCAGATCTCGCGCACCGAGATCCGGCTGCCGGAGCTGCAGCGCAGCTACGTCTGGCGCCCGACGCAGGTCGCCAAGCTGGTCGACTCGCTGTATCACGGCTTCCCGTTCGGCTCGCTGCTGTTCTGGCAGTCCGACGAGGCCCCGGCCACGCGGGAGCTCGCGGTCACCGGGGTCGCGGAGCAGCCGGTCCAGCCGCCGCTCTACCTCCTCGACGGCCAGCAGCGGCTGACCTCCCTGCACCGGGTCTTCCACGACCACCCCGAGGCCCAGATCGTCTTCCACGTCGAGAAGGAGCGGTTCCAGAACCAGAGCGCCGCAACGCAGGCGGATCCGAGCTGGATCAAGGTGTACTCGCTGCTGCGGCGCGACGAGTCGCTCGTCTCGTTGATCAAACGTCTGCGGGCCGCGGGCTGCCAGCTCGACGAACTGGAGATCGAGACGCGCGTGGGCGCGGTCCGCTCGCTCGGGGACCGGACCTTCCACGTCGAGACGCTGCGCGAGTGCGGGTACCAGGAGGTCTCCGAGATCTTCGTGCGGGTCAACAGCGCGGGCCGGCACCTCAGCCGGGCCGACCTGGCGATGTCCACGCTCTCGGCCAAGTGGCCCGGCGTGCTGGACAAGTTCCAGAAGGAGGCGGGTCACTGGCAGCGCGCGGGCTACGGCGACCTCGACGTGGAGTTCCTGGCCCGGGCCTTCGCGGGCGTACTGTTCGGCGGCGGCATGTCCTCCTGGTCGGTGAACGATCTCAGCCGGGTCGGCGAGGCGGACCTGGCCAAGGCGTGGGAGACGGTGCAGCGCGGCCTGCGGCACCTGGTCCCGCTGCTGAAGGCGAACCTCAGGCTCGCCCGGTCCGGCCCGCTGCCCTCGCTCGTGGCGCTGATCCCGCTCATCGTCCTGCTCGGCGAGCGCCCCGACGGGCCGATGGAGCGGCAGACCGCCGACGCGCTGCTCTACTGGCTGCTCATCGCGACGATCCGGGCCCGCTACTCGACGTCCTCCGACACCAATCTGGCCCGCGACATCCAGGCCGCCCGCAAGCCCGAGCCGGCCCGGGAGCTGCTGCGCAACCTCGGCGTGCTGCAGGCCGTGCCCAGCATCACCGCGGAGTCCCTGGCCGGCCGGTCGAAGGAGAGCCCGTACTTCTTCCTGAGCCTCCTCGTCGCCCAGCGCAACGGCGCCCGCGACTGGTGGTACGCGACCTCGATCATGCCGGGGGAGAGCGACGACTTCCAGCTGCAGTACCACCACGTCCACCCCGTGGCCACGCTCGACCGCTACGACAAGGGCGAGATCAACGACCTGGCCAACCTCGCCTTCATCTCCCGCAAGGCCAACCTGAAGATCAGTGACCGCTCGCCCGTCGACTACTTCCCGAGCGTCGAGGCGGACACGCTCCAGGCCCACTACATCCCGCTGGACGAGGACCTGCGCGCCGCGGCGGCGTTCCCCCGGTTCCTCGCGCAGCGGCGGCGGCTGCTGGCCGAGGCGATGACCGACCTGCTCGCGTCGTTCCGCCCGAAATGGCTCGACCAGGCCCTGCCGAGCGGGCCGGCCACGACGAGCGACGGCTACAAGCTCACCATGGTGCTGTACGGCAGCGCCTGGATTCCCGGCCGGCTGCTCTTCCGCGCCTCCGGCGCCGGCGTGCAGTGGTCGGGCACGACCGAGATGGAGGACTTCGCGGCCGCGATCGAGGCGGCCTGCACCGAGGGCCGGGACGGCGACGTGGAGATCAACGGCGAGTCGGTGCCGGTGCAGGTGCTCGAGGACGCGATCGAGGTGCCGATCGGGCCGTTCGTCGTCTCCGGTACCGCGCAGGAGTGGACGGACATCATCGAGCGGGAGCGGGCGTCCATGCGCTCGGTGGCGCACCTGCCGGCGGTCGACGAGAAGCCGTGGGCCGGCGAGCGGATCGCGCTGCCGGCCAGCAGCACCGACTAGCTTTAGCGGTCCCAGCTGCCGGAGAAGACCGACGCGGGGCGGTTGAGCAGGCCCGCCGTGCCCGCGGCGATGTTCTTGCGCAGCTGGGCCTTGGACTTGGCGCCCTTCGACGTCACCGGCGGGCCGATGCGGTCGGCGAGCTCGCGCATCAGGGGGAGCGAGAGCTCCTTGTCGCGGCCGATGAGGTACCGCTCGACGGCGTCCTCCTCGGTGAGCGCCTTGATGTCCGCGATGATCGCGTCGAGGTCGACGGCGGAGCGGGCCGGCTTCGCCGTCGCGCGCGCGGGCGCCGCCGTTTCGCCGCCCGCCCGCTCACCCTCCGCGTTCGCACGGACGGGTGCCGTGCGCAGGGCGGCCACGGTGCCGTCGGTGTCGCGGAACTCGACGTGGGCGCGGCCCTCGGCCAGGGCCGCCAGCTGCTCCTCGGTCAGGGCGCCGAGGAGCCGGCCGATCTCGTTGAGCGCGAGGGCGGCCAGCTTGGGGGATTGGGTCACGTCACAACCTCTCGAACATCTTGAGCAGCTCGTCGACGCAGTCGTGCAGGTTCGTGCGCACCTCGGGTGCCACGCCGCCCGCCATGATCGTGGGCACCCCGTGCCGGCCCGACGCCGCGTACGCGTTGCTGCGGTCCCGGATGAGCGTGTCGAACACCGGCACGCCGAGCGCCTTCACCTCGTTGATGAACTGGGCCTGCACGTCGATGGGGCTGCCGTTGTACCACTGCACCATCGTGAACAGCACGGCCACGCGCGGCATGCGCATCGGCGGCGCCTCCGCCGGCGCGGCCTCGCGGTGCTGGTTGAACGCCTTGGTCAGCTCCAGGAGCCGCTGGCCCATGACCTGGATCGCCTCGGTGGACAGGAAATCGGGCCGGGCGGGCATGAGCAGCATGTCGGCGGCGACCGTCGCCATCTTCGTGGTGAGCGAGAACGCGGGCGCGCAGTCGACGAGCACGACGTCGTACTTCGAGAACGCCGGATCGCTCAGATCCTCCGCGAGCCGCCGGTGCAGGGCGACAAACTTCGACGGCTTGATCTGACCGGAGTTGTCCACGGAGCCCGGAATGAGGCTCTCGGAGTTGATGATGAGGGGATCCGACGGTACGAGCTCGAGCCAGCCGCCCTGCTTGCCGATCAGCGCGTTGCACCGCGGCGGGCTGAACACGAGATCGGCGAGCACCTGCGCGCGGCCCTTGTCCGGCGCGCGGAACCACGCGCCGACGGTCTGCAGCTTCGACAGGAACAGCTGCGACTCGTCGACGGTGAAGAACGACTTGGTGAGGCTCGCCTGCGGGTCGAGGTCGATCATGAGAACCTTGAGACCGCGCGCGGCGAGTCCGGCGCCGAGATTGGCGGTAATCGTCGTCTTGCCCACGCCGCCCTTGTTGTTGACGACGGCCACGATCCTCACGCCCACCACCTCCGCGAGTCCCACACCACGCTGGACGGTAGAGGAATCGCCGCGCCATCGGCACCGGCGCGCGTACGCGTTCGCGGCGGCCGTTCGACGCCCCCGCGCGAGCCATGAAGCCGATGCATTCCGGCTCCTGCCGCGCCGCGCCGCGCCGCGCCGTTCCCGGCCCGCGCCGTTCCCGGCCCGCGCCGTTCCCGGCCCGCGCCGTTCCCGGCCCGCGCCGTTCCCGGCCCGCGCCGTTCCCGGCCCAGCTCGCCGCGCTGTGCCCGGCCACGGGACGAACTGAGCTGATGCTCCGTCAGGCGAAAAATACGGATATTTCGGGTGCGCAGCACCCGACCGGGGGATCGCGCGGCGACTCCGCCGTGAGCGGCGAACGGCCGCCGCGATGTGTCGCGGCGGCCGTTCGGGAAGTGCGGAACAGCGTTGTCAGGCCTGCTCGGGGGCCGTCTCCTCGCGGCGGGCGTCCTGAGCCGAGGCGCTGTCCGGCTGCGTCGGGAGCTGCTCGGGGATCTGGCGGGCCGGCACCTTCGGGTATTCGCCGGTGTCGCCGCCACCGCCGGCCGCCGCGGCCATGACCGCCGCCGCGGCGAGGTCGGCCACGCGCTTCGCCTCGCGCTGGACGCGCGCCCGGACCTCCTTGGCGTGCCGCTCGGCCGAGTCCGCGGCCTGGCGGGCGTGCTCGAGGCGGGTCAGCTCGCTGGTGAGGCTCTGCTTGGTCTCGCCCAGGCGCTGCTGGAGCGTCGTCACCTCGCGGCCGAGCTCCGTCGACTCACGGCGGGCGTCGGCCAGCTTGGTCTGGGTCGACTCCAGCTCGGTCTGCAGCTGCGTGAGGGCCTTCTGGCGAGCCTGGATGTCCTGCTGTACCGCCGCCAGCTGCTGCTGATGGCGAGCGTTCTCCTCCTCGGAGCGCTTGCGCAGGTCCGCGGCGAACTTCTGCGCGTCCGCGTGCAGGGCCGCGTTCTTCTGGTCCGAGGCCTGGCGCTGCTGGGTCAGGTCACGCTCGGTGCTCTGGCGCTGCTCGGTGAGCTCGCGGTCGCAGGCGGCCTTGAGCTCCTCGATCTCGCGCTGCGCCGCGGCCTTCCACTGCGCCAGCTCCTGCTGGGCCTGCGCCCGGCCGGCCTTGACCTCGGCGAGCACCTGCTGCCGCGCGGCCTCGGCCAGGGCGTCGGCCTCGGAGCGCGTCTTCTCCATGTGCTCGACGCTCTGCTCGTGGATGCGCTTGGCCTCGGCCTCGGAGCGCTCGCGCGCGCCCTCACCGTCGGCGATGAGCTTCTCGGCGCGCTCCTTGGCCTCGGCGAGCGCCTTCTCGGCGTTCGCCTGGTGCTCGGCGGCCTTCTGCTCGGTGTTGTCGATGATCACGCCGGCCTGCTTCTCGGCCAGCGCGAGGATCTGGTCGACCATCGGGCCGAGGTGGCGGAAGGAGGCGCGGTCGACCCGGGCCGGCCGCTGCTTCACCTCGACCAGCTCCGCCTGCAGCTGCTTGAGCTGTGCGGTCAGGTCCTGCACCTGGTTGCTCAGATCCTGGGCCTGCCCGGCCGCGCGCTTGCGGTCGTTCGTGAGGCTCGCGATCTGCCGGTCGAGCTGGTTGAGGTACTGGTCGACCTGGCGCTTGTCGTAGCCCCGGACCTGTTGCGTGAAATTGGGCCGCGCCGCGTCGCCCTCGCGCTGCGTCAACAGATCCCCGCCATGGGTCATGAATCGATCCTCCATACGATCGGGAAGCTTGACGCCGCCGCTCACGGACGGTGGCACACGGCCCGCCAGCACATCCAAAACGCTACCGAGCCCCTTGCGCAAGTCTTCGGTTTGCGAAGAGGTTGTTTCGGGCAGGATACGCGTCGAGACCGTTTTATCCCGAATTTTCCGGACGTGTCGCGACCACAGTGGACAATCGGTCACTCATACGGCACCGAACGTCGCTCCCGCCGACCCGGACTCGCCCGCCTGACGCCCAACTCACACCCGCACGGCCGATACTCACACCCGCACGGCCGGCTCGCGTGACACCCGAATCGTGACCGCACGTCGACCCGCGGCCGCCCGCTCGTCGCCGCGACCGGGCCCACCGGGGGACACGCGTGATGGCCGTTGGGCGACGCGGCATCGGCACCCGCTCGCCTGTTCGGCACCCACCACGCGTCCACTCGGCCGACGCACGTGATGGCCGACCGGCCGATCACGCCACCCACGACCCGCGCACAACCGAGCACCCGGCGCGCAAAGACGCGCAGTGGACGTGCGCGACACGACCTCACGACACGCGCGCACGGACGCACGCGACCGCGGAGCGGAGTCGTGCGGAGCGGAGTCGTGCGGCAGTGCGGGTCGTGGCCGGGTTCGGGCCGATCGAGTCGGGGCGTGGGCGCGTGGCGTGGCCGAGGCGGCGCGATCCGGGTCCCGCGATGGTGTGCGTACGGCCTACGCTGTTCGCCATGGCCGATCTGCCCGAGCGCATCGACCCGCGGCAACTGCGAGCCTCGGACGCCGACCGCGAGCGTGTCGCCGAGGTGCTGCGCACCGCGGCCGCCGAGGGGCGGCTCGACCTGGACGAGGTCGATGAGCGGTTGCATGCGGTGTACGCGGCCCGCACGTACGCCGATCTCGAGCCCGTCGTCCGCGACCTGCCCACCGCCGGGTCCGCCCCGCTGCCGATGATGGACGGCGTGCCGCCCCGCCCCGGCGAGGTGCCCGCGACCGGTTCGGCCGTGGCGGTCATGAGCGGCTTCACCCGCCGCGGCGCCTGGGTGGTGCCGAAGGTGTTCACGTGCTTCGCGTTCTGGGGCGGCGGTACGGTCGACCTACGCGAGGCCCGCATGCTCCACGGCGAGGTGAAGATCCGCGCGTTCGCCCTCATGGGCGGCGTGAACGTCATCGTGCCGCAGGACGCCGAGGTGCACGTGACCGGCAGCGGGTTCATGGGCGGCTTCGGGCACGACGCGTCCGGCCCGGGGCGCCACGGCGCCCCGCGGATCACCGTCACCGGGTTCGCGATGTGGGGCGGCGTGGGCGTCGAGCGGCGCAAGCGCAAGCGGCGCTCCCTCGAAGAGGGCCAGGGCGCCGGCTCGTAACCCGCGCGACGTGGAGCCGTCGGTCGTCCTCGCTGCCGGGCGGCGGCGTCGAGCGGCGCAAGCGCAAGCGGCGCTCGTTCGAAGCGGGCCAGGGCGCCGGCTCGTAACCGGGCGGGGCAGGCGAACCCCGGCGCCGCCGCTGGACACCCGGCTGCGGAAGGATTCCCCGAGGCGCCTGAGGACCCCCGTGCCGGCGAAATGCCGACGCGCTGGGAAGGTGGGCGGCGCGCGGCTCCTACGCTGTGCGGCATGACGACGGTTGCGGTGCGAGGCGAGTCCGTGCGCGAGGTTGATCCCGAAATCGCCGAGTTCACGGTGGTGGTGTCGGCGCGTGATCGGGACCGGGACACGACGCTCGGGCGGCTGCGGGAGCGCGCCGATGGTCTTCGGCAGCTCGTCGAGCGCTTCGGCGAAGCCGTCGAAAAGCGAGAAACCTCAGGCCTTCACGTGTACCCGGAGAGCTCGGGCAAACGCGGGGAGCGCGTCTCGGCGTACAACGGCAGCGTCTCGACCACGGTCCGCATCCGCGACTTCGCGGCGCTCGGGGAGATCATGCTCGCCGTCGCCGGGCAGGAGCAGGCTCAGGTGCACGGGCCGGTCTGGTCGGTGCGGCCGGACAGCCCGGTGCACAAGGACGCGCGGCGGTCGGCGGTCGAGAATGCGATCGCGCGGGCCCGCGAATACGCGGAGGCGCTCGGCGCCGAGGTGATCGAGCTCGTCGAGCTGGCCGACCCCGGCCTCGGGCGCGCCGAGGGGGTGCAGCCGTTCTCGCAGGGGTACGGCGGCGGCCTGCTGCGCAGCAAGTCGAGCGGTGGCGGCGGGTACGCGGACCTGCAGCTGGACCCCGAACGCCAGCGCGTGACGGCCACGGTCGAGGCGCGGTTCACCATCACGGCGCCGGTGCTGTGACCGGACCCCGAAACCGGGCTCGGGAGTCGCCACCGGCACCGCTCGCGGCGCCGTAGCGCGGGCACTGCCGGCGTCGCGAGCCAGCGCCCGCTCGTGGCTCGCGGCTCGTGGCTCGCGGCTCGCGGCTCGCGGCTCGCGACTCGCGGCTCCGCGACTCGCGGCGTGCGGGCGCTGCCGGCGTCGGAGCGCGTCGCGGCGCCTGCCCGGAGCCGGTGCTGGGCGGTGGAAGGGTGAAGGGCGGGAAGGGCTGGGTGCGGGGGAGAGGCTAGGAGAAGGCCGGCTCCTGTTCGGCCTCGATCTGGGCGTTCCACGCGCGTTTCGAGGCCTGCCAGCCGTCCTCGTCGTGGCCCATGCGCCAGTACCCCGACACGGACATGCGTTCGCGGGGGAGGGAGCGGTCGATACGGAGGTACCGTCGCAGCTCCTTCACGAACGACGCCTCCCCGTGCACGAAGGCGTGCACCGCCTCCGGGCCGGCGCCGGTGGGCCACGGCAGCGCGAGCACGGCCGGCACCAGCGCCGAGCCGATCGGGCCGGTGCCGCGGTCCAGCCACGTGATGCCGGGGATGTCCTGCCGGTCCTGCGGGTTCCCGAGCTCGACGAACGCGGTGCAGGTGGCGCCGGCCGGGACGCGGGGCAGGGCGGCGGCGATCGCGGGCAGGGCGCTCTCGTCGCCGGCGAGGAGGTGCCAGGTGGCGGCGGGGTCGGGCGAGTATGCGCCGCCGGGGCCGCCGAAGTGCAGCTCGTCGCCGGGGCGGGCGTTGACCGCCCACTGCGCGGCCAGCCCGCTGTCGCCGTGCAGCACGAAGTCGAGCGTGAGTTCGCGGGTGGCCGGGTTCCACTCGCGTACGGTGTACGTCCGCGTGACCGGCCACAGCTCCCGCGGCATCGACGCGCGGGCGTCCACCGGGTCGAACGGCTGCGGATAGTCCACGCCGGGGCGCGGGAACATCAGCTTGACGTAGTGGTCGGTGTGCTCTCCCGCGGCGAACCGGGCCAGCCCGTCGCCGCCGAGCACGACGCGGTGCATGTTCGGGGTCAGGCGCTCGGCGCGCACGACCCGGCCGGTGTGGGACACGGGGGCGGGCCGCGGTGGCCCGGGCGGAAGGACGGACACAGTGCAAAGGGTAGTCTGCCCTTACCGCCCCGCCACCTGTGATTCGGCTCCGGCCGAAGGCCGCCGCTCACAGATGCCACCGCGGATCACCGCCAAGCTCGGTGCCGGAAGCCGCCGTCGGAGGCCGCCCGCCGAAGGTTGCGGCAGGCAGCCGCTCACGGGAAGCCGCCCGCCGAAGCACCCGAAGCACCGGAAGCGCTCGAGGCACCGGAAGCGCTCGAAGCGCCAGAAGAAGCCAAAGAAGCCGATGCCCGCACGAAGCGGGCGCGCCGTGGAATCCGACAAATCCGGCGCCGGGGTATAAATCCGATAAGTCGTGGCGCGGAGCGCCCGACTTATCGCCCGCAACACCTCACAGCGCCGAGTCCAGCTGTTCGCGCAGCTTCGCCTTGGGCCGCGCGCCCACGTGCCACGACACCAGCTCCCCCGAGCGGAACACCGCCAGCGTGGGCATGGACAGCACCCCGTAGGCGCGAGCCGTGACCGGGTTCTCGTCGGCGTTGAGCTTCACGATGCGGACCCGCCCCGAGTACTCGGTCGACAGCTCCTCCAGCATCGGCGCGATCCGATGGCACGGCGGGCACCACTCGGCCCAGAAGTCCACGAGCACGGGCACGTCGCTGGACAGTACCTCGGCGGCGAACGTCTTGTCGGTGACCTCGATCGTCATGCGGGCTCCTCCTCGGCAGTGGCCTGCGCCAGCTCGCGCTCCACCACGCCGCGTACCGCCTGCAGGCGCGCGATGCACCCGTCCAGGTCGGCGAGCTTGCGGCCCAGCACCTCGATCGAGCCCGGGCACTCGGCGCCCGAGGCGCGGCCCGAGCGCAGGCACTCCACGAAGGGGCGCGTGTCCTCGAGGTTGAAGCCGATCTCCAGCAGCGAGCGGATCTCGCGCACCAGGCGCAGGTCGGACTCGTCGTACTCGCGGTAGCCGTTGGTGGTGCGCCGCGCGGCGATGAGGCCGTGCTGCTCGTAGTAGCGCAGGGCGCGCGTGCTGGTGCCCGCCTGTTCCGCCAACTCGCCGATCCGCATGGAGGTCACGCTAAACGTTGACGCCTGCGTCAACGCTAGTCCGACGCGAGTCCGACGTTAGTCAGAGTCGCTCAGGCCCTCGATCCGGCGCGCGTGCTCGATCATGCCGTGGATGGCCTCCAGGCTGGGCCCGGACAGGCCCGCGGCCCGCAGGGCGACCGAGCGCACCGCGCTGTCGCGCAGCACCGCCAGCAGGTCGAGCTGGTCCTCGATGCGCCGGACGGTGGCCGGGTCGTCGTCGAGGAAGTAGGCGGCGTTGACGCCGAAGAACTCGGCGAGCGCCTCCAGGTGCCGCTTGGTCGGGTTGTCGCGGGCGCCCTTGCGTAACTGCCACACGTATGTGTGCGAGATCATGACGCCGCGCTCGCGGATGGCGGCGGCCACCTCCTCGTAGGTGTACTCGCCGCGTCCGGCCGGGTGGACCGTGCGGAACAGGCGGTCCAGCTTGGCCGCGAGTGTCGGCTCACTCATCGCATCAACCCTTGACAATCCCGCCGGTTGGATGGAAATGTCCATCATAAGCTCAGATTTACGGGCACCGTGCACCCATCAACTCAGGTTTACGAGGCGCTGGGGACATCGGGGGGATCGTTGTGGCCGGGTCGCCGGATCGGCGCCAACTCGGGGGTGGTCACAACGCTTCCAGTCCGCAGGAGCGCACGCGCCTGCTCCACCAGGCTCGTGTCGGCGTCCGGGGGTGCCTGCTGAGCTTGCCCCAGCTCCCACTGCGCGTCGCGGATCTCGATGATCCGGCGGTAGAGGCGCAGGTCCACGCCCCGGACCGTGAGCAGGTCGGCGAGGCGGGACGGGGGATCGCCGAGCACGACGTGCGGGACGGCCGCCACCGACGCCGCCCACAGGGGACGCAGCCGCCGCAGGGCCGCGTAGTGCGCCAGCCACCGCTGGAGCCCGCCGATCGCCGGCAGGGCCGCGCCCGAGGCGAACAGCAGCAGCATCGCGGCCAGGATCACCCGCGACAGGCTCTCCGCGCCCGGGCCGTTCATCACGTCGCTGCCCAGGGCGTTGCTCACCTGGAACGCGACCCGGTTGGCGATGAACAGCAGCCCGACCAGCGCCCCGCCGGTCAGCAGCCGCAGCCCGGCGCGCATGGTGCCGCGCTCGGCCCGCCCGGCCGCGGGGTGGAACAGGGCCAGGCAGCACGCGAGGCCGACGAGCAGGCCGAACTGGGTCAGCACGCCGTAGGCGGTGACCAGCGGCGTGCCGGCGTGCTCGGCCACGAAGTCGCCGCGGGCGGGGCTGCGCGGCACCAGCACGAACAGCACCGCCATGGTCACGCCGGTCGCGGCGAGCAGCGCATAGGCCCAGCGGCGCAGCCGGGGACGGTCGGCGACCGGCCCGGGCATGAGGCTGGTGACGTGGACCATCGCGGCCGACGCGGCGACGGTCGCCAGATTCTTCAGCGGTACCGATACGTCGGCCACATGCAGCAGCCGGTCCGTGGCGAACGAGATCTCCCGCCGGTTGAACGTGAACGAGAGCGCGGCGAGCAGGACCACCAGCCGGACGGCCCGGCCCCGCGGTGGCTGCGGCGTCGCGAAGCGCCAGACGGTGAACGCCCAGAGCGAGCCCAGCACCAGGAACTCGAGGGTGTCAGCGAAGGCCACGGCCCGGACCCGGGATGAGCGCCTCCTGCAGGCCCTGCAGGAGCGGGTCGCCGGTGCGCGGGGCGGTACCGCCGCGCAGCACCCGGCCGCTGATCATCGTCGCGATCATCTCGGCCACCTGCTCCTGCGGCGCCGAGTAGGTCGAGCGCAGCAGCACCCGCGCGACGGTCGCCGGGTCCAGGTCCGGCAGCACGAGACCGGGCGCCCTGTGGTCGCAGAGGATGTGCCCGATCTCGTGCAGGATGATGTGCCGGCGGTGCAGCGGGTCGGCCCCGGCCGCGTAGAAGATGTGGTCGGCCCGCTCGGTCGCGAGCCACAGCCCGCACGGTGAGCCGGACGGTGCGGGCTGTGGATGCAGGTGCAGGTCGCGGCCGCGGCGCGCGGCGATGTAGGACAGGAACACGGACAGGTCGAAGGGCTCCGGCACCTCGATGTCCGCGATCAGCCGCCGGCACTGCCGTTCGAGCCGCCGCAGTCGCACCCCGCCAGCCTAGGCCCTGCCCGCGAGAAGGTGAAAAGTGCTCAGGCGGCCCGGCGCAGGTGCTCGGTCAGCTGGCTCGCCGCCCGTACCGCCGCCATCTTCCCGTTGCGGATCAGCATCAGGTCCTCGACGGCGCACGCGGGCGGAGTGTGCCCGAGCGTCGCGGCGAGCTGCGGGTTGGCCCGCGACCACTTCGACAGCGACTCGCACACCTCGGCCTCGAGCGCGAGCGGCGAGAGCGGGCCCGCGGTGCCCACGGCGTCGAGCATGCGCTCGCGGTGCGTCCAGTAGGACCAGACCTTGGCCTCGTCGAGCAGCTGGGCGACGGCGTCGGTGCGCCGGTAGTGCAGCGCGAGCTGGATCGAGTCGGTGCGGCCGTCGTCGATGAACGCGTCGATCATCGGGTGCCGGGCGTGCGCGCCGGCGACCTCGTAGAACGTGCTGCGGCTGCCGTTGGGCGCGGCCGCCTCGACGATGCTCTTCCAGGTCAGCGGGGCGCCGGGCGCGGCGGCGACGAGGCTCGCGACCGCGCGGAAGTACACGGTCTTGGTCCGCCAGTGGCTGCGCTTGGCCGTCGGGTTGGCCGACAGGCGCTTGTGCCACCGGCTCACGACGGTGTCGCGGAGAGCCTTGCCGAAGTCCGGGGAACCCGTCAGCGGCGGTGCCAGGGTCGTCATGCTCATCGGCTCTGTCCTGCCTGTCGGTGGTGGGCTGGGCGCTATCGAGCGTCGCCTCCGGAGGCCCCCGCGGGCATCACGTATTCACGTGGTCTTGCCGCTGACCAGGTCCAGGACCGCGTCCCAGTCGGCCGGCACGGTGTCGGCGCACCACGCCACGTGCCCGTCCGGGCGGACCAGGGCGAGCGGGCGGTCCCAGCCGGCGCGCACGCTCGCGTCGGCGACGGGCAGGTGGGTGACGGGGATGCCGCGGCCGTTGGCGGCGGCGGCGAGCGGGGCGCCGGCCGCCTCCCCGGTGAGGTCGACGAGCGTGAGCGCCCGGCCGAACCGGTCGGCGAGCGCCTCGCCACCGTCGAGGCGCAGGTCCGGGGCCCGGCCGCCGGGGCGGATCGTGCCGCCCAGGCCGCTCGCGCCGCTGTGCCACACCACGGCCGAGGTCGCGTGCCGGGCGGGCAGGGCGCGGGCGTCGGGGCGGTGCGCCTCCTGCCGCAGCAGCCCGGCGAGCAGCTCGGGGGCGGCCCCGGCCGCGCTGAGCCGGCCGAACCGGCGCCGGGTCTCCAGCGAGCGGGCCAGCAGCTCCCGGTCGAGCAGGGCGACCGGCCGCCGCTCGGCCTCGTAGCTGGCCAGCAGGGCCGGGCCGCCCCAGCCGTTGATCTCGGCGGCCAGCTTCCAGCCCAGGTCGGCGGCGTCGGCGAGGCTGGTGTCGGCGAGCTCGCCGGCCGGGTGGAAGCGGTGCGCGGCCTCGCCGGCCAGGAACACCGGGCCCCGCCGGTACGCCGCGGCGACGGCCAGGGCGTCGTCCCACTGGGCCACGCCGAGGATCTCGGCCACCTCCAGGCCGCTGCCGAGCCGCGAGCGCAGCATCGCGACCGGGTCGGTGGTGACCGGCTCGTCGGCGCCGACCGGCAGGTGGGCCACCCAGCTGTCGCCGTCGCCGCGGGACACGCTGGTCACGCCGCCGACGACCACGGCGACGGGGTGGCCGTCCTTGGCGGGCAGGCGGGGGTCGGTGCTGCGGAAGAACACCGAGCAGTGCCGGGCGGGGCTGCCGAGGCTCTCCATCGGCACCTCCACGCAGCGCCGGACCGTGCTCTGCGCGCCGTCGCAGCCCACCAGGTGCCGCGCCGCGATCGTGTGCCGCACGCCCGCGTGCACGTCGAGCACCGTGGCGACGGCGCCGTCGGGCTCGACGCGCAGGCCGGTGAAGGTCCAGCCCTCGCGCAGGTCGACGAGGGGGTGCCCGCGCAGCTCGTCGCGCAGGCGCCGGGCGAGGTCGGCGGCCGGGACGCGATGGTCGGGCCCGCCGCCGGACGCGGCGCCGGGGGAGGAGACGAGCACCGGGTCGTCGTCGAGGCCGGTGCGCCACTCGACGTCCTCGGACTCGGGCGCCTCCGCGTAGCGCTCGACCACCGTGTCGAGGCCGAGCCGGCGTAACAGGCCCATGGCGTGCCCGGTCAGCCGGTCGACGCCGGGGTGGCGGGGCGGGGCCACGGCCCGCTCCACGACCAGGCAGGGCACGTTGTGGTGGGCGAGCTCCAGCGCGAGGACCGCGCCGGTCGGGCCCGCCCCGACCACGAGAACCTGTGCGCTCGACGGCGTCGTCACCGGTGTTCCCCCATCGCTCGGCCACGGCGACGCCTTCGTCGCCAATGGTCATGCTCGGGCCCGGTGGGTGCCCCCGTACATCACGTGTTCAAGCGATCCCGGTTCACGAGGTTGGCCAGCTCGACCCGGCCGCGCAGGTCGAGCTTGGTGAAGATCTTGCGCAGGTGGCTGTCGACGGTGTGCCGGGACAGGTGCAGCGCGCTGGCGACCTGGCGGTTCGTGAGCCCGAGGGCGACCTGCAGGGCCACGTTCTGCTCGGCCGGGGTGAGCTGGTGCAGCGGGGAGCCGGGGCGGAACCCGGGCCGCTCGGTGGGGGCCTTGGGGCCGCCGAGGCTGAACTCGAGGCGGCGGCGGGCGCGCTCGGCCCGGCAGTCGGTGACGATGGCGATGGCCTCGGCGGCCCAGGCGCGGCCCTGCTGGTCGTCGGCGGTGTTGAGGGCGGCGTCCTCGAGGGCCCCGGCGAGGGCGAGGCGGCGCGGGGTGCGGCGGAAGCGCTCGACGGCGCCGCGCAGCAGCCAGGGGTCGCCGGTGAGCACGCCCTCGGCGTGGTCGGCCGCGGCGGCGAGGGAGAGCTGGCGCGGGTTGCGGGCGACGAGGGCCCGGGCCGCGGCGACCACGGTGCGGGCGCGGGGCAGGTCGCCGGCGCGGACCGCCAGGTGCACGAGGGCCGGGGCGGTGGACGGGTCCTGCGCGATGAGCACCGGCCGCGCGGGCAGCGCGTCGATCAGGCCGGTCAGCGCGGCCAGGGCCGCCTCGGGGCCGGCGATCGCCTCCTGCAGGACGCCCTCGGGCCAGTACATGTCCTCGGGGGCCGCGGTGATCCCGGCCGCCATCCGCCGGTGCATGTGCGCGAGGTGGGCCTGGGCCTGGGGCAGGTCGCCCTGCAGGACGGCGAGCCGGGTGAGCTGGCCCAGCAGCGGCACGGCCAGGGCGTAGGCGGTGAGGTTGAGCGCGATGGCCACGCCGGCCTCGGCCTCGGCCACGGCGTCGTCGAGGCGGCCGCGGGCGGTGAGCAGGGCCCCGTGGTAGTAGTGCCACAGCGGCGTGGACCAGGCGGTGCCGAGGCGCTCGGACTCGCGGCGGCCGCGGCGGTAGGTCTCCTCGGCCTCGTCGAAGCGGTCGAGGCAGGCCTGGGCGTCGCCGAGCCAGATCCGCGGGTGGCGGTGGGCGGCGTCGCCGCGCACCTGGTCGGCGATGCCGGTCGCGCGCTCGGCGTGGCCGAAGGCGTCGTCCAGGCGGCCCTCGGCCTGGGCCACGAGGCTGCGGCCGGTGAGCCCGAACACCGAGGCGGCGTACTCCCCGGTGGTCAGCCCCGCCGCCGTCGCCGCCTCGCCGTCCGCGTCGGCCCCGGGCAGGTCGCCGGAGTAGAAGCGGGCGTGGGCGCGGATGGCGTGCAGCTTCGCCGCGACCGAGCCGGGCACGGCGGGCACGGCGAGGCCCTGGTCGGCCCACTCCACCGCGACCCGGTTGTGCCCGGCGTGCTTGAACGCCTCGGCCAGCCCGAACTTGAGCATGGCGTCGGTGCGCGGGTCGAGCCCGGCCCGCAGCGCGGTCTCGCCCAGGTCCTGCGCCCGCTCGAGCCGACCGGCCGAGGCGAGCAGCGTGACGGCGTCCGCGACGAGCGGCACCCGGGCGGTGTCGTGCTCGCCGATCACCCGCAGCGCGTGCTCGATCAGGTCGGCGGCGGTGCTGGGCGCGGCCGGGGCGACCTCGAGCGCGGCCTCGTGCAGGATCGTGACGGCCTCGCGGCGGCCGGAGCGGCCGGTCTTGAGCAGGTGCTCGGCCACCTCGACCGGCGGGCGGCCCTCCTCGCGGGCGATCACGGCGGCCTGGCGGTGCAGCATGGTCGCGACGGCGGGGTTCAGCGTGCCGTACACCGCCAGCCGCACCAGGTCGTGCACGAACTCGAGCTCGTCGCCGTTGTTGACCAGCACCCGGGCGTCGAGCGCCTCCTTGACCTGCTTGACCAGCGGGCCGGGGCGCACCTCGAGCAGTTCGGCGACCGCCTCGATCCCGAACGGCCGGCCGAACACCGCCGCCGCCTGCAGCAGCTCCTGGGCCTCGCTGGACAGCCCGTGCAGCATCTGGTCGACGATCGTGATGAAGCTCGACGGCAGCTCCTCGCCGACGACGGTCCCGATCCCGTCGGTCACCACCAGCTGCCCGGTCATGTGCAGCGTCCGGACCAGCTGCTCGATCTGCAGCGGGTTGCCGTCGCAGCCGCCGGCCAGGGCGAGCACCGTGTTGTCCACGTCGGCGCCGACGACCTGGGCGCACAGCCGGCGCACGGCGTCGTCGTCGAGCGTGCCGAGGGTGAGCTGCTCGTGCCCGTCGCGCACGAGGCGCTCCATGAGCTGCTGCCCGGGCGTGCCGGACGGGGCCGGGCGGTGCGCGAACACCCAGCGCACGGGGGAGGAGGCCAGGGCCGGGACGAGCTCGGCGACGGCCAGGGCGGACAGCTCGTCCATCCACTGGGCGTCGTCGATCGCGATCACCAGGGGCCGCTGGGCCGCGTAGTCCTCCAGCGCGGCGCCGAGCCGCTCCAGGGTGCGGTACTGCGCGTCGTCCTCCTCGCGCAGCCAGCCGATCGCGGGCTCGGCCGGCCGCAGCTGCTGCAGCGTCCCCGCGACGGTGATCAGCGGGGCCGCGCGGTCGAGCTCGAACGCGGCGCGGGCCGCGACCGAGACCCCGCGCGCCTGCGCGCACAGGATCGAGGCCCGGACCAGGTGAGACTTGCCGATGCCGGCCGAGCCGGTCACGATCGTGCACCCGCCGATGCCGTCGGCGGCGCCGGACACCGCTTTGCGCAGGACGGCGAGCTCCCGATCGCGCCCGAATGTCCCCGCGGCCGGTGCAGTCAGCGAAATCACCCCAAATTGTCAGACGTCTCAGCGGCGCTCGGTTCGGTTATCGTGGCTGGCCTGCGGTGATTCTCTCGGTACTCGATGATCGACTTGAACAGCCATTCGGGGGAGCCGGACGAACCCGGACGGCATCCTCCGTCGGCCCGATATCGTGCTGCTCCCGGCCCGCCCGGCGGGGCGAGCAGGATTTCGGCCAGCAGGCGCCGCAGAATCGCCGGGCCGTGCTCGGTCAGCACCGATTCAACATGAAACTGTATTGACCGCGCTCGTGCCAATCGCATTGCGTGCACCGCCCCGGTCGCGGCATCCCGCAATATCCCAATTCGCTCCGGCCGGCCGTTACGCACGGTGGTTGCATGAATAGCATTCATTCGATGCCTCGGTGCCCCTTCGGCGGGTCCGCACACGGCGACGAAGGTGTTGTAGAAGCCGACCCGCCCGAATCCGGGCACCCGCCGGGGCTCGCCCTGGGCCGGCCGGGCGAGCCGCCGGATCGGCAGGCCGAGCTCGTCGGCGAGAACCTGGTGGCCGAGGCAGACGGCGAGGGTCGGGGTCCGCTCGGCCAGCAGCCGCCCGGCGATCTCGTGCAGCCGGTCGATGCGCGGGTCGTCGCGGTCGCGGGGGTCACCGGGGCCGGGGCCGAGCACGACCGCATCGTAGCCGTCACGCAGCGTCGGCCGGACGTCCACGCGCAGCCCGAGCGTCTCGGTGAGCCGGGCCAGCATCGCGGTGAAGTCGTCCTCGTTGTCGATGATCAGCACCCGGCCGGACAGCGGGCGCAGCCGCACCGGCCGGCCGAGCCAGAACGGGGACAGGCCGGCGTTGCGACGGCGCAGGGCGCGCTCGAGGGCGGGGAGCTTCGGCGCTGCCGCTGCCGCCCGCTCTCCCGCCAGCGCCCCCAGCAGCGCCGCGGCCTTCGCCCGGGTCTCGGCCGCCTCCGCCGCCGGGTCGCCGTGGCGCACCAGCGTCGCCCCGACGCCGATGGTCACGGACCCGTCCGGCCCGATCTCCGCGGTGCGGATGATCAGCGCCGAGTCCAGCGCGCCCGGGGCGAGCAGCGCGATCGCCCCGCCGTAGTAGCCGCGCCCGGTGCCCTCGCGCGCCGCGACCACCCGGCACGCGGCGGCGATCGGGCTGCCGGTCACCGTCGGGGCGGGCATGGTCGCGCGCAGCACCTCGGCCGGCCCGAGCCCGGTGGGCCCGTCGATGATGTACTCGGTGTGCGCCAGCCGCGACATCGGCCGCAGCCAGGGCCCCCGCAGCCGGCCCCCGCCGTCGCAGATGCGGGCCATGGTCTTGAGCTCCTCGTCGGCGACCATGAACAGCTCCTCGGTCTCCTTGCGGTCGGCGAGGAACCGGCGCAGGCCTCGGGCGGTCGGGCCGCCGGGCGGGTAGCGGTAGGTGCCGCTGATCGGGTTCATCGCGGCGATCCCGCGCTCGAGGCGGGCCTGCGACTCCGGGGTGGCACCGAGCAGGGTGCGGCCGCGGCAGTGCAGCAGGAACGTCCAGTACGCCCCGCGCTCGGAGCGCAGCAGCCCGGCGAAGGCCGACAGCGCGGCGGCGGGCGTGAAGCCGGGGATACGCGCCCGGTAGGTGCGGCGGATCACGAAGTTGGAGCCCGTGCCGCCGCCGATGTCCTCCTCCACCACCCGCCGGACGACCTCCGCATACTCCGCGTCGTCCAGGTCGAACCGGCCGTCGAGCAGGCCCGGGGAGCACGAGGGCAGCAGCTCCAGCACCGAGGAGACCGGCAGGGAGGCGGACCAGGTCACGGCGAAGGCCAGCGGCGGGGCCCCGTCGTCGACGCAGGCCAGGCCGCGCTCGGCGATCGTGCGGTAGGGCAGCGCGGCCACCACCTCCGAGTCCACCGGGTCCGGGATCGAGGCGAGCGGGACCCCGACGCGGAGCTCCACCCGGTCGTCCCGGCACACGAGCGCGAAGGCCTCGGCTCCGGCGATACGCTGCAACCACGGATGCGTCATGCTCGTCACCGTCGCAGCGCGCAGGTGAGGGCGGCCACTACCCATTGAGGTAGTGGGGCGTGTACCGGCCCGGGCCTAGCGTCGGTAGGCGTGGCTCCCAATGACAGTTTCGCCCGCCGGGTCCGGCTGGACCGGTTGTACCGCAACGGATCCGGCGGCCTGCTCATCGTGCCGCTGGATCACCCGATCAGCGGCGCCCCGATCATCCACAGTGGACGATCGGGGGGTCTGGACCGGCTCGTCGGCGAGCTCGCCGCGGGCGGGGCCGACGCCGTGGTCCTGCACAAGGGCGCGCTGCGGCACGTGGCCGCCCACCGTTTCCGCGACCTCTCCCTGATCCTGCACCTGTCCGCCGGCACCGGCCTGTCCGCCGACCCCGACGCCAAGGTGCTCGTCGGCTCCGTCGAGGAGGCCCTGCACCTGGGGGCCGACGCGGTCAGCGTGCACGTCAACGCGGGCTCGCCGACCGAGCCGCGGCAGCTGGCCGACCTGGCCGCGGTCGCCGGCGACTGCGACCGGTGGGGCGTGCCGCTGCTGGCCATGGTCTACGCCCGCGGCCCCGGCATCGCCGACGGCCGCGCCCCGCGGCTCGTCGCGCACGCCGCCGCCATCGCCGCCGAGCTCGGCGCCGACCTGGTCAAGACGGCGCTGCCCCGCGACGCGCACGACCTCGCGGCGATCACCGAGGCCAGCCCGATCCCGGTGCTCGCGGCCGGTGGCGACGCCCTCGACAGCGCCGCCGCCCTGCAGCACCTCGCCGCCGCCATGCGGGCCGGGGCGGGCGGGGTCGCCGCGGGCCGCCTCGTCTTCAACGCCCCCGAGCCGCCCGCGATGGTGCGCCGGCTCGCCGCACTCGTGCATGACCGCACCTCGGACCGAACCCCCGCCCGAACCCGATGAGAAGGAGTACCCCCATGAAGCAGTGCTGGCTCGACATCCGGGCCGCCGAAGGGCTCAAGTCCGTCCTGTGCCAGGAGGCGATCCACCGGGGCTTCGACGCGATCGTCGCCGACGACCCGGCCGACCTCGCCGGGCTGCCGCCGACCGTGAGCCGGGTGCTGCTGCCCGGCAAGGAGCTGCCCGACTCGTTCGGCGACGCCGACCTGGTCGTCGTCGACCCGGCGCAGCACGGCGACCCCGGCCGGCTCGCGGCCCGCCACCCCGGCGTGCGCTTCGGCGCCCACGTCGACGTGACCGACGCCGACTCCCTGGCCGAGGCCTGCGCGAGCGTGACCCGCGACCCGGTCACCGTGCTGCGCTTCGCCGACCCGACGAACATCCCGCTCGAGATCGTGCTGGCCGCGGCGGCCGACGCGCACGGGCTCATCGTCACCACCGTCGAGCGGGCCGCGGACGCGCCCGTGTTCCTCGGCGTGCTCGAGCACGGCCCGGACGGGGTGATGCTGGCCCCGTCCGCGCCCGGCGAGGCGGGCCGGCTCAAGGACGCGGTCGAGCGGCGCTCCCCGGACCTGGAGCTCACCGAGCTGACCGTCACCGCGATCACCCACGCCGGGATGGGCGAGCGGGCCTGCGTCGACACGTGCACCTATCTCGCCCGCGACGAGGGCATCCTGGTCGGGTCGCGGGCCAAGGCGCTCGTGCTCTGCGTGAGCGAGACCCACCCGCTGCCGTACATGCCGACGCGCCCGTTCCGCGTCAACGCCGGCGCGATCATGTCGTACACGCTGGCGGACGGCGAGCACACGCGGTACCTCAGCGAACTGCGCGCGGGCGGCACCGTCCTGGCCGTCGGGGTCGACGGGCGCACCCGCCCGGTGGTCGTCGGCCGGGTGAAGATCGAGACGCGGCCGCTGCTGTCGATCGACGCCGTGGCCGAGGGCGGCGAGGCGGTCAACGTGATCGTCCAGGACGACTGGCACGTGCGCATCCTCGGGCCCGGCGGCGCGGTGCTGAACTCGACCGCGCTCAAGCCCGGCGACCGCATCGTCGGGTACCTGCCCCGGCGCGAGCGCCACGTCGGCTACCCCATCGACGAACTCTGCTACGAGCAGTGATCGCCATGTTCGACTTCCACGCGCGCCTGACCCCCGGCCCGGGCGCGGCCGAGGCCCTGCTGGGCGCCCTCGACGAGGCCGGGGTCGAGCGGGCGGCGGTCTGCGCCGGCGGGGTGGTCGGGCTCGACCGCCTCTCGGTGCAGATCGTCGACGGCGGGCGGAGCAAGGCCCTGGCCGACAACGAGGGGGTCCGGCGGGCGTGCGAGGCGTCCGGCGGGCGGCTGGTGCCGTTCTTCTTCGCCGACCCGTACCGCGACGCCGCCGGCTACGAGGCCGCGGCGCCGCGGTTCCGGGGCCTGGAGATCTCCCCGGCGGTGCACGGCTTCCGGCTCGACGACCCGCGGGTCGACGCGCTCGTGCGCATCGCCGCGCGGCACCGGCACCCGGTCTACGTGGTCTGCCTCGGCCGGGCCGGCACCCGCACCGAGGACCTCGTCGTCCTCGCCGGCCGGCACCCGGACGTCACGTTCGTCTCCGGCCACTGCGGGCACACCGGCCTGGACGCGGCCGGGCTCAGCCTCGTCGCGCCCCTGCCCAACATCGCCGTCGAGCTCTCCGGCTGCTTCACCGCCGTGGCCCGGCTCGCGGTACGCCGGCTGGGCGCGCACCGGGTGCTCTTCGGCACCGAGCACCCGCTGCAGCACCCGAGCGTCGAGGTCGCCAAGCTGCGCGCCCTCGGCCTGCCCCCGGACGAGCTCGCGCTGGTCTCCTTCGGCAACGCCGACCGGATCCTGGAGAACTCATGACGCTGCCCCAGATCGGCGACTGGCACGACTTCGCCGGCCTCGCCCGGCTCCAGCAGGAGCGGCTCCCCGCGGTGTACGCGGCGGCCGAGCGCTCCCCGTTCTACCGCGAGCGCGGCCTCGCGCCCCTGCCCGAGCAGCCGCTCACGACCAAGCAGGACCTCCGCGACGCGTACCCGTTCGGCCTGCTCGCCTGCGACCGCGCCGACATCGCCACCTACCACGAGTCCAGCGGCAGCAGCGGCGAGCCGACCGCGTCCTACTACACCGAGACCGACTGGCTCGACCTCGCCGAGCGCTTCGCGCGCAAGTGGACCGGCATCGCGCCCGACGACACGATGCTGGTCCGCACCCCGTACGCGCTGATGATCACCGGGCACCTCGCGCACGCGGCCGCCCGGCTGCGCGGCGCGACCGTGGTGCCGGCCGACAACCGCTCGCTGGCCACGCCCTACTCTCGGGTGGTACGCCTGCTGCACGACCTCGGCGTCACCCTCACCTGGTCGCTGCCGACGGACACGCTGCTGTGGGCCGCGGCCGCGCGCGTCGGCGGCTACCGCGACTTCCCGAGCCTGCGCGCGCTGTTCGTCGGCGGCGAGCCCGTCGGGCCCGCGCGCAAGGCCCGCATCGGGCGGGTGTGGAACGCGCCGGTCGTGGAGGAGTACGGCGCCACCGAGACCGGCAGCCTGGCCGGGGAGTGCGCGCACGGCACCATGCACCTGTGGGCCGACCGGGCCGTCTTCGAGGTGCAGGACCCGGACACGGGGGAGCTGCGGCCCGACGGGCGCGGCCGGCTGGTCGTGACGCCGCTCTTCCGCGACGCGATGCCCCTGCTGCGCTACGCCATCGAGGACGAGGTGGAGGTGTCGTACCGCGAGTGCCCCTGCGGCTGGCACCTCCCCGCGGTGCGCCTGCTCGGCCGCTTCGCCCGCGGCGGCCTGACCCAGCTGGGACTGGAGGAGCTCGTCTTCGGGCTGCCGGACGACTTCGGCGTCTGGTTCTGGCGCGCGCGGGTCGACGGCGACCGGCCCCGTCCCCGCCTCGGCGTGGAGATCGAGGTCGCCGACCGCTGGCGCACCGCCGCGACCGCGACCCTGACGGCGGCGCTGCGCACCGCGTACCCGCACGTCGAGCCGCTCGTCGTGCCCGTGCCGCCCGGCGGCCTGGTCCCGCACCGGCTGCTGACCGCGACCGCCGAGGTGATGAAGCCGCGCGGCCTGTTCGGCCCGGACGAGGACTGGGACCGTGCGCTGCGGTACTACTGAGCCGCTCATCGTCGGCGCCGGGATCGGCGGCCTGACGGCGGCCGTCGCCCTGGCCGCCCACGGCGTGCCCTGCGAGGTCGTCGAGCGTGCGCCCTCCCTGCCGGCGGCGGGCTACGGCATCCAGCTCCCGCCGAACGCGACGCGCATTCTCGCCGGCCTCGGCGTGGACCTGGACGCCGTATCCCTGCAGCCCTCGGCGCGCGAGATCCGCCGTTGGTCGGACGGCGCGCTGCTGGGCCGGATTCCGCTCGGCCCGGCCGTGCGGTCCCGCTACGGCTCCCCATATCTGACGCTGCGGCGGGCCGACCTGCTGCGGGCTCTCGCCGCGCGTGCCGGACGCATCCACTTCGGACAGACGCTGCGGCCGGCCTCGTTCGTCATCGGCGCCGACGGTCTGCACTCGACGGTCCGCGGCCTGCTGGACCCCGGCGGGCTGGTCGACGTCGGGTACACCGCCTACCGTGCGGTGCTCCCACAGGCCGGGTCATCGGTGGTGACGGTCTGGCTCGGCCCGGGTGCGCACGTCGTGGCCTATCCGATCCCCGGCGGGCTCAACCTCGTCGTCGTGGCCCGCCCGGGGGAGCGGTTCGGGGGCTGGCACGGGCCGGTGCGCGCGCTGGCGAAGGCGGCCACCCGGGGGTTCGCGCTGCGCACCCGCGCGCCACTGCCGGCCTGGCACCGGGACGGGGTCGTCGTCATCGGCGACGCGGCCCACCCGATGCCGCCCTTCCTCGCCCAGGGCGCGGCCCAGGCGATCGAGGACGCCGCGGCGCTGCCGTCCCACCTCGGCGACCTCGCCGGGTTCGAGGCGGCCCGCCGCCCGCGGGCCGAGCGCGTGGCCGCGGCGAGCGTGGCGGGCGGCCACGAGTACCACCTCCCCGACGGCGCCGAGCAGCGCCGCCGGGACGAGCGGATCGCGGCCTCCGGGCTGCCCGGACAGGATTGGTTGTACGCATGATGCCCGCCGTCGTCTCGTATCCGATGCCGTCGCCGCCCCGCCCGGGGCCGGCCCCGTGGCGGCCGGACCCGTCGCGCTGTGTGCTGCTGATCCACGACATGCAGCGGTACTTCGTCGACCGCTTCGACCCCGCCGTCCCGCCCGGCCGCGAGCTGCTGGCGAACGTCGCCCGGCTGCGCTCGGCGTGCACCGGCCTCGGCATCCCGATCCGGTACACCGCCCAGCCGGGCCGCATGACCCGGGCCGAACGCGGCCTGCTGCACGACGTGTGGGGCGAGGGCATGACCTCCGACGAGTCGAGCCGGGGCCTGGTCCTCGAGCCCGCGTCGCCCTCGGAGGTCGTGACGAAGTGGCGGTACAGCGCCTTCCACCGCACCCCGCTGCTGGACACGCTGCGGCGGCTGGGCCGCGACCAGCTTCTCGTGTGCGGCGTCTTCGCGCACCTGGGCTGCCTGCTGACCGCCGCCGACGCCTACGCGCACGACGTGGAGCCGTTCCTCGTCGCCGACGCCATGGCCGACTTCACCGCGGCCGACCACGCGATGGCCCTGGACTACGCGGCCCGCAGCTGCGCCGCCACTCCGACGACCGACGAGGTCCTGGGATCGTTGCAGTCCTAGGATCGTTCCAGCCGGGCGTAGACGAGGATGTTGCCGCGGTACTCGTGGCGGAGGCGGTCGAAGGTGCCGCCGCACGTCACGAGCCGCAGGGCCGGATAGTCGACCGGGCCGTAGACGGCATCCGTCGGGAAGTCGGTCTTCGGCACCTCCACCACCCGCTCGACCACGAAGACCGCCGCGGTGCCGTCGGCCCGGCGCACGGTCGCGGTGTCGCCGGGGCGCAGCTCGCGCAGCCGGTAGAACACGGCCGGGCCGTCGTGGGCGGTGTCCACGTGGCCGAGGAGCACCGCGGGCCCGACCTCGCCCGGGGTGCGCAGGTTCCGGTACCAGCCGGCGGGCGCGCCCGGCTTGAGCGGCGGCACCTCGACGGTGCCGTCCGGGTTGAGGCCGAGCGACATGAGCGCGGTGTCGATCCCGATCGCGGGGATCGTGAGCCGCACGGGTTCGGACGCTCCCAGCCCGTTCGTCCGTACCGCCGTCGCCGGCGCGGCCGAGCTCGCGATCGGGATCGGGTCCGGCATCGGGCCGGAGGCGGCGGGTGCGGCGGCCGGGCGCTCGGGCGGCGGGGGAGCGGGGGACGCCCCGATCACCAGCAGCGTGAGGCCGCCGGCCGCGAGCAGGCCGGTCAGGCCGTCGATCACCCGGCGCCGGGGCGGCCGCACGGTCAGCGCCGCCCGGTCGCCGGGCGCGGGCGGAAGACCACGAGCGCGGCCGCGGCCAGCAGCAGGACGATGCCCGCCCCGGCCAGGAGCGGGTTGCGCATGCCCAGGCCGTCGCCGCCGCCCGTGTGGGGCGCGCCGCTCGGGGCCGGGACCGTCGGGTTCCCGTTGCCGCTCAGGCCCGACGAGCCGTCGTTCGCGGCCGAGGCCGAGGCCGCGGCGGGGGGCCCCGCCCCCGGGGCCGCCGGGCGGGTCCCCCACGCGGGCCCGCCCGCCGGGCGGCGGGCGCGGGCGGA
>NZ_JBEPEH010000059.1:0-50913 GCF_040300725.1 Dactylosporangium sp. NPDC000244
GTGACCCCGCACGAACAGAGTGGGGGGCGCCCCCCCCGCGGGGGGGCCCCCCCGGGGGGCCCGGGGGGGGCGCGGTGGGGGGGGGGCCGGTGGCCACTGACCCTGACGCCACCGGTGCGCCGGCTGCTCGACACCGCCGTGCGGGCCCTCGGCCTCGACGCCGACCTCTCCTGCGACGAGGGCGTCGAGGCCGTCCTCGACCGGATCGGGCCGCTGCGCGAGTACGTCGAGCCGTCGCTGCGCTGCTCGACGAACGTCACCGTGCTCGACGCCGGCTACAAGTTCAACGTGGTGCCGGGCGAGGCGCACGCCGAGATTGACGTACGGTCGCTGCCCGGCACCGAGGACGAACAGCTCGCCATCATCGACGAGCTGCTGGGACCGTCCGTCACCCGGTCATTCCTGTCCTACCGCCCCGCGATCGGCGCCGGCTGGGACAACGCCTGGTACGACGCGATGGCCGCGTCGGTCCTGCGCCACGACCCGGACGGCGTGATCGTCCCGTTCTGCATGGGCGGCGGCACCGACGCCAAGCCGTTCGCCGAGCTGGGGATGGCGGGCTTCGGCTTCGCCCCGCTCGGCGAGGATCCCGACGGCCGTACGGCGGCCGGCATGCACGGCGTCGACGAACGCGTGCCGATCGCGTCCCTGCGCAGCGGCCTGGATGTGCTGGACGACTTCCTGCGCACGGTTTGACCCGCGTTCAACCTTCCCGGCCTTGCCTCCGGTGAACCTGGTCGATGACCAGGTTCACCGGCGTGCTGTCCCACAGCACGGGAGCGCAGACACAGGTAGCGTATGTACGAACTAGTACGTTATTAGTCCTCGCCGGAACGGGGGCCGCCCAGAAGCCGTGCGAGTCCGGGCGTGGCCGTGCCGTCACGCCGACGTCTTCGGAAGGGACGCGATGCACCAGCCAGACGGGCGCCGCCGCGATGCGGACCGGACCCGCCGCGAGATCCTCGACGTTGCGACACAGGAGTTCGCCAACCGTGGGTACGACGGGACGCGAGTCGACGCCATTGCCGAGCGGACCCGAACGACCAAGCGAATGATCTACTACTACTTCAGCAGCAAGAGACAGCTCTACGTCGCCGTCCTGGAACGCTCGTACGCGCAGATCCGCGAGGTGGAGGCCGGGCTGAACCTCGACCACCTGCCGCCGGCCGAGGCGATCCGCCGACTCGCCGAGATCACCTTCGACCACCACGAGGCGAGCCCCGACTTCATCCGGCTGGTCAGCATCGAGAACATCCACCGCGGCAAGCACATCGGCCAGCTCGAAAGCCTTGCGGCCCTCAACAGTCCGGCGATCCAGCTCGTCGAACAGATTCTGAAGCGCGGCCGCGCTGATGGCGCCTTCCGTGAGGATGTCGACGCCATCGACGTGCACCTGGCGATCAGTGCGTACTGCTTCTTCCGGATTGCCAACCGGTACACGTTCACCGCGATCTTCGGCCGGGATCCGGTGGATCCGGACCGGCGGGACCATTACCGGCGACAGCTCGGCGACATGATCGTGTCGCATCTGCTGGTCGGCAGCAGGTAACGCTCAGCGCTCGACGGTTCGCGCGGGCGTCGCTCCCGAAGATCTCCGCGTCCTGGCGCGAGCCGCGGCCGCCGACGTGTTCCCCAGCGTGCCCGACACGTCACGGTCGCGAAGCACGAGCGCATACAGGCAATCCCCTCACGGACATCAACGTGGTCGCGGCCGGCGTACGGCATGAACGCCTCCGGGAAGACCCGAACGGCCCTCCCGCCGTCCACCCAGGACTGTGCAGGGGAAGACGCCCGGCGAACACACTCCGAAACACTCGCGTTACAAGGTCTTGTCGCCCGCGTCGACGACCGGCTATGGTCTGTCTATCAGTACAGATGGTCCGCCTGGTGGACCTAGCACTCGACGGGTCGCGAAGCGACACCGTGTCCGGGCGGGCCACGGGCGCCGACGGCATCACTCCGGCTGACGCACACCCCTATCCGCAACGACACTGAGCCGCCACAGCCAGACGCCGGATGATTCCGTCCACCCAGGAGCTCGCCGCGCCGCAAACAGCCACCTGCCACCCGAAAGGGGCTGCATTCAATGGATAGACGTCAGCTACTGCAGACAACCGCCGCACTGGCCGCAACCACGGTGCTCGGCACGGAACTGATCACCACGGGCACCGCTCAGGCCGCCGGGAAAGCGCCAGGAGACCTCGGAGCCGCCCAGCCGCTCGACGGCCGCCCGTTCCCGGCCTACGACTACACACGCGCCAACAAGCTGCCGAAGGAGATGACCGGCTACTGGACGAAGTCGTTCACCAGCGGCGACCAGACGCGCACCGCCAAAATCTACATCTCGCTGGAGACGCCCATCCGTTCCTACTACACAGTGATCGCGGTCCCCGACGGCATCGACACCGCCGATTTCCTGCGCAGGACGTCGTGGCGTGACATCGCGGACGACCGTGAGGAGGGGCTGTTCATCCTCGAGCCCGGCGAGCACGGCTGGGGCACTGCGGCGGACGAGGCCGAATACGTCAATGCGGCGCTGGCGTTCTACGAAAGCAACCGCTACTTCTCGATCTTCGGGGAGCACTACTTCGTCGGTTACGGCCACGGCGCGCCCGCGCTGGAAGCATGGGCAGTTGCGCATCCGCTGAAGGCCATTGCCCAGGTATACCTCGACTCCACCGGCCTGGACGCGGCGTACCTGGACTCCTACGCGTCGCGGGAGTTCGACGGCAGGACCAGCTACACGCCCGTCGTCTTTCCCGAAGGTTTCGACCTCATCAGATACGACGAAACAGTGCTGCCGACGTGGTACATCAACCCCGACGAGCGCTCCGCGAGCGCGAGCCTCGCCTACTGGAAACGGGCCAACGACACCGCGCCTGCCGGAGCCTCGGGCGGGAAGTTCGGCACTGTCTACCGGCAACGGCCCGAATCGGACCGGTGGATGACCTCCCACGCCGGCCCGATCTCCCAGGTCGCGGTCCAGAAGCACCCGGTCGATGCCCTGAAGAAGGAGACGACGAGACAGATCGTCGAGTTCCTGACCGCCTACACCCGGTACGAGAACTCCTTCGCCTACGGCAACCAGCTCTACGAACGCGCCGACTACGCCCGGCTGGGCGTCCAGGTGCACACGATGATGGTCGAGGGGTTCGTCCGGGAGTACCTCGTCTACGTTCCCAGGTCGGCCACGTCCCGTTGGCACAAGAAGGCGCCCGTGCTGTTCGTGTTTCCGGGCGACAGCCAGACCGACAAGGTGTTCGTCGACGCCACCCAGTGGTGGAAGGTCGCCGAACAGGAGGGGTTCATCCTCGTCGTCGTCTGCGAGCAGTACAGCAGCACCTCAGTGGTGGTCAGCCACAAGAACTCCGTCGCGTTCTACCGTCAGCTGCACGACCTGGTGATCCAGCAGTACCCCGCCGATCCCACGCGCGTCTACGCCACCGGGCAATCGGCGGGCGGCGGGGTGTCGCAGAGCTTCGCGATCGCGTACCCGGAGTACTTCGCGGCCGTCGCTTCGACATCCTTCCCCGTCTCCCCGAACTCGTCGGGCAACATCTCGTTCGACGGCGGGCAGTACCCCGCGAGCTACCGGGCGATCCCCAACTACATGATCTACGGCTACGGCGACTTGAGCTCGGTCACCGGCACCTTGTGGGACAACGTGCAGAACGGGCTCGACAGCTGGGCGCGCTACCACCTCCAGGTCGACGGCCTGCAGCTGTCCGACGTCGACACCCTCGACGGAAAGCGCAGCGGCTGGCACAACCGCTTCCAGACCTGGACCTGGCGCGAACCCGGCACCGCGATCCCGATCCTCAAGGTCACGAAGAACAACTACCGCTCCCACAACACCATGGCGGAGGAATGCCCGCTGTTGTGGGACTTCGTGAAGCACTACAGCATCGAGGTCGATGCCAGCGGGCGGGCGACCCGCTACTACAGCCCGTCGGGCTTCCAGCAGCCGGGAGACAAGCGGCGGGTCTAATACACGCCGGCCGGCGCCGCTGACCCTCCGCACCGCACCCCACCGCCCCGTGGCCGTCAGCCGGCCGCGGGGCGGTGTCGCAACACCAGCAGTACTCCGGCCGCCGTCGCGGCCATCCCCGCGATGCTCAGCGGCGGAATCGGTTCGTCCAGCAAGGCCCAGCCCCACAGGACGCCGAACATCGGCACCAGCAGGTTGACGTTCGCGGCCCGGGCCGGCCCCTCGATGGCGATCAGGCGGTAGAAGAGCAGATAAGCCACCGCGCTGCCGGCCACGCCGAGCACGACCAGCCGCAGCAGCAGCGAGGCGGTCGGCGTGGCGTGGAACGGGAACACCAGCAGCGCCGGGCACAGCAGCGTGCAGCCGGCCAGCTGCTGTCCCGCGGCGAGCGCCGCCGGCGCCTCGCCGTCGAATCGGCGTGCGGCGAAGAAGCCTCCGTAGGCGAACACGGCCGCACCGGCGAGACCCGCCAGCACCCCGACGGCGCCGCCGTCGCTGATGTGCAGACCCCGCGCCGCCATTGCGACCGAGACGCCCGCGATGGCGAGCACCAGGCCGACGAGCTGGCCGGTGTCAGGACGGCGACGACGTTCGAGGACGTCGAAGCCCAGCGCGAACAACGGCGACGATGCGTTGAGCACCGCCGCCGTGCCGGCATTGAGGCTGAGCATGGAGATCGATATCAGGCTGAACGGCACCGCGGCCGACAGCGCGCCGAGCACCAGGTACGCCCGCCAGCGCCGCCACTGCGGGCGCTGACCGGCGGCCCGCGCTGCCAGGAGCAGCGCGGCGCCGCCGATGAACGTGCGCGCCACGGTGACCCCGACCGGCCCGGCCACCGGCACGACGTCACGCACCAGCACGTAGGACAGGCCGAACAGGGCGCCGCAGCCGAGCAGGACCGCCGCGGAGCTCCGCCTCACAGACCGAGGTACACGCGGCGCACCCGGGCGTCGTGGCGCAGCTCGCCGGACGTGCCGGTCATCGCCGTGGCACCGTTCTCCATCACCAGGCAGCTATCGGTGGCCTCGAAGGTGAGCTTGGCGTTCTGCTCGACCAGCAGCAGGCTCAGCCCGTCGGCGCTGAGCCGCTGCAGCGCGGCCAGGATCTCCTCGACCAGCTTCGGTGACAACCCCATGGAAGGCTCGTCCAGCAGGAGCAGCTTCGGCCGCGACATGAGCGCCCGGCCGATGGCCAGCATCTGCTGCTGGCCGCCGGACAACGCGCCCGCGAGACGGCCGCGCATCTCGCGCAGCACGGGAAAGAGGGCGAAGACCTCCTCGAGCTGCCCGCGGGTCGCGGCGTTCCACTTCTGCGCGTAGGCGCCGAGCATGAGGTTCGTCTCCACGCTGAGGCCGGCGAACACGTGCCGGCCCTCCGGCACGTAGCCGATGCCGTGCCGGACCATGTCACGGGCCTTGACCCGGGAGACGTCCTGGCCGCCGACCCGCAGGGCGCCGACGGTGCGCGGCACGAGTCCGAGCACCGCCTTCAGCGTCGAGGTCTTACCCGCCCCGTTCGCGCCGATGATGCCGAGGCATCCGCCGGCTGGCACGGTGAAGCTCACCGATTGCACCGCGCACACGCCGCCGTACCGCACGGTCAGGTTCTCGACCTCCAGAGCCGCAGCGCTCATCGGTTCGCCTCCTCGATGACGACCTGCTCGACGGTGTCGGCCATCGAGTCGCCGAGGTACGCCTCGATGACCTGCGGCGCGGTGGCCACCTCGGCCGGGGTGCCGTCGGCGATGATCCGGCCGCTGGCCAGGACGGTGACCCGCTCGCACAGCGACATGACCAGACCCATGTTGTGCTCGATGAGCACCACGGTGACCCCGCTGTCGCGGATCGAACGGACGATCTCGGCGAGCTGGCGGACCTCCTCGCCGTTGAGCCCGGCGGCGGGCTCGTCCAGCAGCAGCAGGCGCGGGTGCCGTGCCATCGCCCGGGCGATCTCGATGCGCCGCTGGATGCCGTACGGCAGCGCGCCCGGCCGGGCCTCGGCGAAGTCGCTGAGGCCGAACCGTGCCAACAGCGCCTCGCCCTCCTCGCGCAGGGCCCGGTCGCGCCGCCACACCCCGACCGGCCACAGCAGGTACTGCCAGATCGTGTGCATCCGGGTCCGGTCGAGCGCGACGAGCACGTTCTCCCGCACGCTCAGTGCGCGAAACAGCCGCAGGTTCTGGAACGTGCGGGCCATGCCCGCCTGCGCGAGACGGTACGGGCGTGCCCCGGTGACCTTCGCCCCGGCGAACACGATGTCGCCGGACGTGGCCCGGTACAGGCCGGTGACGACGTTGAACAGCGTCGTCTTGCCGGAGCCGTTCGGCCCGACGATGCCGCGGATCTCGCCGGCCCGCACCGACAGCGAGACGCCGTCGAGCGCCCGCAGCCCCTTGAACTGTTTGCCCACCCCGACGATGTCGAGCAGCGGCCCGTCGCCCGAGTCCTCGACCGTGACAGCCGGATACGGCTCGAACGGCCGGAGCTCCTGCCGGGCGCCACTGCCCCGGCCGAAGCGCGCCCGCAGGCGGGCCGGCAACCCGGCCAGGCCGGTCGGGGCGAACACGACGACCAGGACCACGACGCTGCCGTAGACGACCTGCGCGTACGTCGGGTAGTTCACGAGCAACTCGCGCAGCAGCGACAGCATGACCGCGCCGGCAACGCACCCGAACAGGCTCTGCCGGCCGCCGATGATGACCATGGCCAGCAGCAGGAACATGTTGGCGATGCTGAACGACTCCGGGGCCACGTATCGCACGAGACCGGCGTACAGCACGCCGGCGGTGCCACCGTAGACGCTGGCCAGCACGAACGCGGTCATGCGCAGCATCGGTACCTCGACGCCGACGGCCCCGGCGGCGAGCGGGTCGTCGCGCATGGCTCGCATGCGCCGGCCAAGCGGTGTGCGCACGACGAACAGCCCGGCGGCGAGCGCGATCGCGAAGACGACGAGCTCGAGGTAGTAGAAGAGGTACTCGCTGGAAAGGTCGACCCCGGGCAGCTGCGGCACCGGGATGGCGTTGATGCCCTCGGCGCCGCCGGAGATCGAGGCGTTCGTGACCCAGTTGGTGAAGGCCAGCGCCAGGCCAAGGGTGACGATGCCGAGGTAGTGCGACTGTATCCGCAGCGCCGGCGTGCCGACGAACAGGCCGGTGGCGGCGGTGGCCAGCAGGGCCAGCAGGGCGGCGGTCCAGAAGCCGAAGCCGGAGTGGGTGGTCAGGATCGCCACGGTGTAGGCGCCGACGCCGAAGAACGCGACCTGGGCGAGGTTCACCTGGCCGGCCACGCCCATCGCGAGGCCCATGCCGATCGCGAGCAGGGCGAAGATGAGCGTGACGTCCACGACGTGGATGGCGTAGGAGCTCAGGCCGTACGGCAGCAGCCACAGCGCTACCGCGGCCACGGCAAGGACAGCGAGGCGGCGTTTCATGCGCGGTTGACCGTCCTTTCGCCGAACAGGCCGGTCGGCCGGACCATGATGACGGCGGTGAAGACCAGGAACGTGACGAGCTCGGAGTAGCCCTGGAAGTGCCCGGCGGCGAACGCGTCGAGCACGCCGATGGCCAGCCCGCCGACGATGGCGCCGGGGATGCTGCCGAAGCCGCCGAGGATGGCGCCGGCGAAGCCCTTGATGCCCAGTGCGCCGCCCATCGTCGGGCTGACGTAGAGCATCGGCCCGACGAGGCCGCCGGCCAGCGCCGCGAGGCCGGCGCCGATGACGAACGCGATGGAGTTGCTGCGCCCGACGTGGATGCCGACCGCGGTGGCCGCCTCGTGGTCCATGGCCACCGCCTGCATCGCCGCGCCGCGCTTGGTGCGCTGGAGGAACAGCATCAGCATCAGCATCGCGGCCGCCGCGATGGCCAGCACCACCAGATCGTAGGTGCGGATGCGCAGCCCGAACAGGTCGATGGGTGCGGCGGGGACGGGTGAGGGCACGGCTCGCCCGGTGGCGCCCCAGATGATGATCGCCAGCGCGTCGAGGACGATGCCGAACCCGATGGTGCCGATCAGCATCAGGTCGAAGTCCTTGTTCTCCAGCGGGCGCAGGACGAACTCGATGACGAAGCCGACCAGGCCCGTCACGACGATGGCAACCACCATCGCCAGCGCGAAGGGCAGCTTCGCCGACATGTAGAAGGTCGAGGCGACGTAGGCGCCGATGGTCACCACGTTGCCGTGGGCGAAGTTGACCAGGCCCATCGTGCGGTACACCAGCGAAAAGCCCATGGCGACGAGGGCGTAGACGGCGCCGAGGCTCAGCCCGCCGATCAGGGTTTGCAGTGTGACTTGCATGGCTCTCCCGATGCCGGACCGGGGCGCCGGCGGATCGCGGCGCCCCGGGTGGAGGACGGACGGCTCAGCTGACGGCCTTGAGGCTGCCGCCGGTGATCACGCCGATCGACGTGGCGAAGATTCCGACCCCGGTGTCGTCGAAGGCGAAGTTGCCGAGCAGGCCCGGGTACTTCGTGGCCCGCATCGCGTCGGCGAGCCCCTTGCCGGTGGCGCCGTTGCTGGTCTTCAGCGCCGTCAGCACGATCTGCGTGCCGTCGTAGGCCTTCGCACCGTGCAGCTCGGCGTCCTCGTTGTAGGCGGCTTTGTACGCGGCGGCGAACTTCTTGGCCGCGTCGTTGATGTCGTTGCTGAGGTACGGGGAGCTGACGATGGTGCCCTCGACGTTCGCGGCGCCGGCGGTGTTGAGGAACACCGGCGTGCCCTGCGGCGCGGCACCGGCGAACGGCACCGTGATGCCGAGGTCGCGGGCCTGCTTGACGATGAGGCCGGACTCGACCTCCTCGGCGCCGAGGAAGATCAGCTCCGGGTTCTTGCTGCGGATGGTGCTCAGCGCGGCGCTGAAGTCCTTCTGATCGGTGGTGACGACCTGGTCCGCGACCGGGGTGATGCCGCGTGCCTGCAGCGCCTTGAGGAAAGCGTCGTGCTCGCCCTTGCCGTACGAGCCGTTGTTGCTGATCATCGCGATCGACTTGATGCCCTTGGTGTCGACGACGTACTTCGCCAGGGTCTCGTCGTAGGTGGTGCTCGTCGGGCCGTTCAGGAACAGGAACGGGCTCTTGACCGCCACCAGTCCGGTCGACTGCCCGGAGGTGATGTTCGGGATCTGCGCCTGCTGCAGGATCGGCGCCATCGCGATGGTGACCGCGCTCTCCGCGGTGCCGATCATCGCCACGTACCCCTCGGAGGCGATCTTCCGCGCCAGGTTCGTGCCCACGGTCGGGTCGCCCTGGTCGTCGAAGACGTCGAGCTGGATCTGCCGGCCGTTGACGCCGCCGGCCTTGTTCCACTCCTCGACCGCGAGCTTGGCCCCCTTGAGCTCCCATGCGCCGAGCGAGGACAGCTGCCCGCTCTGCGCATCGATGAGGGCGAGCTTGATCGGCCCGGCGGCGGCCTGCGAATCCTGCTTCTTCTCGCCGGGCGCGCTGCAAGCAGTCAGCGCAAGGGCGAGCACGGTGGTACCGGCGAGCAGCCGGAAGCGTTGCCTGGACATGTGCGCATCACCTCGATGTGTGGAAGGGGTGTCAGTCGAAGAGACCGTGGTAGATGTCCTTGATGTTCCAGTGGCCCGGCGTCGGCACCGGCTCGTTGACCATCGCCACGTCGAGCACGGCCGGGCGCCGGCGGCGCTGCGCGGTGAGCAGCGCCTCACGCAGGTCCTCGACGCGCTCGATGAGGTAGCCGTCGGCGCCGCAGGCCCGGCCGAACGCGGCGAAGTCGGGGCTGTACGGGCGGCCGTCGGGGTCGGTGAAGGTGCAGCCGTACTGCCGGCCGAAGTTCGCGGCCTGCAGGTCGGCGATGGTGCCGTGGGCGCGGTTGTTCATGACGACGAACAACACCGGCAGTCCGCGCTCGACGGCCATCGGCACGGCCGGCAGCTGCGCGCTCATCCCGCCGTCGCCGACGAGCGCGACGACGACCGCGGCGGGCCGGGCCATCTGCACGCCGAGCGCCGCGGCCGGCCCGAAGCCCATCGTGGAGGCGCCGCCAGGGGCGATGAAGCGGCCCTCCGGCGGCAGCGGGTAGCACTGCGCGACGCCGTTCTTGTTCCAGCCGACGTCGGTGACGAGGATCGTGTCGGGCGGCAGGGTCTCGCGCAGGTCGAGCAGGATCCGTTCGGGGCGCAACGGGAAGTTGTCGCTGCGGCCCCGCTCGGTGCTGCCGTCGAACAGCGCGGTGCGGGCGGCGCGAATCTGGTCGCGCAGCGCGGCCCGGCGCACCGGCTGCGGGGCGGCGCGGCGCACGGCCGCCTCGATGGCGCGCACGGCATGGGTAGCGTCGGCGACGACCCCGATCTCGACCGGGTAGTTGCGGCCGATCTCGGCCGGGTCGATGTCGATCTGGATCAGCCGAGTCGGCGGCATGCGCCAGGTGTAGGCGGGGTCCCAGGAGCTCGCATCCGTCTCGGCGAACCGGGTCCCGAGCGCCAGCACGACGTCGGCCTCCAGCGCGTAGGTGTTGGTGACCTCCAGGCCCCAGAATCCGGTCATGCCCATGACCAGTGGGTGCCCGTCGGGCAGCGCGCCCTTGGCCATGAGCGAGTGCGCGACGGGAATGTCGAGGTGCTCGACGAGCGACAGCAGTGCCGCGCGGCCCTCGCCGGGGCCGAGGCCGCCGCCGAGGTACACCAGCGGCCGCTGCGCCCCGAGCAGCACCTCGGCGATCCGCTCGGCGTCACCGTCGGCCAGCGCCGGTGCGGTGGCCGACGCGGGCAGCGGGAAGGCGGCGCCGGCGTCGGCGGGCAGCGGGCGGGAGAACAGGTCCATGGGCACGTTGAGCAGGACCGCGCCGGGCCGCCCCGACGTCGCGGTCCAGAAGGCGCGCTCAGTGAACCGCGGCAGGTCCTCGACCCGGTGCACGTGCCAGGCCCGCTTCACGAACGGCCGGTAGATCGCCGTCTGCTCGGCGTCGGCATGGAGGTTGACCTCCTGGTGCGGGTGGCGGCCGTACATGTACGAGGGCACATCGCCGGCGATCACGACCAGCGGCACCGAGTCCAGTGCCGCGGTGGCCACGCCGGTGACCGCGTTCATCATGCCCGGGCCGACGTGCACGAGCACGACACCGGGCTTGCCGGAGACCCGGGCGTAGCCGTCGGCGGCGTGCGCGGCAGCCTGCTCGTGGCGGGCGATGACAAACTCGATCCCGCTGCGTCCGAGCGCGTCGAGCAGGGCGATGTTGGTATGCCCGCAGGTGCCGAAGATGTACTCGACCCCGTACGCCTCCAGCTGTCCGACCAGTGCCTCGGCGGCGTTCGCCGGGCTGGCGGTGGGCTTCGGGTGTTCCTTCGTCTCGACGCTCATCGCGGCGGTTCCTCCAGGTGCTCGAACGTGATCCAGGTCTTGCCGGGCAGCTCCCGTGCCCGGGCGAACGCGTCGGCCGCGGCGGCGAGCGGGAACCGGCCGCGCAGGATGCGACCGGGGCGCAGGTGCGGGGCCCGGGCCACGGCGGCGGCGAAGTCGGCCGGGTGGTCGTAGATCAGGCAGCCGCGGAGCGTGAGCCGCCGCTGCACAACCGTGAACGTGGACAGCGGAGCCGGGGTCGCGCTCTGCCCGATGAGCACGATCCGCCCGTCCGGCGCGCACCGCTCGACCGCGTTCTCCAGCCCAGCAGGCGCTCCGGAGGTCTCGAACACCACCGGGAAGCCCTCGCGGGCGGGGGGCGTGTCGGCGCCGAGCTCCACCGCGGTCGCGAGCCGGCCCTCGTGCGGATCGACCACGAACGGCACCGCCCCGAGCGCCTGGGCGGCCAGGCACACCAGCAGACCCTGGGCCCCGGCGCCAACGATGAGGCACCGCTCGCCAGGGGCGAGTTCCGCGCGAGCCAGCGCGGCGAGGGCAACCGCGAGGGGCTCCACGCACACCAGGTCCTCGTCGGCGAGGCCGGGCGGAGCGGCCCAGGCGAACCGGGCCGGCACCGCGACCCGCTCACGCAGCGCGCCGGGCTCGTTGATGCCCAGGATCCGGCGGTTCGGACAGACGGCAGTGCGTCCCGCTGTGCATGCGGCGCATCGCAGGCAGGGAAAGTTGGGCTCCACGGCGACCCGCTGGCCGAGGCGGCCGGGCGCGACGTTCGCGCCGATCCGCACGATCTCGCCGATGGCCTCGTGCCCGAGCGCCCAGGGCAGCCTGGGTACGTCCCGCTTGCCGTCGACGACGGCCAGGTCCGAGCCGCACACGCCGACGGCCCGCACGGCGAGCACCACGTCGTCCGGACCGCACTCGGCCTCCGGCCAGTCGCCGGTCACCTCGACGGCACCGGGCCCGGTGAGCACCGCGGCCCTCACGAGCGGGTACCCCAGATCGACAGGCCGCGCAGCAGCAGCGTCTTGACGACGGTGTAGTCCTCGATCATGCAGGCGGGCGACTCACGGCCGAAGCCGGAGTCCTTGACCCCGCCGAACGGCACGTGGTCGAGCCGGAAGTTCGACGACCCGTTCACGATGAGCCCACCGACCTCCAGCTCCCGCCACGCGGTGACGATCCGCCCGATGTCCTGGGTGAACAGGCCGGCCTGCAGCCCGTAGCGGCTGCCGTTGCAGGCGGCCAGCACATCGTCGAAGTCGTCGTAGGGCAACAGCGCGACCAGCGCGCCGAACACCTCCCGGGTCACCACGTTCGCGTCCGCGGGCGGGTCGACGACGATCGTCGGGGCCACGGTGGCTCCGGTGCGGATGCCGCCCGAAGCGATCGTCGCGCCACCCGCGGCAGCCTCCGCGGCCCAGGTCACGACCCGCTCGGCGGCCTCCTCGTCGACCATCGAACCCACATCGGTGGCCGGATCGAGCGGATCCCCGACCTTCAGCGCCGCGACCTCCTTGCCGAACGCGGCCACGAACGCTTCGAATCGTGTGCGCTCGACGTACACCCGCTGCACCGAGATGCAGCTCTGCCCGGAGTTCGTGTAGCCGGTGCGAGCACATACGGCCGCGGCGTGCGCCACGTCCGCGTCCTGACACACGATCGTCGCCGCATTGCCGCCGAGCTCCAGCACCAGCCGCTTCGCCCCGGCGGCCCGGGCAACCGCGGCCCCCGTCTGCGCGCTGCCGGTGAAGCTGATGACAGCGATCTCCGGCGCGGCGCACAACGCCGCCCCGACGTCGCCGCCGCCGTGCAGCAACTGCACGGCTTCTATCGGCGCGCCGGCGTCCAGCAGGAGAGCGACGATGGCGGCGGAGACCGCCGGGGCTTGCGGCGGGGCCTTGACGATCGTGGTGTTCCCGGCCGCGAACGACGCACCGAGCTTGTGCGCCAGCAGGTTGGCCGGCGCATTGAACGGCGTGATCGCCAGGGCGACCCCGGCCGGTGCGCGATATGTCAGGGCGGTGTTGCCGATCCCACGGGCCCAGCCGGCGACGGGAAGCAGGTCACCCCCGATGCGCCGGGCCTCCGCGGCGCAGACCGAGAAGGTGTCCGCAACACGGTCCATCTCGCCGCGGCCATCCTTGATCGGCTTACCGAGCTCGAGCGCGATCAGCCTGGCGAACTCGTCACGGTGCCGGCTCGCACCCGCGGCCGCGCGTTCGAGGATCTCGGCGCGGGCGGCCGGCGCGAGCGCGGCTACCTGCCTGGCCGAGTGGTGGGCGTATCGGACCGCTTCATGGACCATCGTTTCGTTCGCGACGGTGGCCCGGCTCACGACCCGCCGCACATAGGGGCCGACGCGCTCCGCCTGCGGACCGCCCGTGCGCCACTCCCCCATCACCAGTGCAGGCGCGATGGCTGGGGACTCGGCGAGCGCGCTGTCGTGGGCGGGCGACCCGAGAATGGCGTTCAGCATGTTCGCTCTCCTGGAAGCCAAACCGCTCGGCGGCACATCTGGACCGCTATGCGGACTGGGTGTAACGTACGGGCGGCCGACAGCCGCTGGCAAGAGTCCGAGTCGAGAAAGTTACAAGCGCGTGAATCCCCAACGGGCGCGCGACAATCGGCGTCCGGAGGCGTCGGTGGTGCCACGGATGCACGTCCAGTCGCACCGCATCGAGCAATGGAGACACGACATGGTGAAGGCAATGGCAGGCCGGGACGGCGCTGAGCAGCAGGACGCCGAACCCGCCGAGGGTGAGTCGCAGGGCGTCCGCAGCGTCCAACGCGCGCTGGACATCCTCACACTGCTCACAGACGACCGCCCACTGGTAACGATCCGCGACATCGTCGAGGAAACAGGACTGGCCAAAACCACCGTCATCCGCCTCGTCCAAACCCTCGAACAAAGCGGCCTGCTCTGGGGAACAACCTCCGGCTACATGGCCGGCCCAGGACTCTGGCGCTGGGCCCACCTCGCCCAACGCAGCTGGGAACTGCCCCCAGAAACCCAACGCATGATGCGCGACCTCGCCGCCCGCCGCCGCGAAACCGTCAACGTCTACGTCGCCCGCGACATCTACCGCGTCTGCATCGCCCAACAAGAAAGCCCACAACCCCTGCGACACGTCGTCCACATCGGCGACGAACTCCCACTCTGGGCCGGCGCATCCGCCAAAGTCCTCCTCCACAACGCCACACCCAGCCGCCTCCTGCGCATCGCCCGCAGCAGCCCCTACGGCGAACAACACACCAAACGACTCCAAGAATGGATCGACGAAGCCACCCACCTCGGATACGCCACCAGCCACGGCGAACGCGAAGACGGACTCTCCGCCGTCGCCGTACCCATCCACTCCCGCACCGGCACAGTCGTCGCCGCCCTGTCCCTCAGCGGCCCCACCCTCCGCTTCACCGACGAACGCATCACCGAATTCGCCACCGACCTCAAAGACATCGCACAACGCATCTCCGACCGCGGATTCGACCACCCACTGGGCACATCGCTCTGACTCCTCACCTCGCTTCGGGACCGCACCGTACTGACCACGCGCCGGCGCACCATCGCCGACGGAAGGAGACACGCGCATGCACGAGCGACCTCTAGCCGGCATCAGAGTCCTTGACCTCACCAACGTCCTCGCCGGGCCGTACTGCAGCTATCAGCTCATGCTGCTGGGCGCCGACGTGGTCAAGGTCGAGGCCCCCGGGCGCGGCGACCTCGCACGGCAGCTCGGGTCCGACGCGGAACTCAACCGCCGCGGCATCGGCGCCTCCTTCCTCGCACAGAACGCCGGAAAGAAGTCCGTCGAGCTCGACCTGAAGGACCCGGCCGACCGGGCGACGTTCGAGGAGATGGTCGGCGCCGCCGATGTCCTGCTGGAGAACTTCCGCGCCGGCGTCATGGCCCGCCTCGGCTACGACCAGGAGCGGCTGCGGGCCCTCAACCCCGCGCTCATCGCCTGCTCCATCACCGGCTTCGGCCAGACCGGGCCGATGAGCCAGGCCCCCGCGTACGACCAGATCATCCAGGGCCTGTCCGGGATGATGAGCGTCACCGGCACGCGCGAGACCGCTCCGCTGCGCGTCGGCTTCCCGGTCTGCGACAGCATCGGCGGCCTGGCCGCGGCGCTCGCCATCGTCGCCGCCGTCGCGGCTCGCCACCGTACCGGAGACGGCTGCCACCTCGACGTGTCCATGCTCGAGGCGTCGATCTCCGCGATGGGCTGGACCGTCTCCAACTACCTCGTGGCCGGCGAGCCGCCCGAACCGACCGGCGACCAGAACGCCACGGCAGCGCCGTCCGGCACGTTCGACGCCGCGGACGGGCCGCTCAACATCGCCGCCAATCGCCAGGAGCAGTTCGAGACCCTGTGCCGGCTCGTCGACCGCCCCGATCTCGTCGCCGACGCCCGGTTCGCCGAGCGCGAGGGTCGCAAGGTCCACCGGGCCGAGCTCAACGACGAGCTCAACCGTGCCCTGCGGCAACGTCCCGCCGTCGAGTGGGAGCGGGTGCTCACCGCAGCCGGCGTGCCCGCCGCGCGCATCCTGACCGTTCCGCAGGCCGTCGAATCCGAGCAGCTGCAGCACCGCGGCTTCATCGCGCAGCTGCCGTTCCCGGATGGGTCCGGACGCCGCCTCAACGTCGTGAGCAGCGGCGTGCTGTACGACGGAATGCCGCTCACCCCAACCGATCCGCCACCCGTGCTCGGTCAGCACAACGCCGCCGTCGGCGAGCTGCTCACGGCCTGGCGGGTGGCCCAGCACAGCATGGTTCCGGCCGCTCGGCAGCGGGCCGACATCGTCACGGAAGGCGTTACCGAATGAGCACCGAGGTCCAGGACGTGGCCGACTGGTGGGCCACCTCCGTGTCCCGGATCGAACCCGGGATCATCGAACTGCGTGGCCACCCCGTCCAGGAACTGCTCGGCAACTCGTCCCTGACCGACGCGATCTGGCTGATGCTGCGCGGCGAGCTGCCCACCCGGCGGCACGCCGAGCTGCTCGACGCCGCCCTGGTCGCCTCCGTCGACCACGGGCCGCACGCCCCGTCGATCGCGATCGCCCGCATGTCGGCGACCTGCGGCATCGGGCTCAACAACGCGATCGCCAACGGAGTCAACGTGATGGGCGACGTCCACGGCGGCGCCGGCCAGCAGTGCCTGGAGCTGTACACCGAGATCCGTGGCCTGGCCGCGCAGGGCGCGGATCTCGCCGAGGCGACCCGGGTGACGGTCGGGCGCTGGCGGGCGCGAAGCAAGTACCTGCCGGGGTTCGGTCACCGGTTCCACCCCCGCGACCCGCGCCGCGACCCGCTCGTCAACCTCGTCGAGCGGGCCGTCGCCGACGGGGTCGTCGCCGGCGACTTCCTGGCCGCCGGGCTCGCCGTGGAGGCGGAGATCGCCCCGGTACCCATGAACATCGACGGCGCCACCGCCATCATCTACGGCGAGCTCGGCTTCCCCCCGCCGCTGGCCCGCGGCCTCTTCGTGCTCGGCCGCAGCGTCGGCATCCTCGCCCACGCGTGGGAGGAGACCGAGGGCGGCCGGCGGATCAAGGGCCCGATCCCGCCCGGGATCACGCCGACCTACCGGCCGTCGGAGCCGTAAGCCGCCGCTGCCGGTCCTCATCGGGGCGGCGCGACGAGCCGCGGCTGCGCCGCAGCGTCGTCAAGGTAGTCGCGGGCAGCACTGAGGGATCGGCGGGCGTGCTCCTTCGCGCCCATCTGGGCCACGAGCGTCGCACGCGGGATCTCCAGGGCGTAGGGCAATGAGGGCGGTAGCGCATCGAGGATGCCTCGCACGTCGATGCCGCCCTCGCCGGGGAACAGCCGCTCGAACCGGGCGGTGTGGATGAGCCCCTCGTTCGTGGGCGGCACGCCGGCCGGCGCGTCACACACGTGGACGAAGTGGAACCAGCCGGCGGGCAGCTGCCGCAAATCGGCGATGCTCGAACCGGAACGCGCGAAGTGGAGCAGGTCCACCAGGATGCCCGCGTTCGGCTGATCCGCGCCGCGAAGCACCCGCGCCGCCTCCCGCAGGTCCGGCGTCTCGGTCCACGACGGAAACTCGAGGTCGACGGTGAGCCCGAACTGGCACGCGAGCTCGCAGATCTCCGCGAACCGGTCGATCTTGCGGGCCCGGTCCGGGTCCGGCAGCTGCGTGATGACGTGCCGCGCCCCCAGCTCGGCCCCAGCCTCCAGGAACGGCAGGTAGTCGCGGGGCGCCTTGTCCGGGCTGAGCCGCGCCAGCTCGATGTCGAGCACCTCGATGCCGGTGGCCGCCAGCCGGACCTTCGTGCTGCGCATCAAGGCCGGATCGGTGGCCAGCGGGTAGTGCGGCTCCTGGGGGGTCACCCGGGTGAGCCGCAGCCCCACGAACCGGTAGCCGGCGTCGGCGGCCGCCTCGACAAGCTCAGGCGGCGACAGGCTGAGCGCGGTGAGGTGCGCCAGCGAGTAGTCGTGGCGCACCTCGGCCGGGCCGGCCGGGACGCGCCGCAGCGCGACCAGCCGCCGCTCGCGATGCGCCACCATCCGGACCGGCACGCTGTTGGGGTCGCCGGAGCCGGTGTACGAACCGATCCGCTGGACCACGGCGAAGAACACCCGGGAGCCCAGCATCTCCGTATAGAAGTGCAGGTACTCGCCACGCTCGTCGCGGTCGTACAGGATCGAGTGCTCCCGCAGCTGCGCCAGGCGCTGCGGCGGGAGGTCGAGGCGCGCATCGAGGTCCGCGTAGTAGTTGGCGGGGATCTTCAGCACAGCGGCGCCGAGCGCGCGCATCGCCTGGGCGCTGGCGATGATGTCGTCGGTGCCGAACGCCACGTACTGCGGGCTGGGCACAGCCGGCGCCCAGTCGCCACGGCGTAGCGGCGCCGTGTTGAGGGCGATCCGCAGCCGCCCCGTGGGGTCGGTCGCGATGCGGGTCCGGATCAGACCGAACGGCGCGGCGATCTCGGTCGTCTCCTGCGTCTGCAGCCCGAGCACGGTGCGGTAGAAGACCGCGGCCTCGTCGAAATCATCGAGCGACTCGGTCAGCGACACGTGGTCGACGCCGCTCACCAGCCCGTCCTCGCGGGCCGGCGACTCGGTGCTCGCGAAGTCGTCCAGCCAGCATCCGCGCTCCACGGTCGTCTGCACCAGGAAGACCGCGGTCCCGTCCGGCGCCGCCACGGATGTCAGCTCGGCCTCGCCGGGCTCGTGCAGACGCGGCAGCACCGGAGCGAGCAAGGCTTCCGCTCGCTGGGCCGCCCGGGCGGGGTCGGCGGTCTCGACCCCCAATGCACAGATCGACGCGGTCCCCGGGGCGACGGTCCGCTGCGCGGCGAAGTTCAGCAGGATTCGGGCCGCACCCTGGTGCCACAGCTCGACCGGCTTGGAACGGTGCCGCGCGGTGCGAACGAAGCCGAGCGCGGTCAGGGCCGCGGCGACGGCCGGCCCGGAGATGTCGTCCACGGCGAGCTCGGTGAACGCGTGCCCGTCGAGCCGGGGTGCGCTCGGCAGCACCGAGCCTGCCACAGCCTCCTGCAGCGTGAGCAGAGCCCGCATGCCGTCGATGGCGGCGTACCGCGGGTCCGCCTGGCGGTAGACATCGTTGAACGCCTCCAGCGAGACCGGCCCGTCGTACCCGGTGCCCAGCACGTGCCGGACGAGCCCCGCGAGGTCGAACGACCCCATGCCGGGGAACAGCCGATGGTGGCGGCTCCACTCGACGATGTCCATGTTCAGCCGCGGGGCGTCGGCCAGTTGCAGGTGGAAAATCTTCGCGCCGGGGACCACCCGCAGCGCCGCCGGGTCCTCGCCCCTGGACAAGACATGGAAGCTGTCCACACACAGACCGAGTGCGGCGTGGCCGGCCCGCCGCACGATCCGCCACGCGTGTGCGGTGGTGTTGACGAACCGGCCCCAGGCGATCGCCTCGTAGGCGATCCGGATGCCCCGCCGCTCGGCGCGCGTCGCAAGCGCGTGCAACTGTTCCGCGGCCAGGTCATCGTCGTCGACCGCGTCCGGCGAGACCGTCGACGTCACCAGCAGGGTGGCCGCGCCGAGCCCCTCGAGCACGTCGAAGACCCGCTCGGCCCGCCGGAGGTTGGCTGCGAACACATCCGGCGGGACCGCCTCGAAGTCGCGGAACGGCTGGTACAGGTCGATCCTCAAGCCGCGCCGGTCGCACTCCTGCTGGACCCGTGCCGGCGACCACGACGACGCGACGAGATCGTGCTCGAACAGCTCCACGCCGTTGAACCGGGCCGCGGCCGCGGCCGCCAGCTTGTCCTGCAGCGTGCCCGACAGACAGACGGTGGCGATGCAAAGACGAGGACCAGCCTCAGCGGATCGCATGCGACGCTGCTCCCTACGATCTTCGATGAACGTACTGGATAGTTACTTATACCGCCCACTCGTCGCGTACGGAAGCTGTCGCATCCACCGAACCCCTTGGTCTGCCTGGTGGCGCCTGGCATCAACACCCGCTGCCGGCCTGGCCGGACTGGCCGGGCCGGGCCGGCAGCGCGTACAACCGGAGCGTGCCGCCATGACGCAGCGGCAGCCGGTAGACCCGGGGGTCAGGAGCAGAACGGGACCGTGCCCATGGCCGAAAGCACACCCTTGACGATGTGCTGCTTGAAGAACTCCTGGCTGGGGTAGCCCGATCCGTCCCTCCAGGCGTCGGAATCATGGCCGAGCGTGGTGAGGAAGGCGCGGCCGCCGTCGTAGTACTGGCACCACGACACCGGATGGAAATCGCCGTGGCCCGGGTGCGTCCTGGACTTGGTGGCGACGGTGGATTCGTCGACCGTGAGCAGGAACTTCACGCGGGTCGGAAAAGGCACGAGGTTGTACCACTCGTCCCGGAACGCCCAACGCTTCGGGATACGGTCCGTGCTCGAGTCCGAGTTGACGACCACGACGTCGCCGTTCTGGTGATTGCCATGGTCGTAGTAGTTGGCGCCGCCGAGCAGGCCCTCGTACCACGGCCAGTTGTACTCGGTGCCGAACGCGTTGTGAATGCCGACGAATCCACCACCGGCGCGCACGTACTGACGCAACGCCGTCTTCGCCGCGTCCAGGTGGGCTCCGGTCGTCGTGTCCACCGCGGAGGCCGGCGCCACCGCGGTGCCGTGCTTCCACATCACGTCGCGGCTCGTGCTCGCAAACACCACAGCCTTGTAGCTGCTGCTGATCGAGGCCAGGCGCGAGACGTCCTCGGTCCAGTCGACCTGGACGCCAACCTCGCCCATCCACTTGATCATGGCGTTCTGCAGCACGTTCTGCGGCGTCAGCGCGGGGTTGATGCCGGCCTTGAGCGCCGGGCCCAGGTGCGCGTGGCGCGGCCCAGCCGTGCGCGTGTAGAGGAGGATCCGGTCTTCGCGGTTGGCGACCCACGGGTGGTAGGACTCCGGAACCCGGCCCCGGACCACGTTGTACGACGGGTCGAAGTACTGGTCGATACCCGGACCAGTGTTGGTCGTCAGCGGCGACTTCACGGTCGGCTCGACGTGTCCTTTGCCTTGACCGCCGCCCGGGTCAGCATTGGCCGTTGAAGCGGGTAATGCCTGCGCCGCGGCGGTTGCGGCGACCGCGGCGGTCGCGCCTTTGATGAACTGGCGGCGGGGGACGTTTGCTGCCATGCAGGGCTCACCTCTGTCGGGCGGGGTTTGGTGGACTTCGATCTTCCTGCTACGCGTCAGGGGGTGACGTCTGTCAGGACTGCGCGGCTGGGCTTGACTCGATACGAGGATCGATCGTCATGAGTGGACCCTCAAATGGTCCATCAGACGGTACTGCCGTACCATTCATGACTGACTCAATATAGATCCGTGGCACCACCGGCACAACCACGTGTTTCGTGGAAGTTTCGGCTCGGGTCCCGCGGGTGGCCACGCCCTGGAGGGGGCTCCTGTGCTCCCATCAAGCGGCATCAACAGTCCGCCCAGCAGATCGGCGACATCGACCCGTGGCCGAGCGGCCGGACTGGCTGCCGGCCATTGCCGTCATGCGTCGTCCGCCATGGCCATCCGGACGGGATGGGCGACGGGCCGTGCAAGACTGGGCGCGGCGTCCAGGTCTACACACCCTTCCGGAAAGGACACGATGGATCCGGCAACCAGCCCGCCCGAGTCACCAGACGACCGCCGCCGCGACGCGGACCGGACTCGTCGCGAGATTCTCGACGTCGCGACCCGGGAGTTCGCCGACCGCGGATACGACGGGGCCAGGGTCGACGAGATCGCCGAACGGACCCGGACGACCAAGCGGATGATCTACTACTACTACGGCGGCAAGAAGCAGCTCTACGTCGCGGTCCTGGAGCGCGCGTACGCGCAGATCCGCGCCGCCGAGCACCAGGTGAACCTCGATCACCTGCCGCCGGCCGACGCGATTCGCCGGCTCGCCGAGATCACCTTCGACCACCACGAGGCGAACCCGGACTTCATCCGGCTGGTCAGCATCGAGAACATCCACCGCGGCGAGCACATCGCGCAACTGGACAGCATGGCGTCGCTGAACAGCCCTGCGATCCAGCTCATCGAGCAGATCCTGAAGCGCGGAAGGGCGGAGGGCATCTTCCGCGACGACGTCGACGCCTTCGACGTCCACCTCGCGATCAGCGCGTATTGCTTCTTCCGGATCGCCAACCGGCACACCCTCAGCGCGATCTTCGGCCGGGATCCGGTCGACCCGGCCCGCCGGGAGCACTACCGGCGGCTGCTCGGCGAGATGATCGTGTCCCATCTGCTCACCGGCGGGTGAGGCCTCACCACTCGATCGTCTGGCCGTCCGCCGCCATCTCGGCAGGGGCGTCCGCGCCGGCGCTCGCGGCAGGGTTGGTGTTGTTGAGGTGACCGAACAACACCCGCACGCCGCGGTGGCGCCGAAGGGCCGGGAGCGCCTCGACGATCGGCATGTGCCCCATCTCCCGCGGGGTCCTGGTCAGCCCGGTCTCACGGGCCATCTCGTCCCCCGTGAGAAACGTGCCGTCCAGCAGCGCGGCATCGGAGCCTTTCAGGAAGTCGTCGAAGGCATCGGTCCACTCCGGTAGGCAACTGGCGTAGACGAACACCCGCCCGGTCCGGTCGTCCGTGATACGCAGGGCGCAGACCCAGTCGTCGCCGGTGCCGTGGTCGGCGTAGCGGGGTCGCTTGGCGCCGACGACCGCGGTTCGGACCGTGAGGCCGCCGTCGAGGCTGAGTGGCTCGCCGATCGGGAGCTCATGGAGCCGAAGGTCGGTGTAGCGGCGCAGCACCGGGATCACCGGCAGCGACGTTTGCAGCGCGCCGAGAACGGTGCCCGTGCCGTAGAGGGTGAGCCGGTTCGCCTCACGCAGGCTGAGCAGGCCGGCCGTATGGTCGATCTCGGCCGTGGTCAGCAGAACTCCGCGGATCGGGGTGTCCCGCGGGCCCGGCCCGGGTTCGACGTCCCCGGCGGCGAGCAGTTGGGTGCGGATGTCGGGTGAGGCGTTGACCAGGTACCAGGCGATGCCGTCTCCGGTGACGGCGACACCGTCCTGCGTGCGGTGCGACCCGCTGCGGCGCGCCGCCGTGCAGCCGGTGCAGGCGCAGTTCCATTGCGGAAGGCCGCCGCCGGCCGCGCTGCCCAGGATGCGTACCTTCACCGTTGCCGCCGGGGAACGGCCAGCGGGCGGGGACCCGCGTCACCGCCGCCGGCGGCGAGCACGGCATCGTGGTGCGGGGACCAGCGGCAGGCCGGATCCGTGGCGGCGGGGTCGCCGGTCAGTTGGAACGCCTGGCACCGGCAGCCGCCGTGGTCGATGTCGCGCAGCGCACAGCTCTGGCACGGCTCGGACATCCATTCGGTACCGCGGAATGCGTTGAACAGTGGCGCGTGCTGCCAGATGTCGGCAACAGCCATGGTCCGGACCGACGGAATCTCGATGCCCGGCAGCTGCCCCGCGGCGAGACAGGGCAGGGCGTCACCGTTGGGTGCGACGACGAGCTGGCGGCTGGCCCAGCCGTTCATGCACGGCTTCGGGTATCCGGTGTGGTAGTCGGGCTCGACATAGACGATCTCGACACGGTCACCGTGACGGCCGTGGACCGCCGCGACCGCGACCGCCGCGGCGTCGGCCTGGGCGCGTGTGGGCATGAGCGCGGCGCGGTTACGCAGCCCCCAGCCGTAGAACTGGGTGTGTGCGAGCTCCAGCCGGTCGGCACCGAGCCCGATCGCCAGTTCGGCGACCTCCTCCACCCGGGCAAGGTTGCCTGCGTGCAGGACCACGTTGACCGAGAACGGAATCCCCGACTCGCGGATCAGCGCCGCCGCCGCGAGCTTGCGGGCGTGGAAGCTGCCGCCGGCGACCTGGTCGGCGGCGGCCGGCCGGTCGTCCTGCAACGACAGCTGCAGGTGGTCGAGGCCCTCGGCCAGCAGCGCGGACAGCAGGTCATCGGTGAGCGGGATGCCGCTGGTGACCAGATTCGTGTACATGCCGAGGCGGCTCGCGCGGCCCACGAGCTCCGCCAGGTCCCGGCGCAGCAGCGGCTCGCCGCCGGACAGGTGGACCTGCAGCACACCGGCGGCGCGCGCCTGCTCGAGCACGTCGCACCACTGCCCGGTAGTCAGCTCCTCGCGGTAGGCGGCGAGCTCGAGCGGGTTGGAGCAGTACGGGCACCGTAGGGGGCACCGGTAGGTGAGTTCGGCGAGCAGACCGGTCGGTCGCGGGTGGGCGCTGCTCCACCGGGTTGCCCCGGCGGCGCCGCCCGCCAGGGCGCCGCCGGGACGTTCGCACCGGGTGCGCCCGGAAGCCAGCAGTCTTCTGCTCGTCAGGTCGGCGAGAAGCCGCTCGACGTCACCGGCGTCGACGCCGGTGTACTCGTGCGCCAGAACCTCCACGATCCCGGCGAGATCGCGGCGGCCGTCACACGCCTGAACGACGTCGGCCGCGACCGTGTCGAGCAGCAGCACGCCCTCCGGATAGAGCAGGGCGTGCTGCGACCGCACCGGGTCCCGAACAAGACGGACGCCGCGGTTGAGCCCAGGCCGCTCCACCGGCCGCGGGGTGGTGGTGGTCATGTGGTCATCGCCGCGTAGTCGATGGCGTCGAGCATCGCGCCGAGGACATCACACTTGAAGCGCAGCGCGGCGAGCGCCGCCTGTTGCTGCTCGGCGCCGGTGCAGTGGGTGAGGACGAGTTCGAGGGTGTCGGCGCTCTCGGAGCGGGCCACGGGAATCCTCGTCTCGAAGTAGGTGAGGCCGTCCGGTTTGATCCAGTCGTAGTGCCGCTGCCAGGCGTGCACGCGCTCGGTCATGAGTTCGGGTGAGAACAGTTCGGTCAACGCCGCGGCAACGCCTTCGATCCAGGGCCGGGTCATGCAGAACTGCACGTACCCGTCCACGGCGAACCGCACGCCGCGCAGCACATGCCGTTCATCGACGACCTCCTCCCGGGAAAGCCCCACCGCCTCGGCAAGGACGAGCCACTCGGCCAGCCCGCCCTCGCCCTCATGCGAGCCGTCGTGGAAGGTCACCCGCGGCAGCCACTTCCGCCGAACCTCCGGCAGCGGGCAGCGTGACACGACCGCCGCGTTCTTCTGCGCCAGGCACCGCTGGTAGTACCAGCGGTTCGCCACCCATGACCGGATCTCGTCCGGGCTGCAGCGCCCGTCGTGGAGGCGGAGATGGAAGCGGTGCCGGTCCCAGTAGAGCGGGCCGAGGCCCCGGAGGGCCTCGGCGAACGCTTCCCGGCTCAGCGCGACTGCCGGAGCCACGGATCCCCTGCACCGGAGTAGGCGGAGACCTCCGGCCGGGTCTCCAGGCATTCGACGTGGGGCGCACTCCACTGCCGGCGGGGAGGTTGGGAGGCGGGGAGAGTCTGGTCGGTGGTGGACATGATCGCTCCTTGTCGGTCGGTCAGCAGATGACGATCTTGCTGGCGTTGGACGTGAACGCGTACGACTGATTGGCCAGGCCGCCGCAGAACGCGGCGGTGGGACTGGTACCCGAGTCGGCGGCCCATATTCGTCGCTTCACACCACGCCCCATCCAGTCCGCCAGATGGTTCACTTGATCCGCTCGATGGACGAACCATAGACCGACCTGAGGCGCCTCCACAAGACCGGCGCGAGACTTCTGGGGACCAATCCGACCGGCGGCACGCGTGGACCACAATGCAGAATGGACGGGTGTCCTGGCAGCCGTTCACAATCGGCGTCCAGGGGCGACGACGGCGCCACAGACGGACACCCCACCGCAGCACGCATGCAGGTACCACACAGAAGCAATGGAGACACAGAGATGGCGAAGGCAACGAACGGTGATGAGCACCGCGACGCCGAACCCGCCGAGGGTGAGTCGCAGGGCGTCCGCAGCGTCCAACGCGCGCTGGACATCCTCACACTGCTCACAGACGACCGCCCACTGGTAACGATCCGCGACATCGTCGAGGAAACAGGACTGGCCAAAACCACCGTCATCCGCCTCGTCCAAACCCTCGAACAAAGCGGCCTGCTCTGGGGAACAACCTCCGGCTACATGGCCGGCCCAGGACTCTGGCGCTGGGCCCACCTCGCCCAACGCAGCTGGGAACTGCCCCCAGAAACCCAACGCATGATGCGCGACCTCGCCGCCCGCCGCCGCGAAACCGTCAACGTCTACGTCGCCCGCGACATCTACCGCGTCTGCATCGCCCAACAAGAAAGCCCACAACCCCTGCGACACGTCGTCCACATCGGCGACGAACTCCCACTCTGGGCCGGCGCATCCGCCAAAGTCCTCCTCCACAACGCCACACCCAGCCGCCTCCTGCGCATCGCCCGCAGCAGCCCCTACGGCGAACAACACACCAAACGACTCCAAGAATGGATCGACGAAGCCACCCACCTCGGATACGCCACCAGCCACGGCGAACGCGAAGACGGACTCTCCGCCGTCGCCGTACCCATCCACTCCCGCACCGGCACAGTCGTCGCCGCCCTGTCCCTCAGCGGCCCCACCCTCCGCTTCACCGACGAACGCATCACCGAATTCGCCACCGACCTCAAAGACATCGCACAACGCATCTCCGACCGCGGATTCGACCACCCACTGGGCACATCGCTCTGACTCCTCGGAAGCCGGTGCGCCTCAGCCCAGGGCGTGCGCGAGGTAGGTCACGGCGAGCACGTAGCCGATCGGGCCCGCGCCGGCGATGACAGCGTCGGCGACGCCGGAGATGTAGGAGTGGTGCCGAAACGGCTCCTTGCGATGGATGTTGGTGATGTGGACCTCGACGGTCGGCAGTGCCACGGCGGCGACCGCGTCGCGCAGCGACACCGAAGTGTGCGTCAGGCCGCCCGGATTGATGATGACGCCGGCGCAGGTGGTGCGCGCCGCGTGCAGCGTGTCGATGAGGACACCTTCGTGGTTGCTCTGCACGGCCTGGATCGCGATGCCGTGCTCGGCGGCCGCCTTGCCCGCCATGTCCTCGATCTCTTGCAGCGTCGTGGTGCCGTACCGCTCCGGCTCCCGCACCCCGAGCAGGTTGAGGTTCGGTCCGTTGAGCAGGAGCAGCTGGTGGCGCGGTGGCACGGCGGGGCTGCCTCTCGACATGGCGGCCGACTGGCCACACAGGGTCAGGTCGTGGGCAGCATACCGTGACCGCCGTGGACGAAGGCCGGCCACGGCGGGTCGCACCTGGCGTTGCCGTGCCGGCCGATCGGGGCGGTGCCGGTGTGGCGTCACCGGCACCGCCGTTCACCGGGACGTCAGTACACCTCGATCTTCCCCGTCGGCCGGGGGCTGTAGCAGTCGTTGAAGAAGTACTCACCCCGCCGCGTGAACGTGTATGTGGCGGACTGTCCCGGCTGCAGCCGGAAGTCGAACAGCCCCTCGAAGAACTGCGTCGCGCCGTGCACGTTGACGTTGTCGACCGGGTTGACGAAGGTCACCGTGGTGCCCACCGGCACTCGCATGTGCGTCGGTGCCATCGCGTTCACCGCCGTCGACTCGACCGCACTGACCTGCCCGGTCGTGGCGTTATAGGTCCGCGCGAGCACCACGGTGTTGGCGACCGCACTGCCCTCGACCGGCCCGCCGGAGACCGGGCGGCGCACCACCGGCGGAGGAGGCGTGGGCGCCGGCGGCACGGATCCGTCGATCTTGAACGCCCACAAGAAGTCGCCGCGCGGCGCCGAATCGCCGTACGGGATGCCGGTGCCGCCGGCGTAGACGGCGAGGTACTGCACGCCGTCGACCTCGTACATGATCGGGCTGCTGCTGATCGCCGCACCGCACTGGAACCGCCACAGCTCCTGGCCGTTCTCGGCGTGGAGGCAGAGCAGGTTGCCGTCGGGCTGGCCGATGAACAACAGCTTCGACGCCGTGGTGAGGATTCCGTTGCCGTGCGCCAGGGAGTACGGCAACCGCTTCCTCCAACGCACCTGGTTCGTGCTCGGGTCGACCGCGACCACGCCACCGGTCTGGTACTCCCCCGGCGGCCGCAGGCCGTTACTCGCCTCGGTCAGCGAGTGCGCCGCCGCGACGTAGCCGAAGCCCGTGTAGACGAGTTCGGTGCTGTGGCTGTACGACTGCTGGTTCCAGCACGCGCCGCCGCCGTGCCCCGGAGTCGACAGCACCGGAGTGTCCCAATGCGGGTCGTACAGCGCGCCCTGCACGTAGTTGGGCACGGCCCGGTTCGGGTCGCCCGGTACCGCCGCGCCCAGGGGCTGGTCGACGACGCGCGACTCGACCCACGGACCCTGCCGCGGGAACGGCTGCGTCGGCCACGTCTTCTGCCGCGCATCCTGCGGCACGGGCCGTTCGTCGATGCCAAGGGGGGCCGAGCCATCGGTCCGGTCGAGGATGAAGTACATACCGGACTTGCTGCCGTAGACGACCACCTTGCGGATCTTGCCGTGGATCCGCACGTCGGCCAGCACCGGGGCCATGACGTTGTCCATGTCCCAGATACCGTGATGGATGGACTGGAAGTGCCAGCGGTACTTCCCGGTCTTGATCTCCATCGCGACGATCGAGCTCGAGAACAGGTTCATCCCGCCGCGCTGCGAGCCGTCCTGCGACGAGCGGTTGCCCCGCGCGTTGCCGAACGTCCAGTACACCAGCCCCAGCTCCGGGTCGAGGGCCGGGTGCATCCAGGGCGTGGCGCCGCCGGTCCGCCAGGACTCGCCCTCCCAGGTGTCGTTGCCGAACTCGCCCGGTCCGGGAGCGCCCCAGAAGTGCCAGACGAGCTCGCCGTCGGCGGCGTTGACCGCCATCGCGGCACCGCGGTCGCCGTCGTGCGTGCCGACATGCAGCAGGCCATCGTGGTACGTAACGGCGACCTTCTCCATGTTGCCGTAGCCGTTGACCTGACGCTCCCACACGACCGCGCCGGTCTGCTGGTCGAGCGCGATGAGCCAGTTGCCCTTGCCGTGCGTGAACACCATCCCCTGACCGACGGCCACGCCGCGGCGCGTCACCGTTCCGCGGGTCTGCCGGTACACCCATTTCGTGACGCCGGTCGCGCCGTCGACGGCGTGGACGTTGCCGAGCGCCGACTCGATGTACAGCACGCCGCCGACCGCCACCGCAGTGCTCTGGTTGGTGCCGGTCGTCAGGCCACCCTCGATGCGGTTCACCCAAGCGCCACCCAGCCGGCGAAGGTTGCCGCGCTGGATCTGACTGAGCGATGAGTAGCTCTGGTTGCCGTAGTTGCCGCCGACCTTGGGAAAGTTCTGCTCCCCAGGCGCGGAACACGACGCCGGGACCGGGGCTCGACCGGCGCCGGCCGCCGTCGCGGGCGATGCCTGCGCCGCGGTGCCGGCCACCTGCACCAGTGCCGAGCCCATCGCGGTCGCGGCCGCGCCTTTGAGGACCCGCCTGCGATCGATCTCCGTCATGGCGCCGCCTCGTAGCAGCGATGACAGAGGCCCAGGAATTGCTGATGTTTCACCTTGCTCCCCTCTTGGAGCTGAAGCCGGGACATCGCGGTGGTGCGGCGGGCAACCGTTGCGGGCCTGCGAACTCCGGCAGGGTCGGAAGAGTGCCGGCAGCGAATCCGAAGGTGGTCCACTAGATGGTTCGATCGGTCCATTGCTGGCGGTCATGAATATATGGGGCCGCGAGCCTTTCAGGCAAGAGATCGAGCCAATCGCGAGTAGAGGTCCGCGGTACAGTCACATGGTCCACTGGGCAGACCGAGGATCTGCACGGGCGGAATCCAGTCGAGGCTGCGTCGAACCGCCGCTCTCGCTGACCCCTTCTGCCGTGGCCTGGTCGAGCAGTGGTGGGACGAGGCGTCGGCCGGCCTGCCGGATCCCTCGGCGTCCCGGGCCGATCTCATGCGGCGGTGGAGCAATCGGCGCATCAAGCACCGCCTCGAACAGATCGCCGCGGAAGGCAGTACCAAGATCCCGATCCGGCTTGCGCCGGTGCTACTGCGGGCGCCCGCGCATGGAAAGTGGGCGGCACCGACTCCGCCGTGCGCCTGTCGCCTATGGACAACTGCGGGATCGTGCGGCCGGCTCGGAGGACATCGACACGGACCCGCCCGGCAGTGGCACCGTGAGTGCCAACGGCTGCACCGCCCCGCCGGCGTCCAGCCGCCCGACGCCCGGACATCCGTTCGAGTACTCGACGAATCCCGCTCCAGCGGCCTCGGACCAGACTCCATCCTGGATCGAAACGTCGACTCTTGCGGGCTTGGCAGCCAACTGCTCCACGCGACCGCTCGATGGCTGCAGCGCGACGAGCCGCACGGAATACTGGGCAGACTGTCCGTTCCGCCACGCCTCCAGCTGGGCCTCATCCTGCTCACCGCACACGACGGTCAGACCCAGCCGGTCGCCGGACAGCCGGAAGACCGACAAGATCGCGGCAGGTTGGCAGTACTCGAACGCCAGCGGGCGGAGCTCTTCCCCGGGGGCACCCGACCACAGCTTGGCCGGGTGGTCGGTCGCGTGTGTCGCCGCCACAATGCTGCCGTCAGGCGCCCAGCCGGCGGCGGTCAGTACGCCCTCGCCGCCCAGCGGTCCCGAACACCCGGCGAGGCTGATCGCCACAAGCGCTAGCGCCGCAACAGGCACTCTCCCTCCAGCACGCGCCGAGCGGTTCGTCATGGACGAGATCATCTCGGTAGCCGGTCAAATCACGACAGGAGAGGCATTCGCTCACCTGCGTCCGGATTGCGGCCTGGATCTCCGCACCGCGATCCTGTTCATGGCCCTACGAAACCCACGTTCTGCCGCTATCCACGCGGCAGAACGAGCGACCTCTGCGGCGGACGTGCAACCTGCCCAGGCGACCAGCCGACCCGAACGGCCCGTCACACCAACGCTCGACGGCCTCCAAGGCCCGCAAATCTGACCTCTGCGGAGGAACCCATCAAGCACTATCGGCACTCCGACGCGGGAGGTCCTGATGATGGGTCGCATTCCGTACGCAACGACCCGGATGGAACGCGTTGATCTGTACGGTCGCACCGTGATGATTCGAGTCCGTTCCACGATCTGCGTCTTGCTCGGCGTCGTCTGCCTGGGCGTCGCGCTCTTCGCGCTCTTCCAACTGATCCGGGGCGGATCCTGCGCGTCCGGGGGCAACTACGTCTCTGCCCGGCCGTGCCCACCGGGGACCGGCAAATGGGCGCTCATCCTGCCCCTGGCCATCATCGGCAGCCTCGCGGGCTTCATCCTGGGCCTATGGTTCCGGCAACCGGCGCCTGACCCGGCGCCGCACCCTCACCCCGTTGGCAACGCTGGTCCGGCGGCTCGGCCGTTCGGCACGCTGCTCACCATCAACGACGGGCAATCGTTCACGGCCGGGCCCGGCACCGCGCAGCCAGCCCCGACGACGGACCCGGTCGTCAGGTTGACCATGCTGCAGTCCCTGCGGGAATCCGGCGCGCTATCGCCGGCCGAGTACGAGCAGGCGAAGGCGAAGATCCTGGCCGAGATGTAGGCATCGTCCCGGTGTGCCCCCCACGAGGACCCCGCGGAAGCCGCCGTCCGCGAGGTCCTCGAAGAGACGGGCGTCAGAGCCGTAGCCCGCTGCCTGGGCCAGCACCCAGGGCTGAGCCGCCGACCCCCGACCCTGCAGGCCCTGGTGAACCAACCCGAGACCGCTCGCGCCGGCGTGCACAAGCGCCCACGGGCGCCGGCCGGTGACGGCGACCGCGGTCCCGGGGAGGCAACCCGAAGGGCCTTTCACCTCACCATCGGACGTAGACCGACTTGGACACCGTGTAGAAGTCCAGGGCGACTGATCCCTGTTCCTTGAACGCCGCGTTGGATGAGTCCTTCAGCCCGCCGAAGGGCACGTTCGGCTGATTTCCGGTGGTCGTCTCGTTCACCTTGACCGTGCCGGCGCGGACCTCGTCGGTGAAGGTCTGTGCCGCGGACAGCGAGTTGGTCAGGATGCTGGCGACCAGGCCGTACCGGCTGGCGTTGACGCACGCGATGGCCTCCTCGAGGGAGGGGACCTCCACGACCGCGACCACCGGGCCGAACACCTCCGTCTGCAAGATGTGCGCGTCGGGTGGAAGGCTGGTGAGGACCGTGGGCTCGAAGAAGGGCGGGGCCGCGGCTCCCCGACCATGCCGGACGGCCCCTTCCCGCACGGCGGTGTCGACGATGTCCGCGACCCGAGCGTGAGCGGCCGTGCTCACGAGCGGGCCGACATCCGCCGACGGGTCCGTGCCGTCCCCGATTCGCAGCGAGCGGGCCCGGGCGACCAGCGCCTCCACGAGTGACGACGCGATGCCCGGGGTGCAGTAGACCCGGCTGGTGGCGGTGCAGGCCTGGCCGGTCAGGCCGAACGCGCTACGGGCGATCAAGTCCGCGGCCGAGTCAGGGTCCGCGTCGTCCAGCACCACGGTGGCGTTCGATCCGCCCAGCTCCAGTTGGACGCGGGCCATGCGCTGACCGCACACCGCGGCGATGCGCCGGCCGACCTCCGTGGAACCGGTGAAGCTGATGGCGTGAATGCCCGGGTGGGCGACGACGGCAGCTCCGATCGTGCCGCCGTCGCCGACCAGGACGTTGAGCACACCCGGAGGCAGTCCGGCTGACTCGAGCAGCTCGGCGAGGAGCACACTCGGGCCCGGCGCTTCGAGGGCGGGCTTGAGGATGACGGCGTTGCCGGCGACCAGCGCCGGTCCGATCTTCCAGGCGGGGATCGCAAGGGGGAAGTTCCATGGGGTGATCAGCCCGACGACTCCCAGCGGCTCCCGCCGCGAGGTGATTCTCAGGTTCGGTTCCAGGTTGGCGAATTCCTGGCCCGCGAGGCGCCATCCTTCGGCGCCGAAGAAGGACAGATAGTCGATGGCGCGGTCGACCTCGGCCCCGGCCTCCCGGAGCGTCTTGCCTTCCTCGAGCGTGATGGTGGTCGCGAACTCCGCGCGGCGCTGTGCGAGCAGCACCGCGGCGCGGCTGAGGACTTCGCCGCGACGCGGTGCGGGAGTGCGCCGCCAGGCGTGCTGCGCGTCGGCGGCGGCGTCGACGGCTGCGTCGACGTCCTGGATGCCGCAGAGTGATACGTGTGCGACCAGGTCCCCGGTCGGGCCGTGCAGCATGCGGGTGCTGCCGCCGACCCGGTTGCCGTTGACACGGCCCGCGATCACCGAGATGTTCGACGTGAGATCCCGGACGCTACTCACGGCCGGGGTCGTCCTCTTCGAGAATGTGTCCCAGGACTTCGCGTACGTGCGCGCGCATCGCGGCCTCGGCGCCGTCGGGGTCGTGGTTGGCGATTGCCTCGGCGACCGTGACGTGCAGGTGCGCCGACGCCGCTTTGAAGCCTCGCTGCACGGGCCTGATGTTGCGCAGCGTCTGAGCGAGGTCGAGCGCATTCCGGGCGTACCGCTCGAGGTGGCTGGAGCGCGCAGCGCTGACGATCGCGAGGTGGAACTGGGCGTCGAGAGTCCGGAACTCGTTTGCCTCGCTGTTGTCGGCCGCTTCGAGGCTGCGGTTCGCCAGCTTGAGGATCGAGCCGGACTGCTCGTCTGAGCGCCGCTGCGCCGCCAGCCTCGCGGTCATCCCCTCGAGGCACTCACGTACCTCGAACGCCTCCGCCAGCGCCGACTTCGACGGGGTGGCGATCCGGATGCCCTGGGGGTGGACCGAGACCAGGCCCGCTTCGGTCAGATGGATGAGGGCCTCCCGGACCGGTGTGGCGCTCACCCCGCAGAGCTTCGCGATTTGCGGGATCTTCAGATCCATGCCCGGGGCGAGGGTGCCGTCGACGATCGCCTCGCGGAGCAGCGCGGCCGTGCGGACCGTGAGGTTCTGGTGCCTTGCCAGCGGAACAATCCCCGGCGAGGAATCGTCGGCCTTCACTGTTCGTCCCTTCCCGTGACCCTGAAGCGATATCTGGTACGTCATTGCGCCGCCGACAAGACTGTCCGAGGCAGGGTGGTCAAGAATCTTGTTCCATCTTCCTCGACTGCCAAGATGTCCGTACAGCCGACTGCACCCAAGCCCGGGACCCTGAGCGTCGGCAGCAGATGAAAGACCATGCCGACCTCGATCGGGCGGGGATCGCCGGCGCGAATGTCGAGGACATCGCCTTCGCCGAGCCCCGGCGGGTAGGAGATGCCCATGCTGTAACCGCCGCGATTCGGCCAGTACGCGGCCGGGAACTCCGCCTCCACCAGGGATCGACCGGCCCTGTCGACCTCGCCGATCGTCACCCCCGGCCGCGCGGCGGCGCGCATGGCCTCGCCGGCCGCCGCCGAGAGCGCGACCATGTCCCTGATCTGCGCGGTCGGCTCCCCCCGCGTCACGGTGCGGGTCAGGACGCCGTGATACCGGCCCTTCGACGCGCAGACCTCCATCCGCAGCGGCTCCTGGTCGCTGATCGGTCGCTGGGCATGCGTCGAGTGGGTCACGAGCGAGCTGACGCCCGGAACGATGTAGGCCGGCGAGCCGGTGTACTCGCTGCCGCTGCGTGCGAGGCTGGCGAGCACGGCGGCCGCGACGTCGCTGTCGGTCGCGGCGGCGCGAAGACTCTCGAGCCCGGCGGTGATCGAGCCCTCGGCGAGCCCGGTCGCCCGCTGGATCAGGGCGATCTCCGCGGCCGACTTGCGAGCGCGGTGGCGTTCCACCAGGCCGGACGCGTCGATCAGGTCGTGCAGCTCGCCGCGCAGCTGGTCGTAGTACAGCGGAGGAAGGAACAGGCTGCGCCGGTCCACGCCGTTGCGCTTTCCCGCGAGTCCTGCCTGCCTGATCGCCGACAGCAGGGTGGGGATCGGATCGGTCAGGGCCTGCACCTCGATCGGGACCGTGTCCGAGATCCATGGCAGGTCGGGGACGTTGACGCGCTCGGTGTTGCGCACCACGAACCGGATGTCGCCCTCGGCCGGCACGATGAGGCACTGGAAGATGTGGTAGCCAGGCGTCGTGTAGCCGGTGAGATACGTGATGTTCTCCGGGCCGGTGACCAGCAGGGCGTCCATGTCCCGCTCGGCCATGTCCGCCCGCACCGCAGCCAGCCGCGCGCCGTACTCCTCGTCGGTGAAGTACCGATTCATTGCATTGTTCCTTTCCCAAACGACAGCTGGTTGGTATCGGCGAGTTCCTCGAGAGTGGCCGACAATCTGCCGAGGCCCTCCTCCAGTTCGTGCCGCGGTATCGAGAAGGTGAGCCGGCCGAATACCGGGTCCCCGAACCGGCCGTTGTGCGCGATCGAGACGCAGGCCCGGGAGGCCCATGCCTCGAAGAAGGACAGCTCCTCGCCGGGGGCGATGCCGAGCACTTCCGGGACGAGTTCGATCAACTGGTAGATGGCGCCGGAAGGCCTGACCGTCCGGATACCGCGCCACCCGCCGACCACGGCGTGCGAGAGGTCCCGGAGTTCCTGGTGCCGGCGGACGTCGTGATGGTTCTGCGGTGTGCCGGTGAGCGCGCCCCAGGCCGCCCACTGGCTGATCGAGGAGGCGCAGTTGCACAGCGATGCGTGTACCCGCCGGGCCACGTCGATGACGGCCTTCGGCCCCGCGGCATAGCCGACCCGCCAGCCGGTCATGCCGTAGGCCTTGGAGACACCGTCGATGGTGACCGTCCGGGCAAGGATCTCGGGTCCCAGCGAGCCGATGCTGTGCGCGGCCCGCCCGTCGTACACGAACCGGGAGTAGATCTCGTCGCTCAGCACCATCGCCGAGCTGTGGTTGACCACCACGTCGGCAAGGGCGGCGAGCTCCTCGGCGGTGTACACGGCGCCGCTGGGATTGGCCGGCGAGTTGAGCAGCACCACGCTCGTCTCGTCGTCCAAGGCGTCCCGCAGCTGGGTCCCGGTGACCTTGTAGCCCGTGTCCGACGTCGTCGTGAGGCCGACGAGCCGCCCGCCCAGCTGCTCGACCTGCCCGCGGTAGCCCCCGTAGTGCGGGACCGGCACCACGACGTTGGAGCCGGGCTTGACCAGCGCGCTGAGCACACAGAACACGCTCAGCTTGGCTCCGGCGGCCACCACGATCTGCGAAGGGTCGTAGGCGAGGCCGCGCTCGTGCAGGGACCGGCTGATGGCTTCCCTCAGCGGTGCGATGCCCGACGCGCCGACGTACCTGGTGTCGCCGCGGCCGATCGCGTCGACGGCCGCGGCCGCCGCCGACCGCGGGGATTCGATGTCCGGCACACCGGTTGCCAGGTCGATGGTGTTCATCGGGTCACCCGGCCGACGGAACGTCTGGAGTCGAGACCTCGTCCTGCGTCCCGGAGGTGTCGCGAAGGACCCGAGCGGCCGCGTTGTAGCCCGGGATGCCCGTCACCGTTCCGCCGGGCCAGACCCCCGAACCGCACAGATACAGGCCCTGCACCGGCGTGCGGTAGCGGGCGAGGCCGGGGGTCGGGCGGTTGCCGAACATCCCGAGTGGCGTCATGTCGCCGTGCAGCTGGTGGCCCTCCACAAGCCCGTACTCGCGCTCGAAGTCCACGGGGCTGAAGGTTCTCTGGTCGACGATGATGTCCTTGATGTTCGGGATGAACTCCTCGATGGTGTCGATGCAGTTCGCCGCGAACTTGTCCTTCGTCTCGTCGTCCCACGATCCGGAGGCGAGGCGGTAGGGCGCGTACCAGACGTTGACGCTCATCATGTGCCGTCCCGGTGGGGCGAGGCTGGGGTCGACGACCGAGGGGGTCAGCCCGAGCAGTTTGGGGCGCCTCGACGGGTGGCCGTACTTGTAGTCGTCGTACGCCTCTTCGAGGTATTCGACGGTCGGCGAGTAGCGGTACTGACAGGCCGCCAGCTGCCGCGCCTCCTCGTCGGAGGTGGCCGACCGGTGGACGGGAATGCCGTCGAGCGCCAGGACGAGCTTGAATGCCCCGCCGGCCATTCGCAGGTCGCGCAGCCGGTCCGCGAGGCTGGTCGGGATGAGTGCCGCGTTGTCCAGCAGGTTCAGCAGCGTGGTCTTGGGGTTGATGTTGGACAGGACGGTCTGGGCCGTCACCTCGTCCCCGGAGGAGAGCACGACGCCGGTCGCCCGCTCCCCGGCCGTCAGGATGCGTTCGACCCGGGTCTCGAGGCAGATCTCGACGCCCCGCGCCTCCGCCGCCGCGCGCATGGCCTCGGCGATCGTCCCCATGCCACCCCGGGGCAGGCCGGTCGAGCCGCGGACCATGTGGCGGCGCGGATCGTCGGCCGTCGTGTTCCCGCTCACCAGCGACAGCGGGCGGCGCAGGAGCCCGATCGGCGACCCGGGGGTCGAGGGCGCGACGTTGCCCGCGCTCATGGACAGGCTTGCCAGCAGCGCTTTGAGATGCGGGCTCGACAGGCGCCGGTCCAGGAAGTCCTGGATGCTGCCGAAGAACACCTCGGCGAACGCCGCCTCGTCGTCCGGCGTGCGCATCGATGCGGCCAGCTCCGCGAGGCTCGGCGGATCGTCGAAGACCGACACGCCGAGCTTGCGTGCGAAGTCGTTGAAGAACTCGATGACCCCGAAGTAGGCATCGACGTCCTTGGGGGCCAGCGCGTGCAGGTCGGCCTCGGTCCGCTTCCTGTCCCGCCAGCCCTTGAACGACCGCCCGTCCGCGAGCGGGAACACCATGGTCGGATCGGGCCGGTCGAACGTCACCCCGAAGTGCTCGAGCTGCATGTCCTCGAAGATCCGCGGCTCCAGTGCGCTCGGCGTGTTGGTGATCGTGCCGCGATACCCGGGGAAGAACTCCACCGGCGCGCAGAGTCCGCCGGCCTGGGCGCGCTGCTCGACGATCAGGACCCGGCGACCGGCAGCGGCCAGGTAGAAGCCGGCGACAAGACCGTTGTGGCCCCCGCCGACGATCACGGCGTCATAGTGGGTGCATTTGGGCTTCATCACTACTCCATATTCGATATATCGCACACGGGCGACGCCGACTTGATCACGAAAGACCCATGGCTAGTTCGAGAAGCCCGACCTGGACAGGAACGCCTTGAGGCCGTCGGCCTGCGGATCGCGGAGCAGCCGGCTCGGGGCGCCCGACTCGACGATGCGGCCGTCCTCCATGAACACGATCCGGTTCGCGACTTCCTCGGCGAACCGCAACTCGTGCGTGACCACGATCATGGTCATCCCGTCGGCCGCCAGATCTCGCATGACGTCGAGCACCTCCCCCACCAGTTCGGGGTCGAGCGCTGACGTCGGCTCGTCGAAGAGGATCAGCTTCGGGCGCATGGCCAGCGCCCTCGCGATCGCCACCCGCTGCTGCTGGCCGCCCGAGAGCTGCCGTGGGTACGCGTCGCGCTTGTGCGCCATGCCGACCCGCTCGAGGAGGTCGACCGCGAGCGCGACGGTATCGGCACGCTTGCGCTTGAGCACCCGAAGGGGGCCCTCGATGACATTCTCCAGCACCGTCATGTGCGGGAAGAGGTTGAACTGCTGGAACACGATGCCGATGTGCCGCCGGTTCACCGCCGCCTTGCGCTCGGAGAGCTCGATGAGCGTGCCGTGCGACTCCCGGTAGCCGACGTACTCGTCGTCGACCTTGATGATGCCCGAGTCGACGGATTCCAGGTGGTTGATGCAGCGCAGCAGCGTGGTCTTGCCGGACCCGGACCGTCCGATCAGGCAGACCACCTCCCCCTTGTCGACGTCGAGGTCCACCGACTTGAGCACTTCGTTGGCGCCGTACGACTTGCGCACACCGCGGATCGCGACCAGGGGCGTCATCCTCGCACCACCTTCCGCACCATGCGACCACCTGCGAGCACACGGCCGATGCGCGTCGCCCCGGGGCGAGCGACACCCTTGCCGAAGATCCGTTCGATGTAGATCTGCCCCACCATGAGAATCGAGGTGCAGAGGAGGTACCACGTCGAGGCGGCAAGCAGCAGCGGGATCGGCTGGAAGTTCCGGGAGAAGATCTGCTCCGAGACGTACAGCAGGTCGCCGAGCGACAACACGCTGACCAGTGACGAGTACTTCAGCATCCCGATGATGTTGTTGAAGGTCGGCGGGATGATGACCCGGACGGCCTGCGGCAGCACGATCCGGCGGAACGTCTGCCATGGCGTCATGCCCAGGCCCATGGCCGCCTCGGTCTGCCCCCTGTCGATGGACAGCAGACCCCCGCGGACGATCTCGGACATGTAGGCCGCCTCGTTGAGGCCGAGCCCCAGCACGCCCGCGACCATCGCCGAGATCAGTGCGTTGGTCGGCCAGCTGTGCAGGTCGGGACCGAACGGGATCCCCAGTGTCACCTTCGGGTACAACGCGCTGAGGTTGTAGAAGAAGATGAGCTGCACCAGGGTCGGTGTGCCCCGGAAGATCCACGTGTAGAACCAGGCGAAGCTCGACAGGATCGGGTTCCGCGACATCCTGCACACGGCGATGACGACCCCGAGCACGATGCCCAGCGCCATCGCCATGGCGGTGACTTCCAGGGTCAGCAGGAGTCCGCTGAGGATCGCCTCGCTGAACATGTACTGGGCGAAGACGTCCCAGCGGTACGCATCGTTGGTGATCATCGAGACCACCATGCGGACCACGAGCAGCAGCGCGATCACGACCGAGACCCAGCGCCAGGGGTGGCGCTGCTTGACTATGCGCAACGTGTCCGGCGCCGCCGACCCGAGTTCCCGCCGATCGGTCGTAGCACTACTCATGCCGGTGCCACTCGTCGTCGGCCTGGAGCCACCGGGTCGTACCACCTGCCTTCAGGGCCATCTGGGTGAAGCTCTCCTCCTCGCTGATGGAGCCGTGCCAATGGTGGGCGTGCGCCGGGATCACCATCCAGTCGCCGGGCAGGAGCTCGTGGACCTCCCCTTCGACGGACACCGCACCCCGGCCGCTGACGGCGTAGAGCACCTGGTCGACGCTGTGGATGTGGGGCAGGGTGCGCGCCCCGGGCGCGAAGTAGACCCCGGTGACGTCGGTGCCGGCCTCTTCGCCGTGACGGTAGAGGTCCTTCCGGGAGACCGCCCCGGCAAAGCGTTCCGGCTCGTCGGCCAGCTCGGCCTCGACCGGATCGAAGTGCTTCGGCCGCATCATGTGTGCCTCCGTTCAGTGAGTGTCAAAGACCTCTTGCAGGGATCGGACGTACGCGGCGGTGGCCCGCTGCTCGGCAGCGGTGGGCCGGTTCGGGTCCTCCGCCGCGGGCGCTGCGCCGAACTTGAGCAGGCAGGCGAGCAGCAGCATCCTGGCCTTCGTGGCGCCGAGGTTGCTGCCCGCGACGAACGGCGCGGGCGTTCTGCCGACCGGGTCCTCCGGCCGGCCGCGGCCGCACCAGACGACGGGAAACCCCGAGTACACGGCGGCCGACAGGGATGACTCGACCGCGCGGCTGGCCCATCCGTTGGGGGCGATGCCCTCCAGCACGAAGCCGGCGAGGCCGTGCCGCTCGACGTTGTGCGACACGGCGTCCTTGACGCCGAGGTCCGCACAGCCGCACGCGCCGCCCGCGATGCCATACCTGCCGTACACGACGATGTCGACGACCGGAAGCACCTCGGGGTCGAGGCGGCCGCTGCTGTCCGTCACCCGGACGGGCCGGCTGCCACCGGCGCCGTCCAGCGCGCGGACCTCGCGGGGCAGCGCGGAGATGCGCACGGCCGAGTCGCGGGTGTGCCGCCGCAGCGGCCGATACTCCAGCCGGATCGGCCATCGGGTGGTGCAGGTGGCCACCGGGCCGCCGCCGGCGTAGCCGCCGGGACGGCCGGCCACCTTGTAGGCTCCGCGCGCCGTGCGGACAACGCCGTCGGCGACCAGGACGGCACCCACCGCGTCTCCGCGACCGTCCAGGTTCCAAGCTTCCGAGACGATGTACCGCACGCCGTCGACGAGGTTCTGCCCGCCGTCCGATCCGATCGAGCGATGCAGCCGCTGAGCGACCTGACCGACGATGGGCTTGTCGGTGTCGATGAGCAGGCCGAGCCAGTACAGCGTCTCCTCGATCACCGGGCTGCCCTCAAGCCACTGCACCCCGGCGACCTCGGCGGCACCGACGATCTCCTGGACCTTGTTGGTGATGGTCATGAGCGTGCCGATGTCGGGCTCGGCGCGGCTCTCCCAGGCGCCGTAAGGAAAGAAGTCGACGCCGAGGACCTCCGGCGCTTCGCCGCAGGTGTATCCGGCCGGCGGGCCGGCGCGGAAATGCCGGTACCGGGCCAGCCTGCCGAGCGCGCCGGTGTGGCCCGCCTCATCGGTCCAGAGGGCGTCCAGCTCTTCGTACAGCCGCTCGGCCGACGGGAAGAAGCTTTGTGCGGCGGGACCCGCGCCCTCTGGCAGTGGCAGCGCCACGAGCTGCCCCCGAGCCAGCGTGACCTTGCGCAGGGCACCGCCCGTCGCGCTGTTGAGGTGCTCGTCGATCGGGTGGCCGCTGTGGTCGACGACCTCGATGGAGACGTCCTCGCCCAGGCGCTGCGGAACCAGCGCGGCGGGGTCGGCGCCCATGGGCGGCGTGTTGAGGATTGTCGCGGTGGGACCCGCGACGACCGCGATCACCGGAAGGGAAGCCCCGTCAGGCTGCGTGCCGGGTTGGCTGTCCATCGCGTGGACTCCTAGTTGGTGCCGGCGTTGATGACGGCTTTGTCGGAAGCGATGCCCTGGACGTTCCACTTCTCGAGGATCTTCTTGTAGGTACCGTCGTCCATCAGCTCCTGCAGCGCGGCCTTCATCGCGTCGCGCAGCTCCGGCTTGTTCTTGGCGATCGCGATGCCGGTGTAACCACCGGCCATGCGCGGGTCCCCGAACAGCTTGAGCGCACTACCGGCCTGCTTGACCGCATAGGCGGCCGGTGCCGTCGAGGCGAACACCGCGTCGACACGCTGACTGGTCAGCGCGACGACCGCCTGCGGGTTGCTCGGGTAGACGGCGGACTCGATCGCCGGCTTGCCCGCATCCGCACATTCCTTCTTGGACAGGTCCTCGATGATCAATGCCTCGGCGCTCCCGGCACCGACGCCGACCCGCTTGCCGCACGGGATCGGGTCGCCCTGGTAGTCGCTGCGCGTGATGAAGGACTGGGAGACGCGGTAGGTGTCGAGGATGTCGACCGCCTTCTGGCGCTCCTTCGTGTCCAGGAAGCTGATTCCCGCGTCGAAGCGGCCGGCCTCGATTCCGGTGATCACGCCCGTGAACTTCGTCCGGGTGAAATTGATCTTCAATCCGAGCTTGGCCGCGATCGCGTCGAGCATCTCGGCGTTGTAGCCGATCACGTCCTTCTCATTGGTGTCGAGGAAGTTGTCGGGCGGGAAGTCGGCCGAACCCGCGACCTCGATCACGCCGCGTGCGGCAACGTCGCTGGGCACGAGGGTTCGCAGGCTGTCGTTGGCAGCCACATCGGAGGCCGGTTTCTTGGCGTCACCGCCGCCTCCGCAGGCGCTCACGGTCGCGAGAAGAGCAAGGGCCACTGGGATGAGAACACGAGATCGCTTACGCGTGGAGAGGGTCATGGCGCCTCCAGAAGTACGTGATGCGGTACACGCTATGAGATATATTTCTGGCCCGCAAGAGCGGTCTTGCCGTGCTGAGAACGCGTTTGGGATGTCGGGTCAGAGCCACGCGTTGATCGCGGCGATGGCCGGTCGGGCGGGTGCCGGCTGGTGGGCGGCCACGCCCGGACCAGGTGCGCCGCACCCGGTGCTGTAGGCGACCCGCGTGCATCGAGGGCTACCCCGAACGGGCCGCTGTCGCCGTATCCGGAATCCGCGGCCACCAGCGGTGGCCCGCGGCCCGTGCTGGGCGAGCCCGTCGAGCATCTCGATCGCCGTCGTCCCCTTCGGACGGTGACCCTCGCCCTCCGGATCCCGGACTTGCGGCGCCGTTGCCTTGCCGCCTCGACATCGACAGCAACACCAGCGGGGTGCGGCCAGTGCGCCGGCCCGCGGCGCGTTCGTCAACCGCTTGCGCTGCTTCGCTTTGGCCGCCTTCACCGCCGCCGACCCGGCCTTGGCGGTGTCCCACGACTCCGGACCCGTCGACCAGATCGTTTAGGAATTGGCAGCTGCACCAACCCTCATCCTGTCCCTGGCCGGCGATCAGTTGTGAGAGTCGCGTGAAGGAACGAACGAAACACCTGAACCGCCAGCTCCGCGATGAGATCTGGCGAATGTGGACGACGGTGAAGAACGCTGCCTACTCGCTCTACGCGCGGCGCCTCAACGCGCAGCTGGCCGGCGCGAGCCTGCCCCGGCACGTCGCGATCGTCATGGACGGCAACCGCCGATGGGCACGACAGGCCGGGTTCGCCGACGTCAAGATCGGCCACCGGTACGGGGCGGAGCACCTCGACGAGGTCCTTCAATGGTGCGCCGAAATCGGCATCCAGCACGTGACCGCGTTCGTCGCCTCCGTCGACAACCTGCAGAAACGAGGCTCCGACGAAGTCGACAACCTCCTACGCATGATCGAGCAAGTCGTCGCTGAGCGCCTGACCCGGCCTTCGAGCATCTGGCAGATCCACCCAGCCGGAAGGCTCGACGTCCTTCCCGTCTCCACCAGGCACGCCCTCAAACTGGCCGAGGAGGCCACCCGAGACGGCAACACGCCCTTTCACCTCAACATCGCCATCGGCTACGACGGCCGCGAAGAAATCCTCAACGCCATCCGATCGCTCCTCGAAGAGCAAGGGCGAGCCGGTCACACCATCGACGACATCGCCCAACGGCTGACCACCGACCAGATCGCCACCCACCTCTACACCGGCGGACAACCCGACCCCGACCTGGTCATCCGAACCAGCGGAGAACGCCGCATGTCAGGATTCCTCCTCTGGCAAGCCGCATACTCCGAGCTGTACTTCACCGACGTCTACTGGCCCGGCTTCCGGAAAATCGACTTCCTCCGCGCCCTGCGGTCCTACGCCGCACGCCATCGCCGGTTCGGTGCCTGACCCGGCACCACAAGCGTCGCTGGGCCCGGCGGCGCTCGGCACCGCGGCCAATGACCGCACCGGCTCGAGCACCACGCCCGCCGCGCTCAGCGACGGCTACGCGCTCGGCCTGACTCCCGGCGCCGTCATCGTCGCTGCCCTAGTGCTGCGCCGCCGCACCTGCCCCCACACACCTGAGCACGGCCACCACACCAGTGACCGCCCGGGCAGCACCACAGCCGAGACAATCCGCCATGAGCGAAGCCCAACGGCCGAGGCGTGTGCGCTGCGCCAGCGGCCGCTCACCGACTGAGCGACTACCGTGGGCGCGTGCACAAACACGGACGATCGGGGAAGACCATCGTCGTCGACGGTGCGCAGTACCACGTGGCTGTGCGCAGCAACCCGCAGACGATCGTGCTCACCGCGTACCCGCTTGGCGACAAGCGGTCACTGTTCCGCATGAGCCTGCCATGGCGCGGGACCGGCTTCGAGGTCATCTCGAACATCTACCGACCGGCACTGGCCGAGCGGCTGATCCGGCGGGCCCGGGAGCTGGGCTGGACCACGCGGCTGGAGATCGCGGACGGGCGCCGGTTCATCGACGAGGTGCTCGCCGCCGACCCGCTCCCCGCTCTCCCGCCGGCACCGCCTTCACAGGACGAGGACGCCCGGATGTCATAGGACGAAGCCGCAACCTGCGTCGCGGCGGGACTACGGCTACCGCCCGCGCTGGCGCGACAGGACCACGCCCACTGCCCACTCTCCCGCCCTCACAGTCACCGCAGAACTACGCGCCGCTACCGCTCTCCCGCCCACGCTGCCGCCGCAGGACCACGGCCGCGATCCCGCCGATCGGAATCAGCGCCCAGCAGGACAGCACCCGGTACACGAGCACGGCCGCGGCGGCACCGACACCGGTCGCGCCCGCGGCGGTCAGGCCGGCGATCAGGGCGGTCTCGACAACGCCGACGCCGCCCGGGGTCAGCGGGACCTGGCGGACGATCTGCACGGTCAGGTACACGGTCGCCATCGTGGCCACGCCCACCGGCAGATGCAGCGACTCGGCCACGGCGACGAGACAGAGCAGGTCGGCGAGCCACTTCACGGTCGCGTACACCAGGGCGAACACCCAGTCCAACGCCCGCAACCCCGCCCCGGCCCGCCACGCGTCGCCACCCGCGCGCAGCAGGCCCTGCAGTGCCCGGGTGACCCGATTGCCGGCCGCGGGCCGCGCGTCCGGCGCCGGGGCGGGACGGCGCGCGAACCGGCGCCCGGCCAGGACCAGCGCGGTGGTGAGCGCGGCCATCACGACGACGACCACGAGCGGACGCCAGGTGAGCAGGCCGTCGGGGTTGCGGGCGATCAGGGCCAGGCCGCCACCGGCGTAGAGCAGCGCGAGCCCTCCGATGGAGGCCAGCCCGGAGACGATCGCGGACGCCGCGGAGGCCTCGCGGGTCGCGCCGCCGCGCTGGTACTCCCGGATCGTGAACGCCGTCGACACGGCCGGCCCGGCGGGCATGGAAATCGACAACGCCGTGCCCGCGAGCGTGATCGCCATCACGTGCCCGCGGGTCAGATGCGCGCCGAGGCTGTTGAGCAACCGGCGCTGCTGCAGCGCGAACGACTCGATGGAGGCCACCTGGAGCAGGGCGGCAAGAGCAATCCAGCTGTACTTCGCGCCGCCCAACGCCGCCAAAATGTCCTGCGGCGACGGCAGCCGCCCGTGCAGTCCGATCGTGGCGAGGACGACTGCGATGACCCCGATGACCGCGAGCCGCACCCAACGCCGACGGCGCCGCCGCGGCGGGGCCGGGGGCGCGAGCTCGGGCGTAGTGGGCGCGGACACCGTCTGATTATCCCCAACGGGATTTCACCCCTCTCGCCCCCGGCACCGTGGCCAGCGTCTCAACCGTCATTCCGGCGACGGCCAACGTCCAGATCCCCGGCACGCGCGAGCTCCCATCCGCACCCACAAGGCACACGACGCCCACCGCAATCGAGCGGCAAGCGGCCAACGCCGCAAACGCCGATCCGGCCGCTGTCAGCGCACCGCATACAAGCTCGCAAGGGCCCGCCTTCTCGACAGCCCGCGCTGTCGGCAGGTCCTCGAGCTAGCGGCGGATTACCGAATTATCGAATTACCGGTAATCGCAATGCCGGTAATTCGGTGTCGATCACACAGCGTGATCGGAGGCGGTTCAACGGATCGTGAAGGATACGGCGACCGGCTCGGCCGCGGCGTACGTGGCGTTGCCCGGCTGGCCGGCAGTGATCGTACAGGTGCCGAGCGTCAGCAGCGTGACCGTCACATCGGAGACGGCGCACACGGGCCGGGTCTGGCTCGTGTACGTCAACGGCAGCCCGGACGACGCGGAGCCGGTCAGCCGCACCGCCGTGGTCGACAGAGTCGCGTCGGCGAGCGGGCCGAATGTGATCGCCTGCGGGGCCAGCGTCGTGGTCACCGTCAGCGTCGGGGCGAGGGCGCCGCACTGGTCGCCGCACGTGCTTCTGATGTCGGTGACCCTCGCCGGCACACCGGCCACCTCACTGAGAGCGACGTCCGCGGCGGTGTAGGTGCCGATCTGGTCGGCGATCACCGGCAGGATGACGCCGCAACCGCCCGGCATGGGCTCGACACGGCCCCAGGTGGTGACCTTTGTCCCGTCTTGCGTTGTGGTGACCGGGCCGCCGCAGGTGTTCTGCGGCGGGGCGCCGATCGCGGTGATCTTCAGATGCGGCGGGAGGGTGGCGGTGAACGTGAATGGAACCGCCGCCCGGGACGGGTTGAATACGGCGATGCCGAGCGCGGTGGGTTCCCCGATCGGGACGGTGGCCGGGACGGCGAAGAATGCCGCCACGTACGGCTGTCCGGTGATGGGCGGCGCGGCCGGGGCAGTCGGGCCGCCGGACGCGATGGGGCCTGCAGACACACCAGCACTCGCAGACACACCAGGACTCGCAGGCACAGCAGGACTCGCAGGCACAGCGGGGCCTGCAGGCACAGCGGGGCTCGCGGAAAGGCTCGGACCCGCAGAAGCATCGGGACTCGCAGGCACAGCGGGGCTCGCAGACCCACCCGGGCTCGCGGAAAGGCTCGGACCCGCAGAAGCATCGGGACTCGCGAAAGCGCTCGACGGGACAGCAACACCAGCGCCCGCGGAAGCCAAGGAAATGCGAGACCCCAAAGTGCCACTAGGACCCGAGAAAGCGCCGGGACCCGAGGAAGCGCCGCGAGCCGCGGAAACGCTAGGACCCGAGGAAGCCTTGGGACGGAAAGTAGAGGCTGCGTATACACGGAAGGGAGCAGCGAGGCCTGCGGGAGCCGGGGCGAGAGAGGGACTGACGGTGACGACGCGGTCGCTCGATGCTCGCGCCGGCGCTGCGGCCGGCGACAGGCCGGTCAGCACGGCGACAGCTAGCGCCACCGGCTGCCACGACAATCTTGTTGCGCTTCCGCGTCCGCGTGCGATTACCCTCCGTGGCTCCACGATCGCAATATAGGCACAATCCCGCACGAACCGGGCCGGATCACGGAGATCAGCAATCGATGTGTACCGTGCTCCCGATGAGCGGGAGCGGTGCCGGTGACGAGCCCCGGGTGCTCGGCGGGCGGTACCGGCTGGACGACATCCTCGGCGTCGGGGGAATGTCGGTGGTCTGGCTCGCCCACGACTCGGTGCTGGGGCGCTCCGTCGCGGTGAAGGTGCTGTCGGGACGGTACGCGGCCGACGAGCGCTCGCGGCGCCGAATCCGTGACGAGGCTCGCGCCGCGGCCGTGCTGTCGCATCCGAACATCGCGCAGGTGTACGACTACGGCGAAGCCTTCCCCGGCGACGACAAGGCGCCGGCGACCGGCGAGACACCGCACGCAGGAAGACCATCCGGAAACGAGACACCGCAAGCAGGAAGACCATCCGGAAACGAGACGCCACAAGCCGGAAGGGCAGCCGGAAACGAGGCACGCCAAGCCGCCGGAGGGCCAACCGGAAGCGAGACGCCATCAGGCGGCGCGACGACGGGCGACGGGCCGATGCCGTACGTCGTCATGGAGCTCGTCCCCGGCCAGACCCTCGCCCAGCGCCTCGCCGAGGGACCCCTCCCGCCCGCCGAGTCCCTACGCATCTGCGCCGAGGCCGCGGCCGGCCTGGCCGCCGCCCACGCCGAGGGCCTCGTGCACCGCGACGTGAAGCCGGCGAACGTGATCCTGTCCCCGGCCGGCGCCAAGCTCGTCGACTTCGGCATCGCCACGCTCGTCGGGCCGGAGGCGCTCACGGACACGGACGCGAGCGGGCGGCCGGTGTTCGGCACCCCGCAGTACCTGGCGCCGGAGCGCCTCGGCTCCGACCCGGTCACCGCGGCGTCCGACGTGTACTCGCTGGGCGTGGTGCTGTACAAACTCCTCGCCGGCACTTTGCCCTGGCCGGTCGCCGACGGGCCGGACGTGCTCGACGCGCACCAGCACCGGGTCCCGGCACCGCTCCCCCGGCTGCCCGGCGTGCCGCCCGCCGTCGCCGACCTGTGCCGCCGCTGCCTCGCCAAGCATCCGCGGTCGCGGCCGAGCGCCGCGGAGGTCGCCGCGGTCCTGCGCGCCACGGCGGAGCCGCGCCCGTCGCGGATTCGGGACACGGCGTGGCCGGCGGTGGCGGCGGCCGGGGGCGCGACGGCGGCTGTCGTCCTCGCCTGGGTGCTCGTGTCGGCGCCGGACCACGCGGTGCCGGCGGACGTCCAGCCCTGGCTTGCGGACCCGACCGTCTCCCCGGTGGTTGCGAGCCGGTCCGACAATTCGTCCGGCGCCGCCGCGAACCCGGGCACCGCGGCCACCGAAAAGGGGCCGGGCGTCGCGGGCAACGGCGGCGGCACCGCGGTGGCGACCAGCGGCGCGGCCCCCGGCCCGACCGGCGGTGCGACCGGCGGGGTGACGACCACGGACCCGGCCACGCCGCCACCGACCGAGCGGCCGCCGGCTTCGCGGACGTTCACCTCGGAGGGCGGCGCGGTCACGGCCGAGTGCGCCGACGGGCTGGCGCGGATCACCGATCGGACGCCGGCGAAGTCGTGGAAGGTCGACGACGAGCAGACCGGGCCGGCCGCCGCCGCGAGCGTGACGTTCCGGCACGGCAACACCCGCGTCACCATGACCGTCACGTGCCCCGGCGGGACGCCGTCGCTCAGCACCGACACGGCGTGACCAAGGCGCTTCAGACCGGGTACTCGACCCCCGGCGTCGACGCGATCAGCACCTGGGCGGCCTCGCGCCACCCGAGCGTGCGGTAGAGCAGCCGGCCCTCCTCGCTCGCGACGAGGATGCCCTCCTCGGCGCCCCGCTCGGCGGCGGCGGACGCGAGGGCGCCCATGACGGCGGCGGCCAGGCCGCGGCGCCGATGGTCGGGGCCGGTCAGAATCCGGTCGGGCACGGCCGTGCGGGCACTGAGGCCGGCGAAGCCGCGCGCCGCCCACGCGTCGCCGGGCGCGGAGACGGACACGCGGATGCAGGACTCATCAGCCTGGATTTCCATCTGGTACGGCTCTCGCACCGCAACCCGCGGATGCGTCCCCAGGTCGGTGGCCATCAGCCGCTCCGAGGACCGCAGCAGCACCAGCCCGGCCCCCTCGATCGCCGCGGCCGAGCGGGCGGGGTCGGTCGTCGGGACGGTCAGCCACGTGATCGCGTCCTCGGCCGCGACGAGACCGGCCAGGCGGGTCAGCGCGCCGGGGTCGTCGTCGAGCGCGAAGTACTCGATCTCGCGCCCCATCTGCCGGCAGTGCACCCGCAGCCCGTCGCCGAGGTCGTCGGCCGCGGGCAGTTCCCGCGCGGCGGTCCAGCCTTGTGCCCAGCGCGCGAACAGCCCACGCAGCTCACTCATGCCGCCAAGTAGATCAAACCTCGTCAGACCGACAGCAGCCGATCAAGCAGGTGATGGTACTGCAACACAGCGTCACGCATACCCTCCGTACTGTCCGACGAACGCGCGCCGGCCCGCTCAAGCTGCTCCTCCCGCCCGCGGACGCTGGCCGTGAGACCCTCGACCGCCTCGTCCACGAGCTGCCGGGCCTCGCCGACACTGCGGGCGGGGTTCTCGACGAAACTGGTCTGCAGGTCGTGCCAGCGCCGGCGGATCTCCTCGGCCCGCGCGCTGTCCCAGATCGGCGTCTCCCGCGTCCCGGCACCCGGCGCGGCCTCGGCCGCCGTCTGAGCGCCCGTCGGGGAGGGCGTCTGAGCAGGCGTGGTGGCGGGCGAATCGCCGGTCGGCCGCGAAACGGTCTCACCCGGCACAGGCGCCCCCGCAGCAGGCGACTCGGGCGAAAACGCACCGGGTGAAGGCGCGCTGGGCGGAGGCGCACCAGGCGGAGGCGCCGCAGGTGAAGGCGAACCAGGCGGAGGTGCGGCAGGTGAAGGCGAACCAGGCGGAGGCGCACCACGGGAAGGCGCACCGGGTGAAGGTGCGGTAGGCGGCGGCGCAGCCGGTGGCTCCGAGGTCGGGTAGGTCGGCTGCTCGGGATCCATTGACGGGTCACGCATGGCGATCATGCCTTTCCGGTAGCCGGGCGGTCGCCGAGCAGATCGGCGAAGAGGGCTCGGTAGTGCATCAGGGCCTGGCGCAGCTGCTCGGTCGAAGCCTGGCCGCGCTCGTTGACCTTGTTGATCTCGTGCGCCTCGCGGTAGTGACCCAGGGTCTCGGCGTGCTCGACGCTGAGCTCCTGGGCCCGCGTGTCGAAGTCGTCCACCGGGTAGCCACGCTCGGCCATGACCTGCGTGACGAGCTGGTCGGCCTCCCGCGTCGCCGCCTCGGGCTCCTCGACGAAGTGGGCCTGGGTCCGCTGCCACCGGTCCGCGTACACGCGGCGCTGGTTCGGGTCCAGGTCCCGCAGCGCAAGGCTGTCGTGGTGCTGCTCGCGCTGGCGCAGGTCGCGTTCGGCCGCACGCCGGGAGGGTTGTTCCGCGACCGCGCGGTCGTACTCGGGGCCGAACCGCCGGCGCAGATCCTTGGAGCGGCGACGCTGGCCGATGCCCGTCGCGACCGCGGCGATGACGATCAGCACGATCACGATGACGGCGAGGGCGGTGGCGGTCGTTGACATAGGGTCGACCCTAATTCGGCCGGGTGGGACCCGGCCTCACCCACGGTGATGGAGCGGCCAACGGCCGGTCGTGCCTGCCCAGACTCGCGCGAAGCGCGGCGGCGGGCCGGCGACCAGCACCAGCCCGGCCAAGCCGCTGTCGCGCGAATGGAGCGGCCAACGGCCGGTCGTGCCTGCCCAGACTCGCGCGAAGCGCGGCAGCAGGCCGGCGGCGACCGGCACTAGCCCGGCCAAGCCGCTGTCGCGCGAATGGAGCGGCCAACGGCCGGTCGTGCCTGCCCAGACTCGCGCGAAGCGCGGCAGCAGGCCGGCGGCGACC
>NZ_JBEPEH010000059.1:51011-73925 GCF_040300725.1 Dactylosporangium sp. NPDC000244
CCGGCACTAGCCCGGCCAAGCCGCTGTCGCGCGAAACCCCGGCCGCGCCGACCAAGCCGAACTACACGCCGCAACAACCGAACACCACAGCGTGCCCGGCAGCACGCACGCGCCCGCCGGCAGAAGCACCTACATACCGCAACATCCGGACAGCGAAGCGTGCCGAGCGACGGCTAACGGTGCCGGGCGAGCTCGGGCGTCTCGGTGTCGAGCGGCACCTCGCGCCCCCGGACCAGCCCCAGCTGCACGCCCGGGCGCGAGCCGGCCGCGGTGAACAGCCAGCCGGTGGCGGTCCGCAGGCGGTTGGCGGGCAGGGCCGCGAGGTGGTAGCCGCGCGTGATCGTGCGCGCGAGCAGGCCCGACAGCGGCACCTGCAACGGGTTGGCGACGGCCTCCCTACCGCCGAGGTCGACCACGAAGCCGAGGTCGCGGTGGCGGTACCGCCGAAGCCGCCCGATCCCGTAGGAGGCCGCGACGTTGCTCGCGACGAGCCGCCCCTGCCGCACCGCGTGCTGCGCGGTCATCGGCGTGTAGCGGCCGGGGTTGTACAGGTCCGGCACCGCGGCGCCGTCCCCGCAGGCATAGACGTCGGGAAAGCCGAGCACTCGCAGGTGCGCGTCGACGCGGACGCGGCCCGCCTCCGTGGGCAACCCGGCGCCTTCGACGACCGGGTCGGGCCGTACGCCGACGCACCAGACCAGGGTGCGCGAGGGCACATCGCGCCCGTCGGTGAGCGTGACGCCGTCGGCCGTCGCCTCCCGCACTGAGGTGCCGGGCCGCACCTCGATGCCGCGCCGGCGCAGGACCCGCTCGGCACCGGCCGCCATGCGCGCGTCCATGCCGGGCAGCACCTGATCGGCCGTGTCCAGCAGCAGCCAGCGCGGCGGCTCGTCGCGCAGGCGCGGGTGGCGGGCGGCGATGTCGGCGGTGAGCAGCTGGCCCTGGGCGGCGACCTCGGTCCCGGTGTATCCGGCGCCGACGACCACGAACGTCATCCGCGCCCGGCGCTCGGCGGCGTCCTCGGCGGCGTCGGCGAGCTCGATCTGGCGGATGAGGTGGTCGCGGAGGTACAACGCCTCGGGGATGCCGCGGAAGCCGTGCGCGTGGTCGGCCACGCCCGGGATGGGCAGCAGCTTCGTGACGCTCCCGGCCGCCAGGATCAGCCGGTGGTACTCCAACGAGCCCACATCCCCCTCCGGGCCTACGTACCGGACGGTGCGCGCGTGCGGGTCGACGGCGTCGACCTCGCCGAGCACGAGCCGCACGCCGGGCAGCGTGTCCGGCAGCGGCACCGAGATGGCGCGCGGGTCGAGGGCGCCGCCCGCCACCTCGGGCAGCAGCGGCAGGTACAGGAAGTAGTCGGTGGGGTTCACGAGCACGACTTCGGCCGCGCCACGGGACCGGCGCAGCAGCGTCCGCGCCGCCTGGTAGCCCGCGAACCCCGCCCCGACGATGACGATGCGGGGGCGCCCCACGTCAGCGGTTCCCGAGCGCCTGCACCAGCTCGGCCTTGGTCATCGCCGACCGGCCGCGGATGTTGCGGCTCTTGGCCTCGGCGTAGAGGTCGTCGCGCGAGCGCTCGGACCGGGGCTGGTTGCGGGTCGCCTTGTTCGGGGTGCGCGGCTTGTCCGAGGACTTCGTCGTGCGCGTCGGTTTGCCGAGCTCCCGCCAGCTCGTCTCGGTCATCTCGACGTCGTAGCGCTTCGCGGCCCGCTTGATGCGCCGGAACGCCTCGGCCCGCTCTTCGTCGCTGGCGTCGCGCACCTGATCGAACCGCGCGATCGCGTTGCGCACATGCGTGGCGTCGTTGAGCGGCTCCTTGCGCAGCCGCGGGAACGCGAAGGTGCTGTCGGACATCGCGTCGCGCTCGGCGGCGTCGAGGGTGCCGGAGCGCTTCCTGTTTGCAGCCATGAAGCTCGCTTACCCGAAGCGGGCTGATGTATTCGGGCCGCACGCCGGACGGCGACTCGTTCAGCCGCCGTCGCGGCCCGAAGTCGCCGCGAGGCCAACAGCGACGCAAGGCCAACAGCGACGCAAGAACGGCCGCGACGTAAGAACGGCGGCGGCGGCCCGGACTGGGGCCGGAGAGCCGCGATCAGCTCGTCGCCGCCCACGGAGCCGATGATGCCGTGTCGTCCGGCGGAAGGGGGGTAGTGGACCGCGTCGACGACGAAGGAGGCGACATGGAGACGTCCGCCACGTTCATCGGTACCGCGACCGTCCTGCTCCGGATCGGCACGTTCACCCTGCTGACCGACCCCAACTTCCTGCACCGCGGGCAGCGCGCCTACCTCGGCCACGGGGTGTCGAGCCGCCGCCTCACCGAGCCCGCGCTCGGCCCCGACGACCTGCCCCCGCTCGACGCCGTCGTGCTGTCGCACCTGCACGGCGACCACTTCGACCGGATCGCCCGCCACCGGCTCTCCCGCGACGTGCCCGTGCTCACCACCGTCCCGGCCGCGCGGCGGCTCCGGCGGTGGCGCTTCGACGATGCCGTCGGGCTGCGCCCGTGGAGCGACATGGTGCTGCGCCGCGGCAACGAGACCCTGCGCATCACCGCGGTCCCGGCTCGCCACGGGCCGACCGGGCTGCACCTGGCGATGCCGACGACCATCGGCACGATCCTGGACTGGGAGGTCGACGGGTTCCGCCGGTTGCGCCTGTACGTCTCCGGCGACACCAGATTCAACCGGCGCGTGCTGCGCGACATCCCCGACCGCTTCCCCGGCATCGACACGGCGCTGCTGCACCTGGGCGGCACCCGCATCCTGGGCGCGCTGGTGACCATGGACGCCCGCGACGGCGTGGCCCTGGCCAACCTGATCCGGCCGGACCGCGTGATCCCCATCCACTACGACGACTACGGCGTGTTCCGCGACCCGCTCTCGAACTTCCTGCAGCCGACGGTCACCGCCCACATCCCGGCCACGGTGCTGCCGATCCTGCGCGGCGAGACGGTGAGCCTGAAGGCGAGCCCTGTTCCGGCGTACGGTTAGCGGCGCTCGCGGGCCAGGCGCTCCAGGGCCGGCAGCGCGGCGGCGATGAGCTCCTCGTCCTGCTCGGTCAGGCCGGCCATCAGCCCGGCCAGGTGCCCGGCCCGCACGGCGCGGCGCCGCTCCAGCAGGTCGATGCCGGCCTGGGTGACCTCGATCAGCACGACGCGGCGGTCGGTCGGCTCGGCGGAGCGGACCACCAGGCCCTCGCGCTCCAGGCGCTGCACGAGCTGGGTCATGGCCGGCTGGGTCACGCCCTCCGCGGCGGCGAGGTCGGTCAGCTTGCGGGGCCCCTCCTGCTGCAGCCGCCAGATCGTCGACGCGGCGGTCAGGCTGATGTCGTTGGGCGGGTTGCCCTGCCGCAACAGGCTGAACACCCGTTCGACGGCGACGGTCAAGCGGGAGGGATCCAAGCCAGTGCGGGGCGCAACCATGCCCATATTGGAACACGCCGAGGTCAGGCCGGGTCGAGAAGCGCACGCACGGCGAGTTCCGAGCGGTCGCCGGCACGATGCGCAGGTTCTTGCGGGCATAGCGACGGTTCTTGCCGGAGACGGTACGCTGAGCCCGTGGCGACGAGGCTCTCCGAGGTGGCGAAGTACGCGGGGTACAGCGAGGCGACGGTCAGCCGCGTCCTGCGCGACGTGCCCGGGATCGGCGCGGACACCCGCAACGCGGTGCTGACCGCGCTCGACGTGCTGGGCTACCAGCGCCCGACCCGGCACCGGCGCGAGCTCGGCAGCCTGGTCGGCATGGTGCTGCCCGACCTGCACAACCCGATCTTCCCCGCCTACGCGGAGGCGATGGCCGGCGCCCTGGTGCGCCAGAAGCTCATCCCGGTGCTGTGCACCCGCACCGCCGACGGGGTGTCTGAGGCGCACTACATCGAGATGCTGCTGGCCCGCAAGGTCGCCGGGATCATCTTCGTCGGGGCCAGCTACGTCGACGCCGGGCCCGAGCAGGCCAAGGCGCTGCGGGCCCGGCGGCTGCCGATCGTGCTCATCAACGAGGCCGACGAGAACCTCGGCGTGCCGCGGGTCGCCGTCGACGACGCGGTCGCGGTCGACCTGGCCGTCACGCACCTGCGCGACCTGGGCCACCAGCGGATCGGGCTGATCGTCGGGCCGCGCGGGCACGTGCCCTCGGAGCGCAAGCTGACCGAGTTCCGCAAGCTCGCCACCGACAAGCGGCTCGTCGCGCACACGATGTTCTCCATCGCCGGCGGGCAGTCGGCGGTCGCGCCGCTGCTGGAGGCCGGGGCGACCGCCGTGGTCTGCGCCAGCGACACGCTCGCCCTCGGCGCCATCCGCGGGGCCCGCAAGCAGGGGCTGCGGGTGCCCGAGCAGCTTTCCGTCGTCGGCTTCGACGACTCGGTCTACATGCCGATGATGGACCCGCCGCTGACCACCGTGCGCCAGCCGATCGGCGCGATCGGGGTGGCCGCGGTGAACTCCCTGGTCGCGCAGATCGAGCGGCGGCCGGTGCCCCTCGAGGAGGAGCTGTTCGAGCCCGAGCTCATCGTCCGGTCCTCGACGGCCGCCGCTCCGTAAGCGGGTGCGATCTACGCGATGGTTTTTGCACTCATCAGGCCGAGGGTGTCGACAACCCGGTTGGCGAAGCCCCACTCGTTGTCGTACCAGCCGACGACCTTGACATGCCGCCCGTCGACCCTGGTCAGCGCCGAGTCGAAGACGCACGACGCCGGGTCGCCGACGATGTCCGCGCTGACGATCGGGTCGGTGCAGTACGACAGGATGCCCTTCAGCGGGCCCTCGGCCGCCTCGCGGTAGGCGTCCAGCACCGCCTCGCGCGTCACGTCGAGCTCGACGGTCGCGTTGAGCTCGACCAGCGATCCGACCGGGACCGGCACCCGGATCGAGTCGCCGGACAGCCGCCCGGCCAGGCCCGGCAGCACGAGCCCGATCGCCTTCGCGGCGCCGGTGGTGGTCGGCACGATGTTCACGCCGGCGGCCCGGGCGCGGCGCGGGTCCCGGTGCGGGCCGTCCTGGAGGTTCTGCTCCTGCGTGTACGCGTGCACGGTGGTCATGAACCCGTGCTCGATCCCGGCGAGCCCGTCGAGCACGGCGGCCAGCGGGGCGAGCGCGTTGGTGGTGCAGGAGGCGTTCGACACGATGGTGTGCCGGTACGGGTCGTAGGCCTCGGTGTTCACCCCGTACGCGAGCGTGACGTCGGCCCCCGCGGACGGCGCGCCCACGAGCACGCGCTCGGCGCCGGCCTCCAGGTGCGCGCGGGCGGCGTCGGCGGCGGTGAACCGGCCGGTGGACTCGAGCACGATGTCGACGCCGAGCTCGGCCCAGGGCAGCTTGAGCGGCTCACGCTCGGCCAGGGCCCGGATGCGCCGGCCGTCGACGACCAGCTCGTCCCCCTCGGCCGCGACCGGGCGCCCGAATCTTCCGAGGGTGGTGTCGTACCGCAGCAGCTGCGCCAGCGCCGCCGGCGCCGCGAGATCGTTGACGGCGACGACCTCCAGCTCGCTGCCGCGCTCGACGATCGCGCGGAGCACGCTGCGGCCGATGCGACCGAAACCGTTGATGGCAATTCGTCCAGACATGCGGTAATCGTCCCCGTCCGCACGATCTCCCCGACAGCGGACGGCTAGCCAGCCTCCGCAAGCATCTCGCCATGCGGCCGGGCGAAGGTCCGCCGGTATTCGCTGGGTGACGTGCCCAGGATCCGCTGGAAGTGCAGCCGCAGGTTCGACCCGGTCCCGAGCCCGACCCGCGCCGCGATCTGCTCGACGCCGAGCTCGCTGCGCTCCAGCAGCTCCCGCGCCTGGTCGACGCGGGCGCGCAGGATCCACTGGGTCGGCGTGTAGCCGGTCTCCTCCACGAACCGCCGCGACAACGTCCGCGCCGACACGTTCGCGTTGCGCGCCAGGTCCTCGAGGGCCAGCGGCTCCCCGAGCCGCTCGAGCGCCCACTGCCGGGTGGCGGCGAAGTGCTCGCCGACGGCCTCGGGAACGCTGCGCGGGATGTACTGCACCTGTCCCCCGCTGCGGTACGGCGCCGCGACGAGCCGCCGGGCGACCACATTGGACAGCGCGACGCCGTGGTCCCGCCGCACCAGGTGCAGGCAGAGGTCGATCCCGCTGGCCGCCCCGGCCGAGGTGAGCACCTCCCCCTCGTCGACGAAGAGCACGTCCTCGTCGACGCGGATGGCGGGGTGGCGCCGGGCGAGCTCGCGCGTGTAGTGCCAGTGCGTGGTGGCCCGCTTGCCGTCCAGGAGCCCGGTCGCGGCGAGCGCGAACGCGCCGGTCGAGATCGCGGCGAGCCGCACCCCGCGCGCGTGGGCGGCCCGCAGCGCGGCGACGACCTCGGCCGGCGGCTCCTCCCGGTCGGGGTGCCGGTATCCGGGGATGAAGATCGTGTCGGCGGCGTCGAACGCGTCGAGCCCCTCGGCCACGTGGTAGGCCAGCCCGTCTCCCCCGGCGACCAGGCCGGGCGCGGCCCCGCACACGTGCACGGCATAGGGCATCCCCGGCCGGTTGGTGAAGACCTGCGCCGGAATGCCCACGTCGAGCGGCTTGGCCCCGTCGAGCACGAGCACCACGACTCGGTGGATCGTTCTCACCCGAGCAGCGTCACACCCGCGGCGGCCCCGGGGGAAGTGTCTGGAAAGCCACGGACCGCAAGTTTCCCGCCAGGGGCCCGGACGCGAACGACCGGACCCCGGCGGGGCGGTGCCGTCAGAGGGCCAGCCAGGCGCACCCGTCGGCCGGCAGGAGGCCGTCGAGCAGGGGCTCGCTGGTCAGGAGGATTTCGGTGTGGGCGGGGAGGCGGGCCGGGGCCGCGGTGAAGTTCACGACGCACGCGAAGCCGTCGCCACGGCGGAAGGCCAGGACGCCGTCGTCGCTCGTGATCCAGGCGATGTCCTCCGGCAGCGTGGTCAGGTGCTCGCGGCGGATCGCGAGCGCCGGGCGGTACAACCGCAGCATGGAGGTGGCGTCCGGCTCCTGGGCCTCGACGGTCAGGGCCGACCAGCTCGCGGGCTGCGGGAGCCACGCCTCGGCCGCGCCCGGCGGCGAGAAGCCGAACGGGGCTTCGCCGCCGGACCAGGGCAGCGGGACGCGGCAGCCGTCGCGGCCGCGGTCGGTGTGCTCCGAGCGCTCCCACGTCGGGTCCTGGATGCGCTCCAGCGGGATGTCCTCGACCTCGGCGAGGCCGAGCTCGTCGCCCTGGTAGACGTACACGCCGCCGGGCAGGGCCAGGGTGAGCAGGGCGGCGGCGCGGGCCCGGCGGGTGCCCACGGCCGGGTCCGTGAACGCGCCGTGGCGGCGGTTGCCGAGGTCGAACGTGGTGTCCTCGCGGCCGTAGCGGGTCACGTGGCGGATGGTGTCGTGGTTGGACAGCACCCAGGTCGGCGGGGCGCCCACGAGCCGGTGCGTGTCGAGGGTGTCGTCGATCGTCTTGCGGATCGCGTTGGGCTCCCAGGCGCAGCACAGGAACTCGAAGTTGAACGCGGAGTGCAGCTCGTCCGGGCGCAGGTACCGCACGAACTGCGCCGTCGTCGGCAGCCAGACCTCGCCCACGAAGACCCGCGGGTCGGCGTAGGCGTCGGCGATGCTCCGCCAGGCGCGGTAGATCTCGTGGACGCCCTCGTGGTCCTGGTAGGGCAGGTCGGCCGGGTCCGGGTCGGCGCCCACGTCCGGCAGGCCGGGGGTCTTCATGAGGCCGTGGGCGACGTCGATGCGGAAGCCGTCGACGCCGCGGTCGAACCAGAACCGCAGCACGTCTTCGAACTCGGCCCGCACGCCCTCGTGCTCCCAGTTCAGCTCGGGCTGCTGGGGGGCGAACATGTGCAGGTACCACTCGCCGTCGGGCAGCCGGGTCCAGGCCGGGCCGCCGAAGTAGGAGCGCCAGTCGTTCGGCGGCAGCTCACCGCCGGCGCCGCGGCCGGGCCGGAACCAGAAGCGCTCCCGGGCCGGGTCGCCGGGCGGCGCGGCGAGCGCCGCCCGGAACCACGGATGCGCGTCCGAGCAGTGGTTCGGCACCAGGTCCACGAGCACCCGAAGGCCCTGCTCGTGCGCCTCGGCGAGGAAGCCCTCGGCGTCGGCGAGGGTGCCGAAGAGCGGGTCGATGTCGCGGTAGTCGGCGACGTCGTAGCCGCCGTCCGCCATCGGGGAGACGTTCCACGGCGTCAGCCAGAGCGCGTCGACGCCCAGTTCCCGCAGGTACGGCAGCCGCGCCCGGAGGCCGGCGAGGTCGCCGACGCCGTCTCCGTTGCCGTCGGCGAAGCTGCGCAGGTAGATCTGGTAGATGGCGGCGGTGCGCCACCAGCCGTTCGAACGCATGGAGCGTCTCCCCAATGAGGTTGCGGGTTTACCAGCCCGAGTTGCCCGGGCCGCGGGTGATCGGGTAACCGCCCGGGTTGTTGAGGCCGCCGGATGCGGCCCCGGTGACGGTCACGTAGTTGGCGGTGGCGGCGCCGCTGACGTTGAGCACGTCGATGCCCCAGGTGCCGGCGCCGGTGATGGTGAGGTGGTCCAGCAGCAGGTTGCCGATGCGGTGGCTGTCGCTGAGCAGTACCGCCTGGTAGGTGCTGTCCGCGATCGTGTTGTAGGACAGGGTCACCGGCGTGGTGATGTCCGACTGGTTGGCGTAGACCCACAGCGCGCCGAGGTTCGACTGCCAGTTCGGCTCGTAGCCGCCGGTGCGCGTGAGGGTGTTGCGGGTGACGGTCGTCGGCCCGCTGAACGGGATGCCGAAGCGGCTGCTGACGGTGATGCCGGCCGAGCCCGTCACGGTGTCCGACACCAGGTTGTCCGCGGCCACGTTGCCGCTGCCGCCGTAGATGCCGATGCCGTTGGCCAGCAGCGGCGTCTGGACCGTGTTGAAGGTGTACGACGAGTTCGTCACCGGGTTCGTCTGGGAGAACATCGCCAGGGCGTCGTCGCCGGTGTTGCGCACCGAGGACTGATCGAAGCGCGTGTTGCTGACGTTGCCCTGGTAGGCGTTGAGGTTCGCGCCGTCGGCGAACGTGTTCGCGATGCGGAGTGCGGCGACGTACAGGCCGTCGGTGCCCGCGGAGACCCACACGCCGGTCTTGGTGTGCTCGATGCGCACGTCGAAGAGCAGCGAGCCGGTGCCGAAGTTGCCCTCGATGCCGGTGTCGAAGTTGGTGTCGTCGCGGTAGGTGACGTCGCCGGACATCGTCAGGTCGGCGATGGTGACCCCGGAGCCGGTGGCGAAGAAGCCGCCCTTGCCGTTGCGGCCCTTCACGGTGCTGTACCACTGCCCCGCCCCGCGCACGGCGACGCCCGCGAGGTTGATCCGGCTGGTGATGTCGAACGTCCCGGCCGGGATCCACACGCCCTGCCCGGCACTGCGCGCGGCCGACACGGCGTTGTTGATCGCGCCGGTGTCGTCCGAGCCGTCGCCGGAGGTGGCGCCGTAGTTGGTGATGGACACGAAGTTCGCCGGCACGGTGTACGCGGCCGCGGCCTGCTCGGCATCGACGACGTCGATCGTGTACGAGCTCGCCGTGTCGGACGCGTCCTTCTGCAGCTTCAGGACGGTCCCGGCGGGCCAGTCACCGATCGTCGCGCGGGTCTCGTCGAAGAAGTGATGCGCCGAGCCCTGCGAGGGGACGTTCGTGTACGGGTACGACCCGTAGACCCACGAGTAGCGGGACGTGAGCGTGATGTCCTTGACGTGTGTGCCGTTCGCGTAGAGCGAGATCGGCGCGCTCGCCCCGGCCCCGTCCGCGCTGTCCGGGATCGAGTAGCGGATCGTGAGCGCGTTGGCCGGCTTGCTCAGCGTGAACTGCACGTACTGCCCGGTGCCGGTGAGCTGGACGGCCTGCCGCCCGGTCGCCTCGCTGGCCACCGTGAGGAAGGTGCGGCTCGCGGCGAGCTTCGTGCCGTTCGTGGTCGCGTCGGCCGCGCGGTACTCGGTGTAGGGCAGCGTCGCCCCGCGCGTGGCCAGTGCCAGTCCGCCGGTTACGCCGACCGAGTCGATGTCGACGCCGCCGGTGTCGCCGCTGTCGACCTGCCAGCCGATGAGGTTGAGCCCGGCGCGGAGGGTGACGGTCTGGTTGGCGGTGAGCCACCCCGACCCGGCCGGCAGGTTCACGCGTCCGATCTTGATGCCGTTGACGTACTGCGACAGCGTGCGCACGGCACCGGACGTGTTCGTGTAGCGCAGCGAGACCTGCCGCGCGCCGGCGGCGGGTGCGTTCACGGACACGATGACCCGCGCGCCCACGGCGGAGAAGCCGGTGAGGTGATCGCCGGAGACGCTCGGCCCGCCGGAGAAGAACGCGGTCTCGGCCTCGTAGGTGGAGGCCGAACCGGTCGGGGGCGGCGAGGTCGACGTCGACGGGCTCGGCGAAGGGGCCGCTCCCACGGTCAGGTTGTCCAGATTGACGTTGCCGGAGTCGGTGCTGTCGAACCGGTAGGCGACCGTGTTGCTCGCGCCCGTCAGGTTCACCGACTCGGTCGCCGTGGCCCAGGTGTCCCAGTTCGCCGTCGCCGGCAGGGAGATCTGCCGCAGCTTGGCGCCGTTGACGTACAGCGAGAGCGTCATCGCCGACCCGGTCCCGTTGGCGTACCGCAGCGTCAGCGACGAGGTCGCCGGCACCGTGAAGGTGGTCGCGGCGTTGCCCTTGTTGCCGTCGGTGTAGCCGCCGACGAACCCGGTGCCGGTGTATCCACTGTGGTCGGTGGCCACGACGGCGCCGCCGGACAGCGTGGCGTTCTCGGCCTCCAGGCCGCTCGAGGTGGCGGTCGACACCGTGACGCTGTCGAGGTTCACGTTGCCGGAGTCGGCGCTGTCGAACCGGTACGCGACCGTGTTACTCGCGGCCGTCAGCGAGACGGACTCGGTCGCCGTCGACCACGTGTCCCAGTTCGCCGTCGCCGGCAGCGAGATCTGCCGCAGCTTGGCGCCGTTGACGTAGAGCGAGAGCGTCTTGGCCGAGCCGGTGCCGTTGGCGTACCGCAGCGCCAGCTGGTTGCCGGCCTGCACGCTGAACGTGGTGGCGGCGCTGCCCTTGTTGCCGTCGGTGTAGCCGCCGACGAACCCGCTGCCGGTGTATCCACTGTGGTCGGTGGCGACGGCGGCGCCCCCGGAGAGGGTGGCCGACTCGGCCTGGTAGGTGGCGGTGGCCGCGTCGGCGGGACGGGCGGCCAGGGCGACGGCGGTGGCGGCGATGGCCGCGGCGGTGGCGGCCGCCGCGACGATCAGTCGTCGTTGCATGTGCTGCTCCCTTCTAATGCGCGTAGACCTCGAACTCGGACAGCTGGGCGGCGGGCCAGCCGTTGTTCGCGGTGAAGGTCAGGGTGATCGTGCGCAGCGCGGCCGGCGGGAACGTGATGGTGACCGCGTTGCCCGTGTCCGGGTCGAGGGTGTAGTCCGTCGCCGGCACCAGGCCGTTGACCTCGATCGTCTCGGTGCGGGCGCCCCAGTTCGGCGGGAGCTTGAGCACGAGCCGGTCCACGGTGCGGGTCTCGCCGAGGTCGAGGGTCACGGTCTGCGGGAAGGCGTTGTTGGCGCTCTCGAAGTAGGTGCCGGGGTCGCCGTCGATCAGGTTGGCCGGCCCGGTCCAGGACAGCGCCTGCGAGCTGGACGTGATCTGCTGGCCGAGCGCGAGGTTGCCGTCGGGGTCGAAGCCGATGCCCCGGACGGAGACGACGTACGGCCCGGCGGGCGAGGTGGTGTCGACCATGATCCGCTCGGCGAAGACGCCGGCGTGGTCCGGGTCGAAGGTGACGGTGACCGTGCAGGTCGCCCCGACGGCGATCGTCGAGCACGGGGCGGTGGCCGTGTAGCCGGCCGGGGCCCGCAGCGCGCGGACGTCGATCGGCTTCGGGCCGGGGTTGGTGATGGTGAAGGTCTTGGTCCCGGCGGTGTGCAGGGCCTGGTTACCGAAGTCGAGGCTGTCCGCGCTCAGCTTCAGCGCGCCGGCGGGCGGGAAGCCGCAGCGGGTGCCCGTCCACCCGAGGTTCCCGGGGCCGCGGTCGATGACAAAGCCACTGCCGCAGTCGTACTTCCCGGCGGTCGCGATCACCCACGAGAAGCGCGCGGACCCGGGCGCCTGCAGCTGGAGCGCGAACGTCCCGGGCCGGATGATCGCGACCCGGTCCAGGCGCACGTTGTCGATGCGCTTGCCGAAGAACTGCACGGCCGCGAACGGGCTGTCCACGATGGACACGTCGTGCACGTCGACGGCACCGGTCATCGGGGCGTCCGCGGCGTAGAACCACAGCGCCGCGACCTCCTCGGGCGGGTTCGGCACCAGGTTCCCGGCGCGCAGCAGCACGTTGCGGGCGATGGTCGTGGTGCCCGCGAGCGGCACGGCGCCGAAGCGGTTGCCGACGTGGATGCCGCCGCCCTGGGTGACGGTGTCGGCGGCGACGCTGTCGGTGACGGCGTTGTCGCGGCCGCCGTAGATCGCGAAGCCGTTGGCCAGCAGCGGGGCGATCACCGTGTCGTGCACGAACGCGTTGTCGTGGTCGGCGTTCCCGTCCGACCACATCGCGAGCCCGTCGTCGCCGGTGTTGCGCACGAAGGTGTCGCGGATGACGGTGTGGGCGACGCCGTTGTGGAGGTTCACGCCGTCGGCCATGGTGTTCTGGATGCGGGCGTGGCTGACGGTGAGCCCGTCGCTGGGCCCGTCGAACCACATGCCGACCTTGGTGTGCTCGATCCAGACGTCGTCCACCGTGGACCCGTGGCCGTAGGTCCCGCCCAGGCCGCTGTCCGAGGTGGAGTCGTCGCGGACCGTGGTGTCGCCGGCGATGGCGAAGCCGGACAGGTGCACGGCGGCGGCGCCGGTGCCGAAGATGCCGACGTTCGCGCCGCGCAGGACGGTGTGCCACGGCCCGGCGCCGCGCAGGGTCACGCCGTCGGCGGTCAGGTGCCGGGTGACCGCGTAGGTGCCGGCGGGCAGCCAGACCCCCTTGGCCTGGGCCTTCCCGGCGTCGAGGGCGGCCTGGATCGCGGCGCCGGAGTCGGCGGCGCCGCTCGGGTCGGCGCCGAAGTCGGTCGCACTGAGGAAGCCGGACGGGCGGGCGGCGGGCGGGCCGGCCAGCTCGAAGTCGGCGAGGTCGACGACCACGGGCGCGGTGGCGGTGAACCGGACTCTGGTCCCGGCGGGCAGGGTCCGGCCGAGCAGCGCGTGGACATCGTCGAAGTAGTGGTGCTGGCCGCCGTCGGCCGGGTTGTTCGTGTACGGGTAGTTGCCGTAGACGTGCGAGTAGCGGGTGGTGAGGGGCAGGTCGGTGCCGGTGGAGACGCGCAACTTGGCGTCCGGGCTGCCGTCGGGCAGCGAGTAGCGGACGTTGACCGCGTCGGCCTTGGCCTTGAGCGTGAACTCGACCCATTGGCCGGCCCGCAGCGAGACCGCGCGGCGACCGGACGCCTCGGCGGCGAGCTGGGTGAAGTCCACGGACGGGCCGACCCGACCGCCGTTGGTGGCCGCGTTCTCGGCCTCGTAGGTGGTGAAGGGAACGTTGGCGCCGGGCGGGGTGACACCGGCGGAAGCGGGGACCGGATACAGGATGATGGCAGCGAACAGCGCCGCCGCGAACATGCGACGTGACATGGGGTGTTTCAGCCCTTCAGGCTGCCGGTGGTGAGGCCGGACATGATGTTCTTCTGGAAGATGAGGAAGAACACGACGGTCGGGACGGCGGCGATGACGGCGCCGGCGATGACGACGTTCTGGGTGAGGCCCTGCGAGAAGGCGTAGATGCCGACGTTGACGGTCCGGTTGTCGGCCGAGGGCTCCACCAGCAGCGGCCAGAGGAAGTCCTTCCAGATGGCCGTGAGCGAGAAGATGGACACGACGCCGAGGATCGGCCGGGAGATCGGCAGGACGATCGACCACAGGCTGCGCAGCGGCCCGGCGCCGTCGATCGCCGCCGCGGCCATGAGGTCGGTCGGGATCGAGTCGAAGAACCGCTTGAGCAGGAAGATGTTGAAGGCGTTGGTGACCGCGGGCAGCCAGATCGCCCACGGGGTGTCGACCAGGTTCCAGTGCACCAGCGGCAGGTCGATGGCGGTGACGTACTGCGGGATCACCAGCACCGTCGAGGGGATCATGAGCGTGGCCAGCATCAGCGCCAGGATCCCGTTGCCGAACGCCGGGCGCAGCTTCGAGAACGCGTAGGCGGCGGCGACGTCGAAGACCAGCTGGAAGGCGAGGGCACCGAAGGCGTACCAGACCGTGTTGAGCAGCAGCCGCCCGAGGCTCAGGGCCGTCCACGCCTCGGCGTAGTTGCCGGGCTGGGGGTCCTGCGGATACAGGGTCGGCGGGATCTGGGCGACCTCCGGGCCGGACTTCAGCGCGCCGGTCACCATCCAGTACAGCGGGCCGGTGAACACGATCGTGAAGAGGACCACGACGGCGATGACGATCGCCCAGTAGGCGCGGCGGGCGGCCGGGCGCTGGAGCCGGGCCGGGGAGATCAGCGTGCGGGCGGCGGTGTCCATGTGACTGCCCTCAATCCTGCTTCGGGCTCAGCCGCGCGTAGGCGACGGAGAAGCCGGCCAGCACGACCATGAGCATCACGCCGAGGGCGGCGGCGCCGTTGAGGTCGTTCTGCTTGAACGCGTGCTGGTACATCAGGTAGACCACCGACGTCGCCGAGTCCTCGACCCCGGCCCCGCCGGCCAGGATCAGCGGCTCGATGAAGACCTGCATGGTCGCCACGACCTGCAGCAGGAACATCAGCGACAGGATCAGCCGGGTCTGCGGCACGGTGACGTGCCACAGCCGCCGCAGCAGCCCGGCCCCGTCGAGCTCGGCCGCCTCGTAGAGCTCCCCCGGGATGTTCTGCAGCGCGGCGAGGTACACCAGGATCGAACTTCCGACGTTCATCCACGTCGCCGCGATGACGAGCGAGGGAGTCGTCATCGCGGTGGACTGCACCCACTGCGACGTCGGGAGGTGGACGGCGTGCAGGAGGTGGTTGAAGATGCCGGCGTCGCTCGGGTCGTAGGCGTAGCGGAAGAGCAGCAGCGCCGAGGCGGGCGGGAGCATCACCGGCAGGTAGACCACGGCCCGCAGGTAGCCACGGGCGTGGCGCAGCTCGTTGAGCAGCACGGCGATGAAGAACGGCAGCGCGTACCCGATGACCAGGGCCAGCAGCGTGAACATCGCGGTGTTGCGCCACGCCGAGGCGAAGCTGGGATCGTGCCAGAGGCGCACGTAGTTGTCCCAGCCGACCCAGGTGGTGACCCCGCGCCGGGTGCGCTGGAAGCTCATGATGAACTCGCGGACCATCGGATACCACGAGAACACCGCGAAGCAGACCACCGCCCCGGCGAGGAAGCCGTGCCCGGTCAGGTTGTGCACCAGGCGTCGTTGCCACAGGCTCTGCGTCTTCGGGATGGCGCGGGCCGGCCGCACCGCGCTGTCGAGCCGGACCGCGCCGTCCACTCAGGACTCCTGGGACAGGATCGTGTTGACCTTCTGCTCGGCCGTGCTCAGCAGGCCGTTGATGTCGGCGCCGGGCTGGGTGAGCACCGCGGACATCGCGGCGTCGAGCACGGCGTAGATGGCCTGGGCGCGCGGCGGCTCGGCCTTGATGGTGATCGGGTTGTTGGCGTAGGGCGCGTAGTCGGCCAGGTTCAGGTTGCTGTTGGCCTTCTTGAGCTCGTCGTCCTGCTTCTGCACGTCGGTGCCGGGCTTCCAGATGAGCGGCTCGGGCAGGCCGACGGGCACGCCCATCGCCTTCTGGGCGACGTAGTTGAACTGGCCCTGGCCGGGCGTGAACTCCTCGAAGGCGAGCCACTGCAGGCCGGCCTTGATCTGCGCCGGGGAGAGGCCCTTCTTGAAGAAGTAGCCGCTGCCGCCGCCGAGCGTGGTCTTCGCCGGGCCGTTGTCGCCGGGCATCGGGCCGATCGCCCAGTCCTCGTAGGCGCCCTTGAACTGGGTGACGATCGCCTTGATGGTGTCGGGCGCGCCGACGTACATGCCGACCTTGCCGGCGCCGGCGTTGGTGAGCAGGTCGGCCCACTGCAGCAGCTGCTTCTCGCCGACGCTGTTGTCGGTGAACCGCATGTCGTGCAGCTGCTGCAGCACCGCCTTGCCCTCGGTGGTGTTGAACGCGGCCTTCTTGCCGTCGTCGCTGACCACCGAGCCGCCGCGGGAGTACAGGGCGGCCGAGAAGTGCCAGCCGCCGGTGTTGCCGGCGCTGTACTCCTGGTAGCCCGCGATCCCGTTGCCGAGCGCGCTGATCTTCTTGGCCGCCGCGGCGACCTCCTGCCAGGTGGCCGGGGGCTTGTTGGGGTCGAGGCCGGCCTGCTGGAAGAGCTTCTTGTTGATGACGAGGCCGAGTCCGTAGCCGGCGTAGCCGATGCCGTAGGTCTTGCCGTTCTCGATGAACGGGTCCTTGATCGCGGGCAGGACCTTGTCCCAGTTCGGGATCGTGTCGGCGGTGATGTACTTGGTGATGTCCTCGGCCGCGTCGGCGTCGAGCACCTGGTCCAGGTCGGTCATGTACCCGTAGAACAGGTCGGCCTGCGTGCCGCCCTGCAGCCGGGCGGTGAAGTCCGGCGGGTTGTCGCACTGGCTGCCGACGGAGACGGTCTTCACCGTGACGCCGGGGTGGGCCTTCTGGAACGCGGCCACGTCGTCGTTCCACAGCTGCAGCGACTTGCCGCCGTTGTCGGTCTTCTGCGGCGGGCAGTCGACCACGATGGTCGTCGGGCCGTCGGCGGCGGCGTCGTCCTTGCTGTCGCCGCACGCGGCGAGCGTGGTGGCCCCGAGCGCGATGACGAGCGCCAGACGGAGTGCTTTTATCGACATTGATCTATCCCTTCAGGCGGACGGGATGCGGGAAAGGCTTTTGTTTCGTTTCGGTGTCGCAGACAGTACGAGTATTGCCGCCAGAAGTCCAGCGTTCATTGCAAAAACTCGACAACCACACCGCACCGTCAGCGCGGTTTACCGGGCCGGTAACTGCACTACAGCCCAGGTCGCGGCCTCTTAACCGATTCAGTCAGCGCGTTTTCCGGCCGATTCCGATAGCAATTGCCGTCGCCTTCTTGCGCAATTTCTGAGCCCATGATCGCAAGTCGTTGCAAACGATTCCGGGACACAAAACAGAGCGGCGACGACGCGTGTGCGTCGTCGCCACTCTGCCTGGTTGCGCCGGGCTTCAGCCGGGCCACTGCCCGGTCGCGCGGCGCACACCGATCGCGCCCGCCCGGTCCACCGCCGCCTTCACCACGGCGAAGATGGCGCCCTGCAACGCCGCCGCCACGAGGATCTCGCCCCAGGCGCGATCCTCGTCGGTGGCGTTGGGCGCGTCGTCGTCACGCCCGGCGACGCGCCACACCTGCTTGAAGATCAGCCCGGCGGCGGCCCCGGCCGCGGCGCCGAGGAGCACCCCCACCGGCTTGTACGCCAGCCTTGCCATCCGCCCACTCATGCCGATCCGATTCCCGGCCCGCCCACGGGCCAAACACCACGCCCCCCGCTTCCTACCCACGGCGTCCGCCGCGAAACGAGACGTTTGAAATATTTGCCATTGGGCAAGTACCCGGCCATGGAGCTGTCGGTCACGATGTCGTGCCGCGGAGACGAGACGCTGCTCGAGTTATGCGGCGTGCTCGACTACGCGTCGGTACCCTACCTGCGCCACGTCGTCTACCGCCGCTTCGACGCGGGCGCGCACACGATCACGCTCGACGCGGCCGCGCTGCGACTGATCGACGCGGCGTCCATCAAGGTGCTGCTCTACCTGCGCGAACGCGCGCTCGGCGCGGGCGGCGACCTCCGGCTGACCGACGTGCGCGGCACCGCCGTCGCCGCGCTCGAGATCGCGGGCGTCGCCAAGGAGCTCGACGCCTACGGCGAGGCCGGCTGGCCGGACGAGGACCGCGCGAGCACCCCGGTCGACCTCGGGGCCGTCCACCTCGGGCACGGCCACTGGCCCGTCGGCGCCACCGAGATGCTCCAGCGGCTGTCCTCACTGAGCCTCGCCGACCCCCGCCGCGCCCGCCTCCGGGACGAGGTCATCGAGTTGTGCCTGCCGGCCGCGCGACACCTGGCCCGGCGCTACGCCGGCTCCGGCGAGCCGCTCGGCGACCTCGCGCAGGTGGCCGCGATGGGGCTGGTCAAGGCCGTGGACGGCTACGACCCGCAGCGGGCCGTCGAGTTCGGCGCCTACGCGAGCCCCACGGTGACCGGCGAGCTCAAGCGGCACTTCCGCGACCACATCGGCGCCGTCCGCCTCCCTCGCCGCCTGCAGGAGCTGCGGGTGCAGCTGAGCCGGGCGCGCGACGAGCTCACGCTCACCCTCGGCCGCCCGCCCCGGCCCGAAGACCTCGCCGCCCACCTCGACGCCGGCGTGGACGAGATCGCCGAGTGCGTCGCCGCCGGTCACCTGCAGCGCCCGATCTCCTTCGACTCGCCCGCGACCGTGTCCGGCGAGCGCGAGGACACGACCGTGGCCGACCTCGTGGGCGGCGACGACCCCGGCTTCGAGCTGGCCGACCTGCGCGCGTCGCTGCCGGTGGCGATGGCCGGCCTGCCCGAGCGGGAGCGGCGCATCGTCGCGCTGCGCTTCTACGGCAACCTGAGCCAGTCCGAGATCGCCGCGCGCGTGGGCATCTCCCAGATGCACGTCTCCCGCCTGCTCACCCACGCGCTGGGATTCCTGCGCCGCCGCCTGGCGTAACCCCCCGGTACGCCAGACGGCGGCCGCTCATCACGGCTTCAGCAGGACCTTCAGCGTGCCGTCCCGCTTGGCCTGGAACGCCTCGTACGCGGCGGGCGCGTTCGCCAGCGGCACCCGGTGCGTCGCGAAGGACTCGACGCCGAGCGGGTCGCCGTCGCCCGTCAGCAGCGGCATGATGTCGTCCACCCACCGCTTGACGTTGGCCTGGCCCATCCGCAGCTGGATCTGCTTGTCGAACAGCACCATCATCGGCAGCGGGTCGGCCGTGCCGCCGTACACGCCAGAGATCGAGATCGTCCCGCCCCGCCGGACGGTGTCGATGGCCAACTGCAGGGCCGCGAGCCGATCGACGCCCGACTTCTCGATGAGTTTCTGCGCGAGCGCGTCGGGCAGCAGGCCCGCGGCGGTCTGCGCGAGCTTCCCCGCGGGCGCGCCGTGCGCCTCCATGCCGACGGCGTCGATCACCGCGTCCGGGCCGCGCCCGTCGGTCAGGTCCCGCAGCCATCCGGCCACGTCGTCGTGCGCCTCGAAGTCCACGACCTCGAACCTGTTCGCCCGCGCGCGGGCCATCCGCTCCGGCACCACGTCGACGCAGATGACCCGGTAGCCGCGGTGCACCGCGACCCGGCACGCCATGTCGCCGATCGGGCCGAGCCCGAGCACGACGATCGTCCCGCCCGGCGGCACGTCGGCGTACTCGACCGCCTGCCACGCGGTGGGCAGCACGTCGGAGAGGTACACGAACCGGTCGTCGGTCGTCCCCTCGGGCACCTTGATCGGGCCGAACTGGGCCTGCGGGACGCGAAGGTACTCCGCCTGCCCGCCCGGCACCCGCCCGTACAGCCGCGTGTAGCCGAACAGCGCCGCGCCCTTCTCCTCCGAGCGCACCTGCGTCGTCTCGCACTGCGTCATCAGCCCCCGCCCGCACATCCAGCAGTGCCCACAGGAGATGTTGAACGGGATCACCACCCGGTCGCCGCGGCGCAGGTGGGTGATGGCGGACCCGACCTCCACCACGATGCCCATGGGCTCGTGCCCGAGGATGTCGCCCTCGGTCATGAACGGCGCGAGCACCTCGTACAGGTGCAGATCCGACCCGCAGATGCCGCTGGACGTCACCTTGATGATGATGTCGTTGGGCTGCTCGATGCGGGGATCCGGCACCTTGTCGACCCGCACGTCCCGCTTGCCGTGCCAGACCACAGCCCTCATGCCGCGGCCCCCGGCACGGTGAGCGACGGCTGCGTCAGGTCGGTCATACGTCGCCCACTACCCGAGCGCGTCACCCGGAAACAAACCGGCCCCGCACCTCGCGGGAGGAGGTGCGGGGCCGGCTCAGATCAGAGCTGTCAGGTGCCTGAAGGGGGTACGTCGCCGCGCCAGGTGCCGGGCGCGGTCCCGCGCTTCTCGATGAACTCCTTGAAGCGCCGGGTATCGGCCTTCACCTGCATCGAGTCGGCGCCGATGGCGCTGCCTGCCTTCTCGGTCAGGCCCTGCGGCTGCCAGTCGAGCTGGACCGTCACCCGCGTGTCGGTGTCACCGAGCCGGTGGAACGTCACGACGCCCGCGTGCCGGGTGTCGCCGTCCGTGCTCTTCCAGGCGATCCGCTCGTCCGGGTGCTGCTCGGTGATCTCGGCGTCGAACTCGCGCCGCACGCCGCCGATCTTCGTCACCCAGTGGGTGTGCCGGGCGTCGACCTGCCGGATCGACTCGACACCGCTCATGAACTGCGGGAAGGACTCGAACTGGGTCCACTGGTCATAGGCCGTGTGCACCGGGACGTGCACGTCGATGCTCTCGGTGACCGTGCTCATGTCAACCTCCTTGCCGGTTCGGCTCTCCCCGATCGGGTGCCCGGCGAGGAACGAGGAAAACGTAAGCGAGATCACGAACCGCCCGGAAGAACGCCGCGAAGCGCCCCGGCCTCGCAGGCGTCGGTCACGTTTCCTGACCGGTAAAGTCCCGGACATGACGACGCTCGAACGACCCGGGCTCCGCGGGCTGAGCCCCGCCCTGATCCCGCTCGGCCTGATGTTCCTCGCGGTCGGGATGTCCACCGCCGTCGCCTACCCGTTCCTCGCGCTGTTCCTCAGCAACGATGTGCACGCCGGCCCGGTCCGGGTGACCGTGTTCCTGGTCGCGTCCCCGCTGGCCGGCGTGCTCGTCACGACGCTCGTCGGCCGGCTGTCCGACCGGGGGCCGTACCGGCGCAGGGTCCTGCTCGTCGCGGCCCTCGCGGGCCTGGCCGGCAGCGGCTTCACCGCGTTCGTGCGCGACTACTGGGTGCTGCTCGGCCTCTCGGTGACCGCGATCGCGCTGTCGGGCTCGCTGTTCCCGCAGACGTTCGCGTACGCCCGGCAGGTTCTCGAGCGCGACACCCCGGGCCGCGCGGCGCTGGGCATCAGCGCGATGCGCACGGTGTTCTCCCTGGCCTGGGTCGGCGGCCCCGCCCTCGCCGCCGTGCTGCTGGACGTCGGCGGGTTCCGGCTGCTGTACGGCACCGCCGCGGCCCTGTACGCGGTGGCGGCCGCGGTCGCCCTGCTCCGCCTCGAGGACCTCGAGGCGCCCCGGCCCGAGCACACCGACGAGTCGGCGTCGCCACTGAGCGTGTCGCGGATGATCCTCGGGGTGACCGTGGTCGCGTTCGTGGTGCTGCAGGTGCCGATGACACTCTGCGTGCAGGCGCTGCCCCTCTTCATCGAGCGGGACCTGCACCGCGACGCGTCCGCGGCCGGCCTGGTGCTGGGCCTGTGCGCGGCGCTGGAGATCCCGTTCATGCTCGGCCTGGGCGCGCTGACCACCCGGTTTCCGGTCCGCGCCCTGATCCTGGTCGGGGCCGTGGCGGGGACCGCGTACTACGCGATCGCCTGGTGGGCGCCGAGCCTGTGGGTGCTCGTCGCGGCCCAGGTGGTGAACGCGATCTTCATCTCCGCCATCTCCGGCGTCGCCATCACGTACATCCAGGACATGATGCCCACCCGGCCCGGCACCGCCACCACGCTCTACACCAACACGTTCCCGATCGGCGCGATGATCGCGGGGTCGCTGCTGGGGGTCTCGGCGCACTTCGGCTATCGCAGCGCCTTCGGCCTCGGCGCCGTGCTGTGCGCGGCCGGCTTCGTGCTGCTGCTGGCCACCCGCCCGCCGCGGTCGCCGGCCCGGCCGCCCGGCCCGGTCAGCTCCGCCAGTCGTCCGGCGGCTCCAGAGTCGGGTGCCGCACCGGTGGCAGGACCGCGGTGACCGTCGCGTAACCCTCCGCCAGCAGCGCGAGGTCCGAGCCCGGCACGTGCTCCGCCTCGCGTTCCCGCAGCGCCGTGCGCACGAAGCCGGTGCCGTGCTCGGCGACCGTCATCTGGACCTGGCCGAACGGGGCGAGCGAGGCCGGGCGCAGGCCGGCGACGGCGTCCAGCGGGCGGTCCGGCACGTTGAGGTTGAGCACGGTGCCGTCCGGGGCCGCGGCCAGCCAGTCCAGCAGGCCGGTCGCGATCGTGGCGGCGGTCGGCCAGTGGCGGGTCTCGTCGTCCACCGTCGACAGCGCGTTCAGCGCGACCTCGCCGAGGATGTTCAGGGACACCGCGAGGCCGCGCAGGCCGTCGGCGGCGCCGGTGAGCACCGCGCCGACGGTGCCCGAGTGCAGGATCGCGTGCCCGGCGTTGGCGCCCCGGTTCACCCCCGACAGCAGCAGGTCCGGGGGGTCGCCGAACGCGCCGAGCCCGGTGAGCATGGCGATGTAGGCGGGCGAGGCCGGCACGGAGTACGCGCGCACCCCCGGCAGCCCGTCGAGCTCGACGGGCTCGTAGACCAGGCGGCCGTCCGCGACCGTCGCGCTCAGCGCGGCCCCGGCCCCGCTGACCTCGGTGTCGGGCGCGGCGACGAGGACGTCGTGGCCGGCCTCGTGCACGGCCCGGGCCAGGTGCAGGATGCCGGGCGCCGCGAACCCGTCGTCGTTGGTGACGAGAACCCTCATGACGCCTCCAGCGGTTCGAGGTGCGTGCGGGTGAGCAGCACCGCCTCGGCGCCCTCGGCGTGCAGCTTGCGAGCGGCGTCGACGAACGCGGGCACACTGTCGTAGCCGGCGCGCCCGTTGGTGAGCAGCTCCTCGTGGAGGTCCCGCCGCCCCGTGTGGCGCTCGATCGTCACCGTGAGCACCGGCACGGGGGCGAACACCATCACCCGGCCGCTCATGCCGTCACCTCCGCAAGCTCCGGCGCCGGCATGAGGAAACTGTGCCCATGATGAGCGGCCCCTCCGCTTCGCTCCGGACCGCTCATG
>NZ_JBEPEH010000060.1:0-67303 GCF_040300725.1 Dactylosporangium sp. NPDC000244
CGTCGGTCGACGACCACGTCTTCGCCGCGGAGGGCTCCGAGTCCTCGCACCAGGCCCAGTTCTCCGAGCTCGACATGCTCAAGGAGCGCTTCGCCAGCGGCTTCGAGAGCGGCACGATGTTCAGCGGCAGCAACGCCGAGCTCGAGGCCGCGAACTGAGCACCCTGGCGTGACTACACCAGAGCAGCAGCGCGGCCGGTCTCCTGTGGAGGGGTGACCGGCCGTGCTGCGTTTTTTCAGGCGCAGGCGACGCAGGTGCGGGCGGCCGGACGGGCCAGCAGGCGCTCGGGCGGGATCGGGCGGCCGCAGCGCTCGCAGACGCCGTACGTGCCCGCGTCCAGGCGGGCCAGGGCGTCGTCGAGGTCGGCGAGGCGCCGGCGGGTGGCGGCCAGGACCGCGGTGAGCTGGGCGCGCTCGTAGGCGATGGTGCTGCCCTCGGGGTCGTGCTCGTCGTCGGCGTTGGACTCGCGGGACGCCTCGAACACGGCGCGCAGGTCGGCCTCCAGCGCGACGGCCTCGGCCTCGGCCGCGTCCCGGCGGTGCCGCAGCTCCGCCCGCATCACGGTATCCACCGGTACTCCACCTCCGGGCGGCCCGCGCCGGTGCCGTAGCGCAGGTGGCGGGCCGCGGCGCCGCGCTCGGCCAGATACTCAAGATACCGCCGCGCGGTCACCCGGGAGGCCTGCAACGACTGGGCCACCTCGGCCGAGGAGAGGCCGCCGGACGCCGCGCGGATCAGGTCCGCGACGGCCGCCAGGGACTCGGGGCTCATCCCCTTCGGCAGGTGGTTCGGGGACTGCCCGCGCAGGGTCTCCAGCAGCCCGTCGACCTCGCCCTGGTCCGCGACGGACTCCGTGCGCGCGATCTGGGTCCGGTACTGCCGGTACCGCTCCAGCTTCTCCCGCAGCGCGGCGAAGGCGAACGGCTTGAGCAGGTAGTGCACGATGCCCTGCGACACCGCCGCGCGCACCACGTCCAGGTCCCGGGCCGAGGTCACGGCCATCACGTCGGCGGGATGGCCGGCCGCCCGCATCGCGCGCACCAGGTCCATCCCGTGCATGTCCGGGAGGTTCATGTCCAGCAGGACCAGGTCCACCCGCTCCTTCACGAGCACCCGCAGCGCCTCCGCGGCCGTCGCGGCCCGGGCCGCCACCGCGAAGCCGGGGACGCGCTCGACGTACATCACGTGGGCGTCGGCCGCGATGGGCTCGTCCTCGACCACGAGCACCCGGATCACGGCGCGACCGCCGCGGCGCGCATCGGCAGCCGGACGGTGAACGCGGCCCCGTCCACGTCGATGCCGCCGCCGTGCCGGTGCACCGCCTGCCCGGCGAGGGCCAGGCCGAGGCCGCGGCCCATGAGTGCCCCGGCCGCTGGCTTCGTCGACCAGCCGCGCTCGAAGGCGTGGGTGACGTCGGCGGGGTCGAGGCCGGGGCCGCTGTCGGCGACGCGCAGCACCAGCGCCCCGTCGCGCAGCAGCGCGGCGAACTCGACCCGGCGCGGGGGCGGGGCGGCGACGGCGGCGTCGATGGCGTTGTCGAGCAGGTTGCCCACGATCGTCACGAGGTCCCCGGGTGGGAGGGCTGCCTCCGGTACCTCCGCGTCGGCCGCGACCTCGAGGTCCACGCCGCGCTCGGCGGCCTGCGCGGCCTTGGCGAGCAGCAGCGCCGCCAGCACCGGCTCGCGCACGGCCCCCACCACCCGGTCGGTGAGCCGCTGCGCGACCGCGAGCTCGTTGGCGGCGAACGCGATCGCCTCCTCCGTGCGGCCCAGCTCGATCAGGGAGAGCATGGTGTGCAGGCGGTTCGCGGCCTCGTGGGCCTGGGCGCGCAGCGACTCGGCGAAGCCGCGCACCGAGTCGAGCTCGCCGGTGAGCGCCTGCAGGTCGGTGTGGTCGCGCAGGGTCACCACGGTGCCGAGCGGCGCGCCGGCGCCGGCGGTGCTCGCGGGCGCCTGGTTGATGACGAGCACCCGGTCGCCGGCCAGGTGGATCTCGTCGGTGCGGGCCCGGCCCTCGGCCAGGGCGCCGCCGAGCGCGGCGGGCAGCCCGGCCTCGCCGATCGGCCGGCCCAGCGCGTCCTCGCCGAGCGCGAGCAGGCGACGGGCCTCGTCGTTGGCCAGCAGCAGGCGGCCGTTGCGGTCGAGCAGGAGCAGGCCCTCGCGGACGGCATGCAGGACGGCGTCGTAGAACTCGTACATCCGCGCCAGTTCTGCCGGCCCGAGGTCGTGGGTCTGCCGGCGCAGCCACCGGCTCACCAGCCAGGAGCCGGCCCCGGCGAGCAGCATCGCCAGCGCGGCGGTCACGAGCAGCGACGGGATGCGGCCGCGGACCTGGCGGGCGACCGAGGTGAGCCGGATGCCGACCGAGACCAGCCCGGCGATCCGGTCGCCGTCGCGCACCGGGACGACGGCCCGCATCGACGGGCCGAGGGTGCCGGTGTAGGTCTCGGTGAGCGGGCGGCCCTGGGCCGCGGGGCCGATGGTGCCGAGGAAGTGCCCGCCGATCTGGCGACGATCCGGATGGGTGTACCGGATGCCGGCCGTCGTCATGATGACCACGAAGTCGGTCTCGGCGTCGCGGTTGAGCTGGTCGGCCAGCGGCAGCAGGACGGCGGTCGGGTCGGGGGCGGCGAGCCCGTCGCGCACGGCGGGCGAGTCGGCGACGCTCCACGCGATGCCGAGGACCTTCTGCCGGGCGGCGTCGAGGCTGGCCCGGTCGGCCTGCACGTACGCGCCGCCGAGAGTGCCGGCGACGAGCACGGTGATGACGGTCAGCTGGAGGCCGAGCAGCTGACGGGCGAGGCTCCAACGGCGCGGGGACATGTACGCAATGTACTTAATAGTGACCGGGGTCACTGCGGCTCGCATGCTCACGGTATGACGCCCCCAGACACCACCGCGGCCGCCCCCGCCCGGCGGCGCGACCGAACCCATCTGCTGTATCTGGCCGTGATCGTCGCGGTCGTCGCCGGCGCCGCGTTCGGCCTCCTCGCGCCCAAGGCGGCGCTGGAGATGAAGCCGCTCGGCACCGGCTTCGTCAGCCTCATCCGCATGATGATCAGCCCGATCATCTTCTGCACGATCGTGCTCGGCATCGGCTCGGTGCGCCGGCTCGCCCGGGTCGGCCGGGTCGGCGGCCTGGCCCTGGGCTACTTCCTGGTCATGTCGACCGTGGCGCTCGCGATCGGCCTCGTCGTGGGCAACATCCTGCAGCCCGGCGCGAACCTGCACCTGACCGAGGCGGCGAAGGCGGCCGCGGAGAAGCAGGCGCAGAGCGGCTCCGGCTCGACGACCGACTTCCTGCTCGGCATCATCCCGACCAGCTTCTTCTCGTCGCTCACCTCGGGCCAGGTGCTGCAGGCCCTGCTCGTGGCGCTGCTGACCGGCTTCGCGCTGCACGCGATCGGCGAGTCGGGCCAGAAGATCCTGGTCGGCATCGGCCACCTGCAGAAGCTCGTCTTCCGCGTGCTCGCGATGATCATGTGGCTGGCCCCGATCGGCGCGTTCGGCGCCATCGCGGCCGTCGTCGGCGCCGGCGGCTGGAGCGCCATCGAGAGCCTGCTGCAGATCATGGCCGGCTTCTACCTCACCTGCGCGATCTTCGTGTTCGTGGTGCTCGGCGTCATCCTGCGGGCGGTGGCCGGGGTGAACATCCTGCTGCTGCTGAGGTACCTCGCGCGGGAGTTCCTGCTCATCCTGGGCACCTCGTCGTCGGAGTCCGCGCTGCCGCGGCTCATCGCCAAGATGGAGCACGCCGGCGTCTCGCGCACGGTCGTCGGCCTGACCGTGCCGACCGGCTACTCCTTCAACCTCGACGGCACCGCGATCTACCTGACCATGGCGTCGCTGTTCATCGCCGACGCGCTCGGCCAGCCGCTGAGCATCCCCCAGCAGATCTCGCTCCTGCTCTTCATGATCATCGCGTCGAAGGGCGCCGCGGGCGTGACGGGCGCCGGCCTGTCGACCCTCGCGGGCGGCCTGCAGGCGCACCGCCCCGAGCTCGTCGACGGCGTCGGCCTGATCGTGGGCATCGACCGCTTCATGTCCGAGGCCCGGGCCCTGACCAACTTCGCGGGCAACGCGGTGGCGACGATCCTGGTCGGCAAGTGGACGCACGACTTCGACCGCGCCCGCTGCGACGAGGTCCTGGCCGGCCGCCTGCCGTTCGACGAGCGCACCATGGTCGACGACCACACCCCGCGCACCGCGGACGACGAGGAGCCGGCACCGCGCCCGCCTGCCCCGAGGACCGAGGCTGCGGTCTGAGCACCCCGAGGGGCGAGCGGGTCACCGCTCGCCCCTCGCCGTGCCCCGGCGTCAGCGCGCGCCGAGCCTCGTCGCCCCGTGCGTGGCCATCGCCCGGGTGCCGAGCCAGGTGACGACCTCGCCGGAGGGCATCGGGCGGCCCAGGTAGTAGCCCTGGATCTCGTCGCAGCCGAGGGCGTGCAGCTGCTCCCAGGTGGCCGCGTCCTCGACGCCCTCGGCGACGACGTGCATGCCGAGGTTGTGGCCGAGGTCCACGGTGGAGCGCACGATCGCGAGCTCGCTGGTGCGCTCGCGCATGTGGGTGACGAAGGAGCGGTCGACCTTGAGCTCCTGCACCGGGAGGTTCTTGAGGTAGGCCAGCGACGAGTAGCCGGTGCCGAAGTCGTCGATCGACAGGCGCACGCCGAGCTCGTGCAGGCGGTTGAGCACCTCCAGGGCGCGGTCCGGGTCGGTCATGATGACGCTCTCGGTGATCTCGACGACGAGCCGGTCGGCCGGGACGCCGTACTGCTCGGTGAGGCGCCGGATCTCCTCGGGCAGCTCCAGGTCGAGCAGGCAGCGGGCGGACACGTTCACCGACACGGAGATGTCGTGGCCGGCCGCGCGCCAGGCGTGGCAGTCGCGCAGGGCGGTCTCGAGGACGTACGAGGTGAGCTGGCGGATCAGGCCCGTGGTCTCCGCGAGGGGGATGAACTCGTTCGGGCCGAGCAGGCCGTGCTCGGGGTGCTGCCAGCGGACCAGGGCCTCGGCGCCGAGCACCCGGCCGGTGCCGGCGTCGGCCTTGGGCTGGTAGAAGATGACGAGCTCGCCGGTGGCGACCGCGCGGCGGAGCTGGCCGAGCAGCCCGAGGCGGTAGGGGTTGTGGCGGTCGAACCGGGGGTCGTAGACGACGTGGTGCTCGTGGCCGCTCTTGGCCGCGTACATCGCCACGTCCGCGCGCTGCAGCAGCTGGGCCGAGTCGGTGGCGTGCTCCGGGTAGACGGCCACCCCGATGCTGCTGTCCACCTCGAGCGACAGGCCCCCGAGCGCGAACGGCTCGTCGAGCGCGGCGGTGATCTCGGCCGCGGCCGCCGTCGCGTCCCCGGTGCCGCCGATGTCCGGCAGCAGTACCGCGAACTCGTCCCCGCCCAGCCGGGCCACCGTGGCCCGCTCGCCCAGCACCCCGGTGAGCCGCCCCGCGACCTGCCGCAGCAGCAGGTCCCCGTTGTGGTGCCCGAGCGTGTCGTTGACCTCCTTGAACCGGTCGAGGTCGATGAGCAGCAGCGCGCTGGACCCGCCGCGGCGGTCGGCCGCGAGCAGCACCTGCTCGGCCCGCTCCAGCAGCAGCGCCCGGCTCGGCAGCCCGGTCAGCTGGTCGGTGAACGCCTGCTCGGTCAGGGCCTGCTCGCGCAGCCGCCGCTGGACGTCGTGCAGCCGCGCGGTGATCCAGCCGACGGACTCGCCGGCCAGCACGCACGTGGCCGTGACGTAGTACACCGAGCGCCCCAGCCCGGGAGCGTGCGACGCGATCGCCAGCGGAATCCAGTACGCGATCGCGAGGACGGGGCTGAGCACGAGGGTGGTGCCGCGCCGCTGGGCGGTGCCGACCCAGACCGCGAGCAGGAAGTAGAGGATGGCGGCGAGGTACGGGTCCGGCTCCGCCCAGTTGCCCACCCCGAGCAGCAGCAGCGCGGGCACGACCGTCCACAGCGAGGCGCGGCGGGGCCAGCGATGCCAGGGCAGGCGCCACATCACGAACCCGGCGACCATGGCGACGACGCCGACGACACCGACCACGAGCGCGGCCATGCCGGACAGCGTCAGCGGGAGCCCGAGGGTGAGCAACCCGCCGGCGACGAACATGGCGCTGATGGCCCGGCCGGCGACCCGGCGGAACTCGCCGTCGGGCTCTTCCCGGGGTTGCGTTCGGGCAGTCGACCTCACGGCCCCTCCATCGGACCTGGCCCGCGCTCCTTGAGGGGGCCCGGCGACCGCACCCGGATTGCTCCCGCAAGATGGACGGATGGACGCGGGGCATAGGCGCTGTCCCGCCGCCGTGCCTAATTCTCTATCGGATAGATAGGGGATTGACCGACCCCGTTTCTATTGTCTACCGTATCGGCATGAATTCACTCCGGTTGACCAGTCGGCGGTACGTCGACTGCTGCCGGACCTGCGCGTGCCTGTGTCCGGCCCGAGCCGTCTGACCGCCGCGCCCCAGCAAGCCCAAGCACCCGCGACCCGGCCGCCGCCGGGCGATTCCCCGTGCCCAGAACCCCGGGAGCCCCCATGTCCGAGAACCCGGAGACCGGAACGCGGCGCCGCGTCCCGCTCGACTGGATCGCCGTCGGTGTCGCCGCGGCCGTCGCCGCGCTCGCCGCCGCCCGTCTGCTGCCCGCCATCCCGTGGGACAGCGTCACCGTCCCCCTCATCAAGTAGGACGCCGCCATGACCGCCGTGACCGCTGACCCGCCGAGCCGGGCCGAACGCTTCACCGCCATCCCGGTCCTGCGCTATGCGCCGGGCGTGCTCCTGCTCATCGCGATCGGCCTGGCCGGCAAGTGGGCCCAGGCCGAGCTCAAGGTCGTCGCCGCGAGCACGCACACGCACCTGCCCGACATCGAGTACGTGCTGTGGGCCATCGTCATCGGGCTCGTCGTCGCCAACACCGTCGGGCTGCACCCGATCTTCCGGCCGGGCGTGGGCACGTACGAGTTCTGGCTGAAGATCGGCATCGTGCTGCTCGGGGCCCGGTTCATCCTCGGCGACCTCGCCAAGGTCGGCGGGGTCAGCCTGGGGCTCATCCTCATCGACGGCACCATCGCGGTCACCACCGTGCTGCTGCTGAGCAGGCTCTTCGGGCTCAAGGGCAAGCTGGGTTCGCTGCTGGCCATCGGTACCGCCATCTGCGGCGTGTCCGCGATCATCGCCGGCAAGGGCGCCATCGAGGCCGACGACGAGGAGTCCGGCTACTCCATCGCCGCGATCCTCGCGCTCGGCGCCGTCGCCCTGTTCTCGTTCCCGGCGATCGGCCACGGCCTCGGGCTGAGCCAGCACGAGTTCGGGCTCTGGGCGGGCCTGGCCGTCGACAACACCGCGGAGACCACGGCCACCGGCGCCATCTACGGCGCCGAGGCCCAGAACGTCGCCGTGCTCGTGAAGAGCACCCGCAACGCGCTCATCGGCTTCGTGGTGCTCGGGTTCGCGCTGTACTGGGCCTCCCGCGGCCAGGCCGCCACCATCGAGAAGGGCAGCCGGGCGAGGTTTCTGTGGGAGAAGTTCCCCAAGTTCGTGCTCGGCTTCATCGCCGTCTCGGCCCTGGCCACCTGGGGCGTGTTCACCAAGGCGGACATCGCCAGCCTCGGCAACGTCTCGAAGTGGGCGTTCCTGCTGACGTTCGCCGGCGTCGGGCTCAACACCGACTTCCGCGCGTTCGCCCGCAGCGGCTGGCGGCCGTTCATCGTCGGCGCGCTCTCGCTCGCCGTCGTCGCCGTCACCTCGCTGCTGCTCGTGCTCGGCGCGACCGCCGTCTTCGACCTCGGATGAGCACCGCCGTCCGGACCGCGCCGCCGGCCCAGCGGGCCTGGGGCCTGCGGCTCGTCTCGATCGTGACGCTGGGCGTGCTGTGGCAGATCACCGCCACCGTCATGCACAACCCGGCGTTCATCCCCGCCCCGGCCGCCGTGTGGCACCGGCTCGTCCAGACCTCGACCGACGGCTACAGCGGCCACACGCTCGCCGAGCACCTGGGCGTGAGCCTGCGCCGTATCCTGATCGGCTCCGCGATCGGCGTCGCGGGCGGCCTGCTCGCCGGGGTCGTGATGGGCACCGTCGCCTGGGTCCGGGTCGTCACCGAGCCCGTGGTCACGTTCGTGCGGGCGCTGCCGCCGCTGGCGTACTTCAGCCTCTTCATCATCTGGTTCGGCATCGACGAGACGCCGAAGCTGTGGCTGCTGTCCATCGCCGCGCTCCCGCCCGTGGCCGTGGCCACCGCCTCGGCCGTCGGCTCGGCCCCGACCGCGCTCGTCGAGGCGGTCCGCGCGCTCGGCGCCGGCCGGTGGGCGGCCGTGCGCGACGTGGTGCTGCCCAGCGCCCTGCCGGAGATCTTCACCGGCATCCGGCTCGCGGTCGGCATCGCGTACTCCTCCGTCGTCGCGGCCGAGACCATCAACGGCGTCCCGGGGATCGGCGGCATGGTCCGCGACGCCCAGCGCTACTCGCAGACCGACGTGGTGGTGCTCGGCCTCTTCGCCATCGGACTCTCCGGGCTCGCCATCGACGGCGTGCTCCGGCTCATCGAACAGCGCCTCATTCCGTGGCGCGGCAGAAGCTGACTGAAGGAATCCCCTTGCGAATCAAGCGTCTCGCGATCCTCGCCGTCACCACCGCACTCCTCGCCGCGTGCGGCAACGGTGCCGCCGGCGGAAGCCCGGACAAGAGCGAGAAGACCATCCGGATCGCGTACCAGGCCTTCCCCAGCGGCGACCTGATCGTGAAGAACCAGGGCCTGCTCGAGAAGGCCCTGCCCGACTACAAGATCACGTGGACCAAGTTCGACTCCGGCGCCAGCATCAACACCGCGTTCGTCGCCGGCAGCGTCGACATCGCGGCCATCGGCTCCAGCCCGGTCGCGCGCGGGCTGTCGGCCCCGCTGAACATCCCGTACCAGGTCGCCTTCGTCCTCGACGTGGCCGGCGACAACGAGGCCCTCGTGGCCCGCAACGGCACGAACATCGCCACCGTGGCCGACCTGCGCGGGCACAAGGTCGCCACGCCGTTCGCCTCCACCGCGCACTACAGCCTGCTCGCCGCGCTGGACCGGGCCGGCGTCAAGGAGTCCGAGCTGACCATCGTGGACCTGGAGCCGCAGGACATCCAGGCCGCGTGGACCCGCGGCGACCTCGACGCCGCCTACACCTGGCTGCCGTCGCTGGACGAGCTCAAGAAGACCGGCAAGGTGCTCGTCTCCAGCCGCGAGCTGGCCACCGCGGGCAAGCCGACGCTCGACCTCGGCGTCGTGTCCACCGCGTTCGCCAACGCGCACCCGGACGCGGTCGACGCCTGGCGCAAGGCCGAGGCGAAGGCGCTCGGCATCATCGCCGGGCAGCCGGACGCGGCCGCCGCGGCGGTCGCCAAGGAGCTCAACATCACCGCCGCCGACGCCGCGCACCAGCTGAGCCAGGGTGTGTTCCTCAAGCCGGCCGACCTGTCGTCGCCGGAGTGGCTCGGCACCGACGGCAAGGTCGGGGACCTCGCCCGGAACCTGCTCGCCGCGGCCCAGTTCCTCAAGGCCCAGAACAAGATCGACGCGGTGCCCGACCCGGCGGTCATCGAGAAGGCCATCTACACCAAGGGCCTGCCCGGTGTCCTCGCCGCCTGAGCCGGCCGTCCTCGTCGAGGATGTCGAGCACCGCTACGGGCCGGTGACCGCGCTCGGCCCGCTGAGCCTCACCGTCGCCGCGGGCGCGTTCCTCGTCCTCGTCGGGGCCTCCGGCTGCGGCAAGAGCACCCTGCTGCGGCTGATCGCCGGCTTCGAGCGCCCGAGCGCCGGCCGGGTCCGGGTCGCCGGCGCCGAGCCGGTGCCGGGCCGCGGCGCGGGGCTGGTGTTCCAGGCCCCGCGGCTGCTGCCGTGGAAGACCGTCGGCGGCAACGTGGCCCTGGCGCTGCGCTACGCCGGGGTCCCGCGCGAGGAGCGGGCCGGGCGGGTCGCGGAGCTGCTCGAGCGCGTCGGGCTGCACGACGTGGCCGGGCGCCGGACCTGGGAGGTCTCGGGCGGCCAGCAGCAGCGCGTGGCGATCGCGCGGGCGTTGGCCGTACCGAATCCGCTCCTGCTGCTCGACGAGCCGTTCGCCGCCCTCGACGCCCTGACCCGTGAGCGGCTGCAGGAGGACCTGCGGCGCGTGAGCGAGGCGAGCGGCCGCACGTGCGTGTTCGTCACCCACAGCGTGGACGAGGCCGTGTTCCTCGGCAGCCGGGTCGTGGTGCTCAGTGACCGGCCCGGCCGCGTCGCGCTGGACCAGCCGATCGACCTGCCGCGGACCGGCGTCGACCCGGAGGAGCTGCGGCGGTTGCCAGAGTACGCCGCCTACCGCGCCGAGCTCGGGCGCGCCGTCCGGGCCCCGGAACAGCAGAGGAGTACCGTATGAAACTCGATCCGCTCGGCCCGGCCTTCGGGGCCGAGGTGTTCGGTGTCGACCTGCACCGCGCGACCGACGAGTCCATTGTGGACATCCGGGCCGCGCTCGTCGAGCACAAGGTGCTGTTCTTCCGCGACCAGCAGCTCGACGACGACGGGCACGTGCGCCTCGGCCGCCGGCTCGGCGAGCTGACCGCGTCGCACCCGGTCGTCGGCGGCGTGGACGAGGCCCACCCGGAGATCTACGCGCTGGACAGCTCCGACGGCGGGTTCGCCGACGTGTGGCACACCGACGTGACGTTCATGCGCCGCCCGCCGCTGGGCTCGATCCTGCGCGCGGTCACGCTCCCGCCGACCGGTGGCGACACCAGCTGGGCCGACAGCCAGCTCGCCTACGAGTCCCTGTCGGCGCCGGTGCGCCGCCTCGCCGACGAGCTGACCGCGGTGCACGACGGCAACCGGGAGTTCGGCTACTACCTGGCCCAGCGCCGCGGCGGCCGGGGCAGCGAGTGGGACGGCGAGGTGGTGACCCGCCTCGACCCGGTCGAGCACCCGGTGGTGCGGGTCCACCCGGAGACGGGCCGCCGCGGGCTCTTCGTGAACCCGGGCTTCACCTCGCACATCGCCGGGGTGTCGGAGGCGGAGAGCCGCGGCATCCTCGACCTGTTCTACGCGCACCTCACCAAGCCCGAGCACATCGTGCGGCACCGCTGGCGGGTCGGCGACGTGGCGATGTGGGACAACCGCAGCACCGCGCACTACGCCAACCACGACTACGGCACCGCGCACCGGGTCATGCACCGCATCACGCTGCGCGGCGACATCCCGAGCGGGGTCGCATGAGCCTCCCCGACTTCCTCATCGCCGGGGTGCCCAAGGCCGGCACCTCGGCGCTGCACGCGGCGCTCGCCCCGCACCCGCGGCTGCACCTGTCCGCCGTGAAGGAGCCCAAGTTCTTCCTGAGCGACGGCCCGCCCCCGCGCCGCGGCGGCCCCGGCGACGTGCAGACCTACCAGGAGCACGTGTGGCGGCGGGCCGACTACGAGGCCCTGTTCGACCCGGCCCCGCCCGGTGCCCTGCGCGGCGAGGCGACCCCGTTCTACCTGCACGACCTGGACTCGCACGCCCGCATCGCCAAGCTGCTGCCGGGCGTGCGGATCATCCTGGTGCTGCGCGATCCGGTCGACCGCGCCCACTCCAACTGGGCGCACCTGTTCGGCGCCGGCCTGGAGTCCGAAGCCGACTTCCTGCGCGCGGTCGAGCTCGAGCCGCGGCGCGTCGCCGCCGGCTGGGCGCAGTTCTGGCACTACACGGGGCTCGGGCGCTACGGCAGCCAGCTCGAGCACCTGCTGGCCCATGTGGACCGGGAGCGGGTGCTGCTGCTGCGGTACCGCGACCTGCGCGACCGCCCCGCCGAGACCCTCGACCGCGTGTGCGCGTTCCTCGGCGTCGAGACCGGCCTGCTCGCCGAGGCCCCGCCGGAGAACGTGCGCGCGTTCGTCGACGACACGCGGGCCAACGCCGTCATCCGCCTCGCGTTGCGCACCGGCGGGCGGATCGGGCACCATTTCCCCCTGCCGGTGCGCAAGGTCTTCCGCACACCGCTGCTCGGCCTGCTGCACCGCCGGCACGGGTCGCGGCCGCGGGTGACCGCCGCGCAACGCGCGACCCTGCTGCCTCGTTTCGCCGATGAGATCCGCAAGCTCGAGGACGTGAGCGGGGAGTCGTACGCCGACTGGCTCAGCCTCGAACACGCCAGCCGCTACCAGCCGTGAGGGGACGTACCGTGTCCGTGCCGCCGCTGCCCCGCCTGCACGACTCCGCCGTGGCGGTCGCCCCGCCCGACGGCGGCACCGGCACCTGGGCGGGTGCGCCGAGCGCCTGGCGCGAGGGCGAGGAGATCTACCTCGCGTACCGCCTGCGCCGCCCCGTCGGCGAGGGCCGCGGCTACGCGAACGTCGTGGCCCGCTCGGCCGACGGGGTGACGTTCACGCCCGTCGCCGAGGTGCACAAGGACCGCTTCGGCGGCGCCTCCCTCGAGCGCCCGGCCCTCGTGCGCACCCCCGACGGCCGGTGGCGGCTGTACGTGAGCGTGGCGACGCCCGGCACCAAGCACTGGCGCGTCGACGTCCTCGAAGCCGACTCGCCGGACGGGCTCGGCGACGCCCCGGCGCGGACGGTCCTGCCCGGCGACCACACGATCGGCGTCAAGGACCCGGTGGTGTACTTCGACGGCGTCCAGTGGCACCTGTGGGCGTCCTGCCACCCCCTCGAGTCCGACGAGCACGCGGACCGCATGTCGACCTGGTACGCGACCAGCCGCGACGGCCTGGAGTGGCAGTGGCAGGGCGTGGCCCTGGCCGGCCGCCCCGGTGCCTGGGACGCCCGCGGGGTCCGGGTCTCCGCGATCGTGCCCACGGCGACCGGCGTGCTCGCCACCTACGACGGCCGCGCGAGCGCCGAGGAGAACTGGGAGGAGCGCACCGGCGTGGCCACGGGCACCTTCGACGCCCTGACCGCGACGGACGCCGAGCCCCTGACCTCGCCGCACGCGCCGGGCGGCCTGCGCTACCTGAGCCTGGTCACCCTGCCGGACGGCCGCCACCGCGTGTACTACGAGATGACCCGCGAGGACGGCGCCCACGAGCTGCGTACCGAGCTGGTCTGACCGGGGTTTGCCTCAATGCTGCGCCGCGAGCCGCCGGCGGAACTCGGCGTAGGCGGACTGGACGACCCCGTTGAGGCGCTCCAGCTCGGCCGGTGACGGCTCCCGGCGCAGGTTCACCTCGATCTTGAAGTCGCCGTCCTCGACCCGCACGCGCAGGTCCTCGAGCAGGTCCGGCGGCAGCTTGCTCAGCACGAACGCGCGGAACGCCTCGGCGAGGGTGCCGGGCATGTCGCCGCAGCCGCACGTGCGGCCCTCCAGCACCGCGCCGAGGTGGCTGCGCCCGACCATCGCGTCCGGGTGCACCGGGTCGAGCACGGCCAGGCCCTCCTCGATGACGGTGCGGGCCTCGCCGAGGCGGTTGCGGTGCTGCAGGAACAGTCCCAGGGCGATCCGGCCGCGGCCCAGCAGCTCGGGGTCGGCGCCGGTCTGCGCGATCCGCACGGCGTCGCGCAGGCACGGCTCGGCCTCGGTGAACCGCTCGGCCTCCTGCAGGGCCAGGCCCCAGTTGCGCAGCACCTGGCTGACCGGCTCGGGCCGGCCGATGCGCACGGCCCGCTCGTGGGCGGCCGCGTACGCGTGCAGGCCCGCCCCCGTCTCCCCCGCCTCGCCGTGCGCGAGGGCCAGGCCCATCGCGGCCATGAGCGCGGCCTCGGCGTTGCCCTGCCGGTCGTAGGCGGCGAGCACCCGCCGGATGGCCTCGACCCGCCCGGCCTGGTCACCGGCGTCGCGGCCGAGGTTGGCCAGGCTCGACAGGGCGTTGAGCGTGGCGCGGTGGTCCGGGCCGAGCTGGGCCTCCAGCAGCCGCACCAGGTCGCGGACGATGCCGGCGTACATCCTCGGATCCCCGGCCTCGATCCGCCGCTGCACGGCCAGCGCCAGCTGTTCGAGCACGGGCCCGGGCAGCCGGTCGGCGTCGGCGAACGCCTCCGCCCCCGGGTCCGCGGCGCGCACGATCTCGGCCCGCAGCGCCAGCGCGACCGCGACCCGCTCGTGCCCGTTGCGCCACAGGTTCGCGACCATCTCCTCGGCCGCCTGGTGCGCCGCGGCGAGGGCGCCCCGGCTCAGCAGCAGCTCGGCCAGGGGCTCGAGGCCGAACGCGTAGCCGGGGTGCTCCCGGCCGTAGAACGCCTCGCGGGCGGCGAGCCCGGCGCGCAGCTCCGCCTCGGCCTCGTCCAGCCGGCCGGCGAGGCGCAGGGCCAGGCCGAGGTTGCTGCGGTACGTCAGGTGGTCCTTGTGCAGGCCGGGGAAGTCCCGCGGCGACACCGACACCGCGGCGCGGAAGCAGTCGACGGCCCGGCCGAGCTGGTCGGCGTTGAGCAGCACGTTGCCGAGGTCGCACTGGGCCGACGCCCACTGCGGGCTGCCGGCGCCGTGGCGGGCGGCGACGGCGTCGAGTTCGCGCACCATGACGGCCTCGGCCTCGACCAGGCGGCCGTCCTGCAGCAGCGCCACGGCGGCATCGAACGGGGTGGGGGTGATGGTCACCGCGGGAGTTTAGGCCAGGCGCTCTCGGAGGAACGCGGCGATCTCGGCCCGCGCCGCCTTGGCCCGTCGCTGCACGCCCGGCATGCTCAGGAACGCGTGGACGGCGCCCGGGTGCTCGGCCAGCGTGACGGGCGTGCCGGCCGCGCGGAGCCGGTCCGCGTACGCGCGGCCCTGGTCGGCGAGGGGGTCGTCGGCCGGCACGACGACGAGCGCCGGGGCGAGCCCGGACAGGTCCCCGGCGTGCAGGGGCGAGACGGCCCGCGGGTCGGTCCCCTCCGGCACGGCCAGGCGCAGGAACAGCTCCAGCTGCGCGAGCGTCAGGGTGGGGCTGCCGGCGTGGGCGCGCATCGACGGGTACGTCAGCGCGGTGCCGGTCAGGTCGGTGGCCGGGTTCACGAGCACCTGGGCCCGCAGCGGGATGCCCTCGGCGCGGGCGCGCTGGGCGGCCAGGGCCGCGATCAGGCCGCCCGCGCTCTCGCCGAACACCGCGACCCGCGCGGGGTCGACGGCCAGGCCCAGCTCGGCCGCGCGGTGCAGGACGGCCCAGCCGTCGTCGGCCGCGGCGAGCATCGAGGTGCCGGGGGCCAGGAGCCGGTGCTCGACCGACACGACCACGGCGGGCACCCGGGCCGCGAGGTGGCTGTTGATCCAGTCGCTCTGCGGGGCCGTGCCCACGAACCCGCCGCCGTGGACGTGGACGACGAACGCATCGGCGCGCTCGGGGCGGTACACCCGCAGCCGCAGCGAACGGCCGGGCAGGTCGAGCGTGTGCCAGCCGATGGTCACGCCCGGCGCCGGGAACCCGCTCACGACCCGCACCAGCCGCGAGGCCCGGCGGCGGTTCTCGGCCTCCCGGAACGCGTCGAGCTCCGCGGCCGACATTGCCGGCCAGTCCGGCTGCTTGCGCACCGCCTGCAACAGCCTCAGTCCCAGCGACATGACGCCCTCCCCGACTTCCGATACTCGTCGTATCGATACTCGAAGTAGCATAACTCGCTAGGATGGCGGCATGGCAAGACCCGGCCGGCCCCGCTCCGGCGTCGACGACACGGTGTTCGCGGCCACCCTGCGCACGGTCCACGAGCTCGGCTACGAGCGCGCGACCGTGGACCGCATCGCGGCCGCGGCGGGCGTGGCGAAGACGACGATCTACCGCCGCTGGCCGGCGAAGGGCGCCCTGATCACGGCCGCGCTGGTGGACGCGTTCGGCCCGGCGCCCCTCGACGGCGACGACCCCGCGGCGATGCTCGCCACGGCGATCCGCTGGATCGCGGGGAAGATCGGCGAGCCCGGCGTCGGGGCGGCCTTCGCGGGCGTGTTCACCGACGCCGTCAGCGACCCGCAGCTGCGCGACATCCTGCGCACGCGGCTGCAGGACCCGTACCGGATCGCGTTGCAGGAGGCCCTCGGCGAGCCCGAGCAGCGGGTGCTGTTCTTCATCGACGTGGTCGTCGGCACCCTGCTGCATCGGATGGGCATGACCGGCGAGCCGATGGTGGACGCCGACGTCGACGCGCTCGTGGCGATGGTGACGCGGGCGCTCTAGTGCTGCTGCGGGTTCTCACGCCCGACGTCGCCGGCCGGTACGGCCGAAAGGGGCGGCGCCGCCGTAGCGGAGCCGCCCCGTGTTCCGGGTTCCGGGTCAGACCATGATCATCGACACGGGCCACTGGCCGCCGTTGTTGACCGCGCTCACCGTGGTGGCGTGCACGCCGGTGCTGCCCTTGTGCCAGCCGCTCGCGTCGCCGTAGATCTGGTACAGCGTGCCGCTGTCGGCCGCCATCGTCTGCGGCCACGTGCCGCTGAGGTACACCGCCGAGATCGAGGCCGTGCTCGACACCGCGACGCCGGTGTTGGCGTCGTGCCAGCCGGTGCCGTCCGCGTAGACCTCGTGCAGCACGCCGCCGGAGACCGTCATGCTGGTCGGCCACTGGCCACCCATGTTCACCGCGGACACCTTGGTCGCCGACTTGCCGGTGCTGCCCTTGTGCCAGCCGCTCACGTCGCCGTAGATCTGGTAGAGCGTGCCGCTGTCCACGGCCATGACCTGCGGCCACTGCCCGCCCATGTTCACCGCGGAGATGCTGGAGCCGTTGGGCAGGGAGATGCCGGTGCTCGCCTTGTGCCAGCCGCTCGCGTCGCCGTAGATCATGTAGAGCGTGCCGTTGTCGACCGCCATGGTGTGCACCCAGGCGCCGGTCATGTAGGCCGCGGAGATCGAGGCGCCGGCCGAGAGCGTGATCCCGGTCGAGGCGTCGTGCCAGCCGGACGCGTCACCGTAGATCTGGTGCAGCACGCCGCCCTCGAGGGCCATCGTCTGCGGGTGCGCGTCGCCGGGGACGAGCGCGGAGGTCATCGCCTGGACGTTGGAGCCGGTCGAGCCGTCGTTCCAGCCGTCGGTGTCGGCGTAGACCTCGTGCAGGCCGCCCGTGCCGGTGCCGCTGCCACCGCTGCCGTCCTCGACGATCTTGTTGTACCGCCGGGCCACGTAGTCGCCGTTCGGGTGCGAGTCGAAGGTCGCGGCGTTGATCGAGACGTGGGTCTTGTGCTTCACCGGAGTGGAGCCGAAGGAGTAGTACGAGAAGTAGACGTGGTCCGGCTCCCACTGGTCGAACAGGATCACGTGGTCCTGGGCCGAGTTGAGGATGTCGCCGGGACGCAGGTCCGACCGGTTGATCTGGGCGGAGATGTCGGACAGATTGCCGGTCCAGTTGTCGGTCGACGTGTGCCAGGACATGTCCACGAAGCCGGAGCAGTCGCGGCGGTAGTTGCGCGAGCCGGTTGGATCGGGCGAGAACCCGGTCTGGCTGTAGGTTCCCGGCTGATGGTCCACCCAGTACTGCGCGCGTTCGATGACTTCCGAGCGGGTGATCGAGCCGCCGACCGAGGAGGTGAACGCGGCGTGGGCGGGCGTCTGGAGGGCGGCGAGGCCGGTGAGGGCGACGGTCGCGGCGAGGGCGCTGCCCAGCAGGCGGCGAGCGAGGGTCTTCATGGCGTGGGCGCCTTTCAGGGATCGAGGGATGGTGCGGAAACGGTGCGGGTGGTGCGGGTGGGTCAGCAGGTGCCGAGCTGCTCGGCGACCGCGTCCGGCACGAATCCGGTGCAGTAGTCGGCGGTGCCGAGGTTCAGGGCCACCCACTGGTGGGTGGCGGACAGGTAGGCGAAGACGACGGTCGAGGGCTGCATGCGGCCGTCCGGCTTCGTGTGCGCGGTGGCGAAGCCCTGGGCGCAGGCCGGCTTCTCCAGCGCCACCGGGCTGCCGGCGCGTTCGTGCATGTCGGCGTTGGCATGCAGGGCGGTGAAGAGCGTGTCGGCGGTGACCGGGCACACGGCCGGGTCGACCGCGCCGACCTTCGGCGCGCCGCCGACCGGCCGGGCCGGGATGACGGTCGAGCCGGTGGCCGGATTGCCGGTCGGGTTGACGGCCGGATCGCTGGTCGGGTTGCTGGTCGGGTTGACGGTCGGATTGCTGGCCGGATCGCTGCTTGGGTTGGCGGTCGGGTTCGCCGCCGCGGGGGACGTGGGGGTGGCGGCCGCGGGCTGCGCGGCCGGTGGGGGCGACGATGTGCCGCAGCCGGCGAGGGCCAGGGTCGCGGTGGCGGCCAGCATGACGCCGGCCAGGGCGCGTGCGCTGTTCATCGGAGTGCTCCCCGTGTGATGTCGTCGATTCGCCAGCCGGCGAAGATGGGCGTGTCGGCGACGGCCCGCCGCGCGAGCCGCTCGGCGCGGTCGCGGGCCGACTCCTCGGTTCCGGTGCGGTAGAAGAGGCCCACGTCCAGTCCGCGCGCGGCCCGGCGGGCGCTGAGGTGCTCCAGCGCCTCGGTGGGCTCGGCCCGGGCCTGCAGTACGTGCCGGGCGTCGGCGGGCTCGATGCTCTGGTGCGCCGCGCCTGCGGTGGGCGACAGGTGCAGGATCACCAGGTGCATCGCCAAGCCCCCGTTCGCTTCACCCGGCGTGCGGGCGGCGCCGGGCCGGCTCTGGGGACGGCCGCCGCCGGCCCGGCAGGGGGACGCCGGTGCGAGGGGGCCGGCGGCCGTTGGGGGCGCTGCCGGTGGCCGGATCCGGTCATCGCCGTGGGCGCAACCGGTCTGCGCCTGGTTCGGGCGGATGCCGCCATGACGATCCTGGCCGTGGTGTCCGATCGATTCATGAGAAAGCTCCCGGTGACAATTCCTCGTCCACTCGCCAGCCGGCGAAGATGGGTGTTTCGGCGATGGCCCGGCGCGCGAATCGAGCGGCGCGGCCATGGGCCGTTTCCTTGGAATCGGTGCGGTAGAAGAGGTCTCGGTGGGCCCGGTCCGCGCCCGCAGCGCGTCGGCGGCGTCCTGCGGCCCGATGTACCGGTGCGCCGCGTCGCTGGCGGGCGACAGGTGCAGGATCACCAGCCGCATCGGCTACCCCCAGGTCCAGCCGTCGGTCGTGAACACCACCGCGTCGCCCGGGCCGTCGGCGCGCGTCTCGGCGCCGGTGGAGTGCGCCAGACCGAGTGCGAGGCATGCCGCGGTGGCCAGCAGGATGAGCGCGACGATGTTCTTGCGACGGCTGGAAAACGACATGGCTTCGCCCCTGTTCGAAAGCTGTGGTGTGATTTCGGTCCGTTTCCCGGTGGCTTTTCGTCCCGCCGGTGAGCAATACATTGCCGGACGCCGGGACCGCCGGACAGGCTATACGGCTGGACGGTTCCGGCCTGGCCGGAACCGTCCAGAGAGGCCGCTTCCGGCCGCGATATTGCCCGGATTCGAGGCTTTGCTGCCCCGTTTCGCCGATATCGACCTCTTGCTATGGACCGCTCGGCGCTGGGAAGATCTCTTCGCGCCCGCATCGCCGGGCGCTGCTACACGGGGGATCAACGTGCTTGAATATTTGGGACTGAACGCCACTTCGGAGGGCGTTTACCGCCTCATGCTCGACCACCCGTCATGGGGCGTGGCCGAGCTCGCCGAGCGGCTCGGCGCCGAGCCCGGCGAAGTCCGGTCCGCCCTGGACGAGCTCTTCGAGCTGGCGCTGCTGCGCCAGTCGGTGGAGCGCGACGGGGGACTGCGGCCGGTCAGCCCGGCGGTCGGGCTGCAGATGCTGCTGGCCCGTCAGCAGGCCGAGCTGGAGCATCGCAAGCAACGCATCGCCGAGGGGCAGGCCGCGGTGGCGGCGATGGTCGCCGAATACTCCGCGCGCCCGGCCACGGTGGCCGAGGAGGCCGAGCGCGTGCTCGGCATGGACCAGATCCTGCGGCGGCTCGAGGAGCTCGCCGACACGGCCCGGGTCGAGGCGCTGAGCATCACGCCCGGCGTGCAGTCGGCGGCCTCGATCGAGGCGGGCCTGCGCAACAACGCGGCGCTCGTGGCCCGGGGCGTGAGCCTGCGCACCGCCATGCAGGACACCGCCCGCAACGACCGGCCGACCCTCGCCTACGCGCAGAGCCTCACCGACGCCGGCGCCGAGGTGCGCACCGCGCCGGTGCTGCCGCCGCGGATGCTCATCGCCGACCGCGCCACGGCGATCGTGCCGATGGACCCGGGCGAGACCTCGGCCGGGGTGCTCGTGCTGACCGGGCGCGGCGTGGTGGCCGCGCTCGTGGCGCTCTTCGAGCAGGTGTGGTCGACGGCCGTACCACTGGGCGCCGCCAAGACCCGCGACCGGCAGGGCGTCACGGCGCAGGAGCGTGAGCTGCTGCACCTGCTCGGGCAGGGCCACACGGACGAGTCGGCGGCCAAGCGGCTCGGGCTGTCCGAGCGCACCTGCCGCCGGATGATGGCCGACCTCATGGAGCGCCTCGGCGCCCGCAGCCGCTTCGAGGCCGGCCTGCTGGCCGTGCGGGAGGGCTGGCTCTAGATCCAGGCGTCCGCCAGCAGCTCGAACGAGCGCACCCGGTCCGCGGGGTCGTGCGTGATGGTCGTGACGAGCAGCTCGTCCGCGCCGGTGACCCGCCGCAGGGTCTCCAGCCGCTCGGTGACCTGGCCCGCGTCCCCGACGAACCGGGTGTCCAGCCGGTCCCGCACGAGGGCCTGGTCCTCGTCGCTCCACGGCAGCGCGGCGGCCTCGGCCGGGGTCGGGAAGGGGATCGCGCCGGTGCCCGTGCGGATGCTGCGGACCCAGTGGCGGTACGGCGAGCCGAGGTGCCGGGCGAGCGCCTCGGACTCGGCCACGAGGACGTCGGCGGAGACGAGCACGTAGGGCCGGTCGAGCACCGCCGACGGCCGGAACGCGGCCCGGTAGGCCTCCACCGCCTCGAGCACGTTCGACGGTGCCACGTGGTAGTTTGCCGCGAAGGGCAGGCCCCGCTCCCCCGCCACCCGGGCGCTCTCGCCACCGCTGGAGCCGAGGATCCACAGCTCGGCCTTGGCCCCCTCGCCGGGCGTCGCGTGCACGTCGAGCCCGTCGCGCTCGAAGGTGCCCGCGATCAGGGACTGGATGTCCGCGACCGTCGAGGCGAACGGCGGCGGGGTGGCCCCCGGCTGGCGCAGCAGGCCCGCGTACAGCGCGAACCTCGGCGACCCGGCCAGCGTCGCGAAGTCGAACGGCGCCGGGATCAGCAAACCGTCCACCACCCGGTCGGCGGCCGGGGTGACCGGGCCCGGCTTGCCGCCCGAGCGCCCCAGGCCCAGGTCCAGCCGGCCCGGGTGGATCGCGTCGACGAGGCCGAACTGCTCCACGATCGACACCGCGGTGGAGTAGCCGACCTGGACCGCGCCGGAGCCGACCCGGATGCGGTCGGTCGCGGCGGCGATGAGGCCGATGAGCACGGCCGGGGCGGCGCTGGCCACGCCGGCGGCGAAGTGGTGCTCGGCGACCCAGTACCGGTGGTAGCCCAGCGCGTCGGCGCGCCGGGCCACGTCGATCGTCGTGCGCAGCGCGGCTCCGGCGTCGGAGCCGGAGCTGATCGGGGCGAGGTCGAGGATGGACAGGGGGACGCTCATACGGTCACCTCCAGGGCGGGGAACGGGCGGCTGGGGATCTCGCGGCGCAGCACCGGGGCGACCTCGGACTGGAACAGCTCCAGCGAGGCGCGGTGCTGCCGCTCGGTGAGGCCGTCGGCGTCGGCCTGCACGTGCATCACCTCGTGGCCGAGGCGGGCGTGGTATCGGTGGACCTTGTCGATGATCTGCTGCGGGCTGCCCACGAGGATGGAGCTGCGCTCGACGGCGTCCTCGATGCTCGTGAACACCGGCGGGACGCCGTAGCGCTTGAACGTCTCCAGCCGCGCCTCGAAGATCGGGCGGTAGGCGTCGATCGCCTCCTGCGAGCGCTCGTGCACGTAGAACCCGGCCGACCCGGCGCCGACGAGCGCGGTCGCGGGGTCATGGCCGTGGAAGGCCAGCCGCTCCCGGTAGTGGTTCACGAGCTCCTCGTACGGCTCGACCGGGTTGGTGACGTTGGCCGAGAACAGCGGGTCGCCGTGCTGCGCGGCCAGCTCCACCGACGCCTTGCTCGTGGCGCTGCCGTGCCAGATGCGGATCGGCTGCTGCAGCGGGCGGGGCAGCACCTCGGCGTCGGTCAGCGACGGGCGGAACCGGCCGGACCAGGTGACCCTCTCCTCCCGCCACAGCTTCGTGAACAGCTCGTAGCCCTCGCGGTTGCGGTCCCACTGGTCGTCGGCGGTCACGTGGAACAGCTCGGCCTGGGCCGCGCCGTTGCCCTTGCCGACGATGAGCTCCAGCCGGCCGCCGGAGAGGTTGTCGAGGGTCGCGTAGTCCTCGTAGGCGCGGACCGGGTCGAGCAGGCTCAGCGTGGTGACGGCGGTGAACAGCCGGATGGTGCGGGTGCGGGCCGCGATGTGGCTGAGCACGACCGGCGGCGAGGAGGAGATGAACGGCCGCTCGTGGCGCTCGCCGACGCCGAAGCCGTCGAAGCCCAGTTCCTCGGCGAAGACCGCGTTGTCGACGACCTCGCGCAGCCGGTCGCGCGGGGACTTCCCGCGGTCGTGGACGATGAGGGTGATGGCCAGGAATTTCATGCGGTCAGCCCGAGGTGCTCGCGAAGGGTCGTGGTGGTGTAGTCGCGGCGGAAGACGCCGCGCTCCTGCAGCAGGGGCACGACGGTGTCGACGAACTCGTCGAGGCCGCCGGGCACGATGTGCGGGACGAGGATGAAGCCGTCCGCGGCGTCCTGCTGCACGAAGTCGTCGATCGTCTCCGCGATCTTGGCGGCGGTACCGATGAAGGTCTGCCGTCCCGTGAGCTCGATGACGAGATCGCGGATCCCGAGCCCCTTCTCCTCGGCGATGGCGCGCCACTTCGCCGCGGTCGCCAGCGGGTCGTCGAAGATCCGGGCCCGGCCCTTGATGATCGAGTCCTGCTCCGGCACCGGGTCGAACGACGGCAGCGGCCCCTCGGGGTCGTGGTCGCTGAGGTCCTTGTTCCACAGCTGCTCCAGCAGCAGGATCGCCGTCTGCGGGCTGACCTGCTGCCGGCGCACGTGGCGGGCCCGCTCCTGCGCGTCGGCCTCGGACGAGCCGAGCACGAAGGTGCTCGCGGGCAGGATCTTGAGCTGGTCGGGGCGCCGGCCGTGCCTGGCCATGCGGCCCTTCACGTCGGCGTAGAAGGCCTTGCCCTCCTCGAGGGTGCCGTGCCGGGAGAAGATGGCGTCGGCGTCGCGGGCCGCGAACTCGCGCCCGGCGTCGGAGTCGCCGGCCTGGATGATGAGCGGGCGCCCCTGCGGGCTGCGCGGCACGTTGAAGTGCCCGTGGATGTCCACGTGCCGCCCGGTGTGCGCGAACGCGCCCGGGTCGGCGTGGCGGGACCAGGTGCCGGCGGCGCGGTCGGCGACGATCTCGTCCGCGGCCCAGGTGTCCAGCAGCTCCTTCACGGTCTGCAGGACCTCGGCGGCGCGGCTGTAGCGGTCGTCGCGCTCGAGGTAGCCGCCGCGGCGGAAGTTCTCGCCGGTGAACGCGTCCCAGGAGGTGACGACGTTCCAGCCGGCCCGCCCGCCGGAGAGGTGGTCGAGCGAGGCGAGCTTGCGGGCCAGCTCGTAGGGCTCGTTGAAGGTGGAGTTGACGGTCGCGGTCAGGCCGAGGTGGGTGGTGACCGCGGCCAGCCCGCCCAGCACGGTGACGTTGTCGGGCCGGCCGACGACGTCGAGGTCGTGGATGCGGCCCCGCTGCTCGCGCAGGCGCAGGCCCTCGGCGAGGAAGAAGAAGTCGAACTTGCCGCGCTCGGCGGTCTGCGCGAGACGGCGGAACGACTCGAACGCGATCTGGCTGCCGGCCGCCGGGTCGCTCCACACCGTGGTGTTGTTGACGCCGGGGAAGTGCGCGGCGAGGATCACCTGCTTGGTCACGCCGAGACCTCCTGAGGCGCGTAGCGGTTGGCGGCCGCGGGCAGGCCGAGGTGGCCGCGCAGCGTGGTGGACGTGTACTCGGTGCGCAGCGCCCCGCGCTCGCGCAGCAGCGGCACGAGGCCGGTGACGATCGCGTCGAGGTCGGCGGGCAGGACGCCGGGGCGAAGCCGGAAGCCGTCGAGGCCGGCCGAGCGCCACGCGAGGAGCAGGTCGGCGAGGCCGGCCGCGTCGCCGGTGTAGGTGTGGGCGTCGCTGGCGTAGGGGGCGCCGGCGAGCGCGTCGAGCCGGGCCTTGCGCTCGGGGTCGAGGAACACGTTGAGGTCGGCGAAGACGAGCGGGGGCCGGTCGGTGAGCGAGCGGACCTCGCCGGCGATGGCCCGGGCCTGCTCGGCACTCGCCGGGGTGACGTAGACGACGTCGGCCGCGGCGGCGGCGAACTCGTACGGCACCCTCGAGTGCGCGAGCGCGGTGACGACCGGCTGGCCCTGCGGCGGCCGGGGCGTGATCGAGGGGCCCTTCACGCTGAAGTGCCCGCCCGTGAAGTCGATGTAGTGCAGCTTGTCCCGGTCGATGAACCGGCCGGTGGCGGCGTCGCGGATGACGGCGTCGTCCTCCCAGCTGTCCCAGAGCCGCCGCACGACCTCGACGTGGTCGGCCGCCTCGGCGAAGAGCTCGGCGATGAGGGCGCGCACGGGCGGGGAGTCGAGGTCGGTGGTGGCCGGGTCGATCGCCGGGATCGCGCGCCGGCCGAAGTGCTCGGCCTCGCCGGGCCGGGCCGAGACCTGGGCCCGCCAGCCGGCCCGGCCGGTGCTGAGGTAGTCGAGGGTGGCCAGCTGGGTGGAGACGTGGAACGGCTCGGTGTGGGTGGTGGTGACGGTCGGGACCAGGCCGATGTGGCTGGTCAGCGGGGCGACCCGGGCGGCGATGAGCAGCGCGTCGAGGCGGCCGCGGACCGTGCCGGGGCCGGGGAGGCCCAGGGAGTCCTCGATGGTGACGAAGTCCAGGGTGCCCCGCTCGGCGAGGCGGACCAGGCGCAGCCAGTACTCCGGCGTGAACAGGTCCCCGGTCTCGGCGGACGGGTCGCGCCAGGCCGCCGGGTGCCAGCCGGCCCCGTCCAGCGCGACGGCGAGGTGCAGGTGATCGCTCATGCGAGGGTCCAGTCGGGGTGGGCGAAGGTGGTGAAGTCGGTGGTGTCGCGGAACGCCGGGATCGCATACAGGGCGCGGGCGTAGCGCAGCAGGTTCGGGTGGTCGGCGAGGCTCGGGCCGAGCCGGGCCAGGTGCACCCACAGGCGGATGTCGGCCTCGGTGAGGACGCCGCCGACCAGGTACTCGCGCCCGGCCAGCCGCTCGTCGAGCGCGGCGAGCCTCGCGGGCGAGCCGATGGACAGGTCGAGGCTCTCGATCTCCTCGCGCAGCGCCTCCGGGTAGGTCTCGGCCACCGGGTTCGCGAGCCGGCCGAAGCGGGTGGCCAGGTCGATGCCGATGCCCGCGAAGTCGTTGCTGACCACCCGGGCGAGGTGGCGGTCCCAGAGCGTCGGCACGCTCACGTGCCCGTCGAAGCCCTCCTCGGTGGCCTCGTACGCGTGGCGCAGCAGGGTGAAGCCGTTGACGGGGTCGGGGCCGTAGCGCTCGCGGAACGCCCAGCCGCGCCCGTCGCGCTGGTTGTCCACGTAGGACACGGTCACGGCGTCCTCGAGCCCGGCCAGCGCCCGGGCGATGGTGACGCGCTGTGACCACGGGCAGAACCAGCCCGCGTAGATGTGGTACCGGCCGGGCTGGGGGTCGTCGACCACGTGGCCGGTGAACCGGTACAGCGGGCGGGGGTCGTCGGGGCGCTGGGATATGCGGTACTCGCCGTGGGCCGCGGTGTCGACCGGGCTGGCCAGACGGCTGGAGCGGGGCAGGTTGGGCACGGGGACCTCCGTGGAGCCGGAAGCAATAGCCGACTAATCCTACATGTAGAGTAGGATTATGGCGAGACCCGCGTGACATGCCCCTCACCGACCCCCATCGAACGTTGACAGTCACGCAGGGTCGCTGCTGCACTGGCCGACACCACCCGAGCCGAACGCCTTGGCGCGCCGGGTCTTCGCCGTCTGAAATCGAGGCATCCCCATGCGTAAATCCCTATCGATGCTTGCCGCGGTCGCCCTCCTGGCCGCCGGCTGCGGTGGCACCGCGTCCGGCGAGCCCGGGGCCGGCGCCGGCGCACCGGTCACCGGCGGCAGCCTCACCTGGGCCGTGGAGACCGAGCCGGTCACGTTCAACCCGCACCTCTACGCCCAGGCCAAGGCCCGCCTGCTGGTCTGGAACAGCTTCGAGGCGCTGCTCACGCACGACGAGCAGGGCGGCTACGTGCCCTGGCTGGCCAAGTCCTACGAGGTGTCGGCCGACGGCAAGGCGTACACCTTCAAGCTCCGCGACGACGTGACCTTCCACGACGGCGAGAAGTTCGACGCCGCCGCGGTCAAGGCCAACCTCGACCAGCTCTTCGTGCCCGGCTACGCCCCGGGCGTCACCTCGACGCAGCTGAAGCACTACGCGGGCGCGAAGGTCGTCGACGCCTCCACGATCGAGGTCGATCTCAAGCAGCCCGACGTGCTCATCCTCGACTTCTTCGCCTCCCCGCAGGGCGCGCAGATCTCGCCGAAGTCGCTCAAGAGCCCGGACCTCAAGGCGGGCGGCCCGGACGTGGTCGGCACCGGCCCGTTCATCCTCGACCGCTACAGCAAGGGCCAGGAGGTGCACTACAAGAAGAACCCCGCCTACAAGTGGGCGCCGGCCAATGCCGGCCATCAGGGCCCCGCCTACCTCGACGAGGTGACGTACCGCTTCCTCAAGGAGTCCTCGGTGCGCGTCGGGGCCCTGACGTCCGGCCAGGTCGACGTGATCGAGGGCGTCCCCGCCACCGAGCAGGGGCTGGTCAAGGCCGACCCGAGCCTCCAGTTCGCCCAGCACCTCAACAGCGGCACGGCGTACAACTACTACTTCAACCAGGCCAAGGCGCCCTTCGACGACATCAACGTGCGCAAGGCGTTCCGCGACGCGGTCGACGTCGACGGGGTGCTGCAGGGCGTGTACCGCGGCACCGCGACCCGGGCGTGGAGCGTCCTGAGCCCGTCCGGCCCGTTCTACGACTCCTCGCTGGAGAAGTCCTACGGCAACGACCCGGCCGCGGCGAACCGCCTGCTCGACCAGGCCGGCTGGGCGGCGAAGGACGCCGACGGCTTCCGCACCAAGGACGGCAAGCGGCTCACCGTGCGCATCGTGCTCTCCGCGCCGTTCGTGCGGGACAAGCGCGACATCCTGGCCCAGGCCGTGCAGGCCGCGGTCAAGCAGTCCGCCGGCATCGACCTGCAGGTGAAGGTCGTCGACCAGGGCACCGCCACGGACGCGCTGAACAAGGGCGAGTTCGAGGTCTTCGACAACTCCCGGGCCGACACCGACGCCGGCGCCGCGCTCACCCTGATCGTGCCGAAGGGCGCGCCGATCAACCGGCACGGCTTCACCAGCCCGGAGCTGGACGCGCAGGTGGCGGCCGGCTCGGCGACGAGCGACGTGGCCAAACGCAAGGAGATCTACACCGGCATCCAGAAGACCCTCACGGACAACGCCACCCTGCTGCCGCTCTACGCCCCGGCCGACCAGATCGCGGCGCAGAAGACCGTCGGCGGCGTCGGCTTCGAGCCCACCGCGGGCGTGCCGGCCAGTGCGTACAACGTGTGGATCGGAAAGTAGGCAACCCATGTGGCGTCCCGTCCTGCGGCGCCTCGGCAGCGGGGTGGTGGTCCTCTGGGCCGCCGCCACCGCCGCCTACCTGGCGCTGCACCTGGCCCCGGGCGACACCGTCGACACCCTCGTCGGCGACGGGCCCGACACCCCGCAGATCCGCGCGCAGATCGCGGCCGACCTCGGCCTGGACCGCCCGGCCGCGGTGCAGTACGTCACCTACCTGTGGCGGCTGCTGCACGGCGACTTCGGCCGCTCCTACGTGCTGCAGCGCCCGGTCCTCGACATCATCGGCAGCCAGGTCTGGCCGACGGTGAAGCTGACGCTGGTCGCGTGCGCGTTCAGCGCGGTCATCGCGGTCGTGGTCGCGCTGGTGAGCACCGGCCGGTCCCGCTGGGTCCGCGGGCTGGTGTCCGCCCTGGAGCTCTCGGTCGTCTCCGCGCCCGGGTTCCTCATCGGCATCCTGCTGCTGAGCGTGTTCTCGTTCCGGCTCGGCTGGTTCCCGGTCTCCGGCGACCGGGACGTCTCCGCGCTCGTGCTGCCCGCGCTGTCACTCGCCCTGCCCATCGGCGGGCTGCTCAGCCAGGTGCTGCGCGAGGGCCTGGAGCGGGCGCTGGACGAGCCGTTCGCGGTGACCGCCCGGGCCCGGGGCCTGACCCGGCGGGCGCTGCTGTGGCGGCACGCGCTGCGCCACGCCCTGCTGCCCGCCGTCACCCTGGCCGGCACGCTGATCGGCTTCCTGCTCAGCGCCGCCGTCGTGGTGGAGCGGGTCTTCGGCCGGCCCGGGCTCGGCCAGGTCGCCACCGACGCGGTCGGCACCAAGGACATCCCGGTGGTCCTCGCGGTCGTGATGCTCTCGGCCGCCATCTACGTCGGGCTGAGCACCCTCGCGGACCTGACGTACCTCGCCGTCGACCCCCGGCTGCGGAAAGGCTGACCATGTCCATCGCCCTGCCCGTCCCCGCCGCCGCGCCGCGCCTGGCTCGCTGGTGGTGGGCCCCGGCGCTCGCGCTGGCCGTCATCGTGCTCGCCGCGCTCGCGCCCCGGCTGCTCTCCGGCGCCGACCCGCTGGCCGCGGACCCGCTCGCCGCGCTGCAGCCGCCCAGCGCCGAGCACTGGTTCGGCACCGACCAGCTCGGCCGGGACGTCTTCACCCGCACGGTCTACGGCGCCCGCTACTCCCTCGCCATCGGCGCCGCGTCGACCCTGCTCTCGCTGGTCGCGGGCGGGCTCGCGGGCCTGCTGGCCGGGCTCGCGCCGCGCTGGGCCGACGAGGTGCTCAGCCGGGCCCTCGACGTGCTCTCGGCGTTCCCCGAGGTGCTGCTGGCGCTGCTGTTCATCGCCTTCACCGAGCCGGGCACGCCCAGCCTGGTGCTGGCCATCGCGCTGGCGTTCGCGCCCCGCTACGGCCGGATCGTGCGGGCGCAGACGCTGCTGGTGCGCCGCTCCGGCTACGTCGAGCAGGCCGTCACCTTCGGCCTGTCCCGCGCCCGGCTCGCCTGGCGGCACATCCTGCCCAACGTGCTCGGCCCGCTGCCGATCCTGGCCACCATCGGCCTCGGCACCGCGATCGTGAACGCCTCGGCGCTGTCGTTCCTCGGCATGGGGCCGCAGCCGCCGTCGCCGGAGTGGGGCGCGATGCTCTCGGAGAGCCGCAACTACCTGCGCGTCGCGTGGTGGTCGGCGATCCTGCCGGGCGCCGCCCTGACCGTCACCGTCATCTCGCTGACCGCCCTCGGCCGGCGGCTCCAGCGGCGCTTCGAGGGACGGCACTGATGGCGCCCCTGGTCGAGGTGGACAACCTCCGGGTCACGTTCCCGGGGCCGGTGCCCGCGGTGCGGGGCATCAGCTTCACCGTCGAGCGCGGCGAGTGCGTGGCCATCGTCGGCGAGAGCGGCTCGGGCAAGAGCGTCACCGCCCGGACCCTCGTCGGGCTGGCCGGGCCGGGCGCGGACGTGCGGGCCGACGCGCTGCGGCTCGACGGCCGCGACACCGCCGGGTTCACCGACCGGCAGTGGCGGCGGCTGCGGGGCCGCGTCGCCGGGCTCGTGCTGCAGGACGCGCTCGTCTCCCTCGACCCGCTCAACCCGGTCGGCCGGGAGATCGGCGAGGTGCTGCGCGCGCACGGCATCGGCACGCCGGGCGAGCGCGAGGCCCGGGTCGCCGCGCTGCTGGAGGCGGTGCACGTGCCCGATCCGGCCGAGCGGGCGCGGCAGTACCCGCACCAGCTCTCCGGCGGCCTGCGCCAGCGGGCGCTCATCGCCTCCGCCATCGCCGCCGACCCGCCGCTGCTCATCGCCGACGAGCCGACGACCGCGCTCGACGTCACCGTGCAGGCGCAGCTGCTGCGGCTGCTGGCCGAGCGCCGGGCCGCCGGGTCGGCGCTGCTGCTCGTGAGCCACGACCTGGCCGTGGTGGCCGGCATCGCCGACCGGGTGCTGGTCATGCGCGACGGGGTGATCGTCGAGCAGGGGCCGACCTCGGAGGTGCTCAACGCGCCACGGCACGAGTACACCCGGCTGCTGCTGGCCGCCGTGCCCACGGCCGCGTCGAAGGGGCTGCGGCTGAGCAGCACCGCGCGGGAGCCCCTCCCGCCGCGGGCGGTCGACGCGGAGCGGATCGTGCTGCGGGCCGAGGGCCTGCACCACCACTACGGGGACCGGCACGTCGTCGACGACGTCGGCTTCACCCTCGCCCGCGGCGAGACCCTCGGCGTCGTCGGCGAGTCCGGCTCGGGCAAGACCACCCTGGCGCGCATCGCGCTGGGGCTGCTGGAGCCGGAGGCGGGCACCGTGCACCTCGGGGACGCGCTCTGGAGCGGGGTGCCGGAGCGCCGGCGGCGGCCGCTGCGCCGGCGGGTGCAGGTGATCGCCCAGGATCCGCGGTCGTCGTTCGATCCGCGGTACACCGTGGAACAGCTCGTCGCGGAGCCCCTGGGGCTGCGGGGTCCGGCCCGCCGCGACCGGGTCGTGGAGCTGCTCGAACGCGTCGGGCTCGGCCCCGCCCACCTGCGCCGCCACCCGCGCGAGCTCTCCGGCGGGCAGCGGCAGCGGGTCGCGATCGCCCGCGCCGTCGGGCCCCGGCCGGACGTGCTGGTCTGCGACGAGCCGGTCTCCGCCCTCGACGTGTCCATCCAGGCCCAGGTCCTCGATCTGCTCGCCGAGCTGCAGGCCGCCGACGGCACCGCCCTGCTGTTCATCTCCCACGACCTCGGGGTCGTGCACCACCTCGCCGACCGGGTGCTCGTCATGCACGACGGGCGGGTCGTCGAGCAGGGGGCCGTCGGCTCGGTCTTCGACCATCCGGTGCACGACTACACCAAGACCCTGTTGGCCGCCGTACCCACTCTCGAACCAGAGGCCGCCCGATGACCAAGCACGTTCTGGACAACCCCGCCTGGTACGCCCTGCACGGACCGCACGCGCGCTTCGCCGAGTCCGTCGGCGACGCGGTGCGCTACCACCCCGACGTTGCCCCGTTCCTGACCGTCCACCCCGACGCCGGGCCGGAGGTGTGGCCGGACGTGGCCGCCCTCGCCGGGCCGGGCGCGGTCATCGCGGTCACCGGGGACGGGCCCGCCCCGCCGCCCTCGTGGGAGGTCGTGGAGGACGCGGGCGCCGTACAGCTGCTCGACGTCGCCGTCGAGGCGCGCCCCGACCCGGAGGCGGTCGTGCTCAGCGCGGCCGACGTACCCGAGATCCTGGACCTGGTCGCGCGGACGAAGCCCGGCCCCTACCGGCAGCGCACCATCGAGCTCGGCACCTACCTCGGCATCCGGCGCGAGGGGCGGCTGATCGCGCTGGCCGGCGAGCGGCTGCACCTGGACGGGTGGACGGAGATCTCGGCCGTGTGCACCGATCCCGCGTTCCGGGGCCAGGGCCTCGCCACCCGGCTCGTGCGGGCGGTCGCGCACGGCATCCGGGCGCGCGGCGAGCGGCCCCTGCTGCACGCGGCGGCGACGAACACGAACGCGATCAGGCTGTACGAGTCCATCGGCTTCGAACTGCGGCGCCGTACCGCGTTCCGGGTCGTGCGGGTGCCCGCGCTCGTGGGCGGGGCGACGGCATGAGCGGTCCGCAGCGAAGCGGAGGGGCCGCTCATCATGGACACAGTTTCCTCATGCCGGCGCCGGAGCTTGCGGAGGTGGCGGCATGAGCCTGTTGTTCGCGGCGGAGGTCGACGCGGCCGACCTCGCGTCCCTGCAACGGCGGGTGCTGGAGGCCGAGGCGGCCGGGTACGCCTTCGTCACCCTCCCCGACGACCCGCTGCGCGGCGGGGTCGAGGCCGGGGTGCGGGCCGCGTTCCTGGCCCGGCGCACCACCCGGATCGGGCTCGCCCCGGCGCTGCACACCAGCACCACCGAGCCGTTCCACCTCGCGACCCAGCTCGCCAGCCTCGACCACGCGTCGCTGGGCCGGGCCGGCTGGGTCGTCGGGGCCACGAGCGACCCGGCCGCGCTGGCCGCCGTCGGGCGCGCCGGGGTCGACCCGGGCGAGGTCCGCGACGTCGTCGACGTCGCCCGCGGGCTGTGGGACTCCTGGGAGGACGACGCGGTCATCCGGGACGTGGCGACGGGCCGGTTCCTGGACCCGGCGCGCGTGCACCACGTGCGCTTCGAGGGCGAGCGGTTCTCCGTCGTCGGCCCGCTCATCACCCCGCGCCCGCCGCAGGGCCAGGTGGTCGTGATCGGCTCGGCCGCGCTCGGCATCACCGACCGGCTCGACGTCGTCGTCGCGGAACCGGACCGGCTGCCCGCACGCGGCGGCCCGCTCGTGTTCGCGTCGGTGCCGGTGTCGTACGACATCGAACAGCTCCGAGGCGTCGCCGACGGGGTGCTGTTCCAGGACACCGGCGGAGCCCTGCCGCGGGTGCCCGCTCCCTCGACCGCCGGCACGCTGCGGGAGGCGCTCGGCCTGCCGCGTCCCGAGAACCGCCACGCGCTCGCCCGGAGGCACGCATGACTGGTCCGGAGCGAAGCGGAGGGGCCAGTCATCATCAACTCAGCTCCCAGGTCGTGCGACCGGAGCGAAGCGGAGGTCGCATGACTGGTCCGGAGCGAAGCGGAGGGGCCAGTCATCATCAACTCAGCTCCCAGGTCGTGCGACCGGAGCGAAGCGGAGGTCGCATGACCCGCCAGCTGCACCTCGGCGTCTTCTTCACCGGCGTCGGGCCCAACCTGCTGTGGACCGAGCCGGACTTCGCCGACCACACCCACATCGACACGTTCGTCCACGTCGCCAAGACCCTCGAGCGCGGCCTCTTCGACGCGTTCTTCCTGGGCGAGGGCCTGCGGGTGCGGGAGCACCGCGGGCAGGTCCACGCGCTCGACGTGGCCGGCCGTCCCGACGCCATCACCCAGCTCGCCGCGCTCGCGGCCGAGACGACCCACATCGGGCTCGTGGCGACCCAGAACACCACCTACAACTACCCGGCCGACCTGGCCCGCCGCCTCGCGAGCCTCGACGCCGTCTCCGGCGGCCGGGCCGGCTGGAACATCGTCACCACCGACAACGCCTGGACCGGGGAGAACTTCCGGCACGGCGGCTGGCTGGCGCACGAGCGGCGCTACGAACGGGCCGGCGCGTTCGTGGAGACGGCGAAGGCGCTGTGGCGCGGCGAACGGGTCACGGCCGCCACGGACATCCTCACCCTCGACGCCGCGGGCGCGGTGCCGCCGAGCCCGCAGGGGCGGCCGGTGCTGTTCCAGGCCGGCGACTCCCCCGGCGGCCGGGAGCTGGCCGCGCGCCACGCCGACGTGGTGTTCTCGGCGAACACGTCCTATGACAAGGCGGCCGCGTACGCCGCGGACCTGCGCCGCCGTTTGGCCGCGCACGGGCGGGCCCCGGACGCGGTGCGCATCCTGCCGGGCGCCTCCGTCGTGCTCGGCGACACCGCGGCGGAGGCCCGGGACCGGGCCCGCTGGATCAAACGAGAGCAGACCACCGGGCCGCGGGCGATCGCGTTCCTGGAGCAGTACTGGGGCAGGGACCTCTCCGCCTACGACCCCGACGGCCCGCTGCCGGACGTCGACCCCACCGGCGACGAGCTGGACCCGTCGCGCGGCACGATCCCGATCGAGCACCGCACCGGCAAGCTGGCCCGGATCGCGGCCTGGCGGGAGCTGGCGGCCGCGCGGCACCTGTCCATCCGGGACCTCGTCATCGAGGTCAGCCCCGGCCACGACAGCTTCGTCGGCACGCCCGGCGAGGTCGCCGAGGAGTGGGGCCGCTACCTGCGCGACGGCGTGGTGGACGGGTTCAACCTGCTGCCCGAGCGGCTGCCGGGCACCGTCGAGGAGATCGTCGACCGGCTGGTGCCCGAGCTGCAGACCAGGGGGTTGTACCGCACCGAGTACGCCGGCACCACGCTCCGGTCCCACCTATCCCTATCGCTTTAGTAGGACTTCGGCTAGACTTCTCATGACCGGTACACCAGCGGAAAGCAGGGCCGATCCGATGACCGCTCCCGCATTGCTGTCCCCGACCGACCTGCGCCGGGTCTTCGGCGCGTTCCCGACCGGCGTCACCGCCATCGCCGCCGTCGTCGACGGCATCCCCGTCGGGCTCGCCGCCAGCTCGTTCACGTCGGTCTCCCTCGACCCGCCGCTGGCCTCGGTGTGCATCGCCCGCACCTCGACCACGTGGCCGGCGCTGCGCCGCGCGAGCCGGCTCGGCGTGAGCGTGCTCGCGGCCGACCAGGAGCGCCTGGGCCGGCAGCTGTCCCAGCGCGGCGGCGACCGCTTCGCCGGCGCGACCTGGCGGGCGAGCCGCGACGGCGAGATCCTGCTCGACGGCGCGTGCGCGTGGCTGGAGTGCAGCATCCACGAGGAGTACGCGGCCGGCGACCACGACATCGTCCTGCTGCGCATCCACGACCTCGACGCCGACCACTCGGCCGCGCCGCTGGTCTTCCACCGCAGCGGATTCAACCGTTTGCGCAGCTCCGAGGCGGGTACGCGGACCTGAGACAGGCCCCGTACCCGGCAAGGAGAGTCGATGTCGACCGACGCCATTGTGCTGCTGAAGGAAGACCACAAGCACCTCAAGCGGCTGTTCAAGGAGTTCCAGGCCGCGCAGGACGGCCCCGCCGAGGCCAAGGCGAAGATCGTCGAGCGGATCCTGCACGAGCTCACGGTGCACACCTACATCGAGAACGAGGTCATGTACCCCGAGGTCCGCCGGCTGCTGCCCGACCTCGAGGAGGACATTCTGGAGTCCTACGAGGAGCACCACGTCGCCGACGTGCTCTGCTTCGAGCTCGCCACCATGGACGCCGGCGACGACCACTTCGACGCGAAGGTCACCGTACTCATCGAGAACGTGACCCACCACATCGAGGAAGAGGAGCACGAGTGGTTCCCGAAGGTCCGCGAGGGCCTCGGCCGCCACCAGCTCCAGGAGCTCGGCGCGAAGATGCTGGAGCTCAAGCCGAAGGCGCCGACGAAGCCGACCCAGCCGGCGGCGCTCAAGAAGGCGCTGGACGCCGTCCGCGCGTGATGGTCGGCTTCGGGTACACCCTCATGACCGAGCAGAGCGGACCCCGGGAACTCGTCCGCTACGCGGTGCAGGCCGAGCGGATCGGCTTCGACTTCGAGGTCTGCAGCGACCACTACTCGCCGTGGCTGACCGAGCAGGGGCACGCGCCCTACGCCTGGTCGGTCCTCGGCGCCGTCGCCCACGCGACCTCCCGGGTCGAGCTCGCCACCTACGTGACGTGCCCGATCCAGCGGTACCACCCGGCGGTCGTGGCCCAGAAGGCGGCGACGATCCAGCTGCTGTCCGAGGGGCGGTTCATCCTCGGCCTCGGCGCCGGGGAGAACCTCAACGAGCACGTCACCGGGGAGGGCTGGCCGCCGGTCGCCCAGCGCCAGGACATGCTCGAGGAGGCCGTGGCGATCATCCGGGAGCTGCACACCGGCGAGCTCGTCACCTGGGACGGCGACTACTTCCGGGTCGACTCGGCCCGGGTGTGGGACTGCCCGGACGACGGCGTGCCGATCGGGCTGGCCGTCTCCGGCGAGCACTCGGTGGAGCGCTTCGCGCCCATCGGCGACCACCTCATCGCCGTCGAGCCGAAGGCCGAGCTGGTGTCGGGCTGGCACGACGCCCGGGGCCCCGGCTCGCCGAAATCGCGGGCCATCGGGCAGATCCCGATCTGCTGGGCCCCCGACCGGCAGCAGGCGATCGATCTCGCCCACGAGCAGTTCCGCTGGTTCGGCGGCGGCTGGTTCGTCAACGCGGACCTGCCGACCCCGGCGGGCTTCACGGCCGCGTCGCAGTTCGTGCGCAAGGACGACGTGGCCGGCTCCATCGCGTGCGGCCCCGACCTCGACGAGCTCGCCGAGACCGTCAAACCCTTCTGGGAGGCGGGCTTCACCGACATCGCCCTCGTGCAGGTCGGCGACGCGTTGCAGCAGCGCTTCCTCGACGAGGCCGCCGGGCCGCTGCTGGAGCGGCTGCGGACCCTCGCCAAGTGACCGGCCGGGTGGGCACCGGGGCGCACCCGGTTGCCCACCCGATCCCCATCCGTCGTCCCTAGACCGGCAGCCCCCCGACCCGCATCGCCGACCTGCGCGAGCACCCGGCCGGCGACCGCCCGCTGCCGCGCGGCGGCGCGCTGCGGTGCTGCCCGGCGTCGCGCAGCACCCGGAGAGCGGGTCTGAGCCCTGCTGGCGCGCCTGACGCCGTACCATCACTCGTGGCCTACTTCGCGGACCTGACGCCCTACGCCTACTCGCACACCGGCGAAGAGATCGTCTGGCGCGAATGGGGCGAGCTGAGCTACCGCCCGCGGTACGAGCGGCGCAACGTCGGCTGGCTGGCCGCGCCGCACCCGTTCGAGCAGGGCCCGGTCCCGGCCTGGTTCGCCGGCGCGCTGCTCGACATCATCGACGGCCCCGCCGTCAACGAATGCCGCGGCCTGCACGAGTGCGAGTTCTGCCCGCCGGGCACGGGCCCCATCGCCCATCCGCGACCGAGCCGGAACTGGCTGGCGTACTACGAGATCAGGGTGCCGGCCGAGCCGGGCGTGATGTTCGCGGCGCCGTCGCTGATCTGGCACTACGTCACCGCGCACGACTACCGGCCACCGACGGCGTTCGTCGAGGCGGTGCGGCGCTACGACGCCGGCTGGGCCGCCGAGCCGAGCCCCTGGATCCCGCCCGACGCGGAGCGCGACCTCTGGGACCGTACCGGCGAGTCGCCGCGGCCCCCCGGGCCGCGATCGACGCGCTGGTCCGCTCTCAGCCGGCGAAGCGCTCCCACACCCGGTGGGTCGCCAGCAGGGGCCGCAGCGACTCCAGGGCCGCCGTCCCGCTCTCGGCCGTGACGACGCCGGCCGTCTCCGACACGCCGGCCTGGCGCAGCACCTCCACGCCGCGGCTCCACGCGCCGATCGCCTTCGCGTGCCGCCAGCACTCCTCCACCATGAGCAGCACCCGCGGGTCGACGGTCGGCGAGTCCGACGCGCCGGCCTTCGCGTCCCGGGACGCGAGCGCGTCCGGGCCGGGCGCGGGCGCGGCGGCGAGCAGCAGCGCGTCGAACTCGACCGAGCGTGCCCCGGCGAAGGTCCGCTGCACGGTGAGGTCGCCGATCACGCCGCCGCGCGGGCCGATCACCAGGGGCACCATGCCGGCGCTGAGGACCGCGCGGCGCAGCCCCTCGACCCCGTCGGCGTCGGCGGGCTCCGGGCCGATCACGATGCCGATGGCCCGGCCGTCGGCGGGCCACTCGCGGCCCAGCTGGGACAGCGCCGGGCTGGGCGTCACGTCGGCCAGGGGCAGCGTCGCCTCGGGCACCGGCAGGCCCAGGCCGGCGGCGACCAGCTCGCACAGGACCGGGTCGATGTTGGCCAGGCTGAGCAGCTGGCGCTCGCGGATCTCCTGCTGGTAGCAGTGGGAGAGCTCGAAGGTGTACGCGTTGACGATGTGCTCGCGCTCCACCGGCGACATGCTCAGCCAGAACAGGCGGACCTGGCTGTAGTGGTCGTCGAACGAGGCCGGGCTCGCCCGCACCTTGGGCGCCTGCGTGACCACCACCGGGGCCTCGACGAACGCGCCCTCCTCGGCGGTCGCCGTGAACGGGTTGCCGGCGTCGAGGGAGTTGGGGCGGTACGGCGCCACCCCGCCGTGCACCGCGTCCTGGCGGAAGCCGTCGCGCAGCATGTCGTTGACCGGCGCGTGGGGGCGGTTGATCGGGATCTGGTTGAAGTTCGGGCCGGCCAGCCGGGTCAGCTGGGTGTCGAGGTAGGAGAAGAGGCGGCCCTGCAGCAGCGGGTCGTTGGTGACGTCGATGCCGGGCGGCAGCTGGGCGAGGTGGAAGGCGACCTGCTCGACCTCGGCGAAGAAGTTCGTCGGGGTCCGGTCCAGCACCATGCGGCCGATGGGCTGCACCGGGGCCAGCTCCTCGGGGACGATCTTGGTCGGGTCCAGCAGGTCGACGCCGGCGAAGGTCTCCTCGGGCGTGTCGGGGAGGACCTGCACGCCGAGCTCCCACTCCGGGAACGCGCCGGACTCGATGGCGTCGTAGAGGTCGCGGCGGTGGAAGTCGGGGTCGATCCCGCCGATGAGCTGGGCCTCCTCCCAGGTCAGGGAGTGCACGCCGAGCTTGGGCTTCCAGTGGAACTTGACCAGGGTCGTCTCTCCGGCCCGGTTGATCAGCCGGAAGGTGTGGACGCCGAAGCCCTCCATCATGCGGAACGACCTGGGAATCCCCCGGTCCGACATGGCCCACATCGTGTGGTGCTGGGCCTCGGTGTGCAGCGAGACGAAGTCCCAGAACGTGTCGTGCGCGGACTGCGCCTGCGGGATCTCCCGGTCCGGGTGCGGCTTGGCGGCGTGGATCACGTCCGGGAACTTGATCGCGTCCTGGATGAAGAAGACCGGTATGTTGTTGCCGACCAGGTCGAACGTGCCCTCGTCGGTGTAGAACTTCGTGGCGAAGCCGCGGGTGTCGCGAACCGTGTCGGCGGAGCCGCGGGAGCCCACGACGGTGGAGAACCGGACGAACACGTCGGTGCGCACGTCCTTGCTCAGGAACTTCGCCTGGCACAGCCGGTCGGCGGTGCCGTAGCCCACGAAGTAGCCGTGCGCGCCGGCGCCGCGGGCGTGCACGACGCGCTCCGGGATGCGCTCGTGGTCGAAGTGCGTGACCTTCTCGCGGAAATGCTGGTCCTGCAGCAGGACCGGCCCGCGCGGACCGGCCTTGAGCGAGTGGTCCGTGTCGGGCAGCCGCGCGCCGTAGGACGTGGTGAGGTAGTCGCCCTGCTGCGCGTTGGCGGTCGCCGGGCCTCCGGCCGGCACACCCGTCGGGGTCTGCGGCGCCGGCGTGCCCTGCTCCGGCGAGGGCGGAGGCGGGCCGGTCGGCGTGGTCGGCTCGGTCGGCGACGGGGTGACGCTCCCGGGCTTGCCGGGCACATCCGGGGTGGCCGCGTCGGTGACCTTCGCGGCGGCGGCCTCCACGACGTCCTTGACAACCTCGGTCGGTTTGCGGGCGTTCATCCGTTCAGTCCCCTTCACGACAATTGCGGGCCGTGCTGCCGCTACCCGGCACCGATGGCGCGAAACACGCGCGCACGGGCCCTCAAGATCGTGAATCGCGGCACTGCCGGTGGCCTGCGATTGACGGTGTGCCCGCACGGGCCGTAGCGTCGGCGCAATCGACGGTGACAGGAAGCCGGTGTGAGTCCGGCACGGTCGCGCCACTGTGAGCCGGGTCCGCCCGGTGAGTCAGACCCTCCGCCGTCGTCCGCCACTACAAGAGGGACGCAGAATCCCTGAAGGAGGCTCCTCGTGAGCGTGTCCTCGCCCACCACCCCCGGCGCCGTCGCGACGCCGGTCGTCATCCCGCTGTCCCGGTCGCTGGTGTGGCTCGCCGGCACCGCGGCGCTCGCCCTGCTCGTGTACTACTTCATCGGCGTCGACCAGGGCGCGGTGTCGATCTTCGGCAACGACGCCCACGTGCACGAGTTCGTGCACGACGGCCGGCACTTCCTCGGCTTCCCCTGCCACTGAGCGCGGGAGACATCGTGGAAAAGCGGATCATCGCCCGTGGCGCCCTGGCCGGGCTCGTCGCGGGCCTGGTCGCGTTCGTGTTCGCGCGGATCTTCGCCGAGCCGCTCATTCAGGACGCGATCAACTACGAGAGCGGCCGCGACGAGGCCCAGGAGGCCCTGGAGCACGCCGCGGGCGCGGCCGACCACGCCCACGAGGGCGGGGAGCTGTTCAGCCGCACCGTGCAGGGCAACCTCGGCATCGGCGTCGGCATGGTGCTCTTCGGGCTCGCGATGGGCGCGCTGTTCGCGGTCGCCTACGCGATCTGCCTGGGCCGGGTCGGCAACGTCCGCCCGCGCAACCTGGCGCTGCTGCTGGCCGGCTCCGGCTTCCTGACCATGTACCTCGTGCCGTTCCTCAAGTACCCGGCGAACCCGCCCGCGGTCGGGCACGAGGAGACGATCGGGCAGCGCAGCGCGTACTACCTGATCATGGTCCTGGCCTCGGTGCTGCTGCTGATCCTGGCCGTGATCCTGGGCCAGCGCCTGAAGCCGCGCTTCGGCACATGGACCGCGACCCTGCTCGCCGGCGCCGCCTTCGTCGTGGCGACCGGCCTGCTCATCGCGCTGCTGCCGGACTTCGGCCGGCTCCCGACGAACGTCGCCGACTACGGCAAGCACGCGACGGAGACGCCGCTGCCCCTGCGCAACGAGGCCGGCGACATCGTCTTCCCCGGCTTCGACGCCGACCTGCTCTACGAGTTCCGCCTGTACGCGGTCGCGGCCCAGGCGCTGCTGTGGGGTGTGATCGGGCTGATCTTCGCGCCGCTGGCCGAGCGGCTGCTGGGCAACCGCCCGGTCCGCGTGGCCCCGGTCGAAGAGAAGGCGACGGTCTAGCCGATCGGCCGCGGCCCGCGCGCTTTACGGCGGGCCACGGCCGACCGTGTCAACGCACGCCGGCCACGGCCGCGTCGGGACCGCCGCGCCACACGACGCCGGCCTCCGCGTATCCGGCCGCCCGCAGCGCCTCGAGGTGCCACGCCACCGTGGGCGTGAACTCGGCGGCGTGCCCGGACGGGTAGATCTCGTGCCGCCGGGCGACCAGCTCGGTCAGGGCGGGCATCGTGGCCACGTGCTGCCACCACTGCGTCCACGACAGCGCGGCCCCGGCGGCGACCCGGGCGTCACGCCGCGTCTCCCCCGCCGCGAGGAGATCCTTGGTGAGCGCCGGCAGGCCGTCGTCGGGCATGTGGTCGGCGTTGACGAACACGCCGCCCGGGCGCAGCAAACCGCGGATCTCGCCGTAGACGGCGGCGATGCGCTCGGCGGGCAGCCAGTGCAGCGCGGTCGCGGTCAGCACCGCGTCGAAGCCGCCCGCGGGCAGCCCGGCGGTCCAGTCCGGCCGGGCGAGGTCGGCCTCGACGACGGTCGCGCGCCCGGCGAGGCTGCTGCGCGCGATGGCCAGCAGCGCCGGGTCGAGATCGAGGACGGTCGCGGCGGCGCCGGGAAAGCGGCGCAGGGCCCGCAGGGTGATCGAGCCGGTGCCGCCGGCCAGGTCGAGCAGGCGCACCGGGGCGTTCGCCGTGACGGCGGCGACGGTGTCGAGCATCGCGGCGAAGCGGTGCTCCCGGTCCGGCAGGTACGCCTCCTGCTGACGATCCCAGCTCTCCTGCAGCGCGGCGGCGTGCATGGCGGACAGTGCAGTCGGATGCATGGACCCACCATTCCGCACCCATCGGTAAGTTGCAATATGGCGTCCGTGCCTTACTCACCGGGCCGGCGGAGCCAGGCCTTGGCGGCCTCGAGGTTTCCTACAGGAATTCCTTGCGGTACAGGTCGATGAGCTCCGCGTAGTGCGGGCCGACGTTCGCGACGTACACCTCGTCGAAGCCGGCATCCTCGTACTGCCGCAGGAACGAGGCCTGCGCCGCGGGATCCGGGCCGCAGGCGATCGCCTTCGCCGTCCGCTCGGGCGTGACCAGCTCCGAGGCCTGCTCGTTGAGGGCCTCGCCGGAGCCGACGCCGAGAATGAACCGGCCGTCGTGCAGCACCGCGCTCGTGGCGGCCGCCTGGGCCACGATCGCGGGGTGGATGCGCTGGATCGGGCACGTGACCGCCGTGGTGATCGGGATCGTCACGACCCGGCTGAGCGCCCCGATGATCGACCAGACGAACGGGCTCTGCCCCTGCTCGTCGTTCCACGGATGGTAATGGTCGGAGATCCACAGCCCCTGGAACCCGGCGTCCTGAGCCAGGCGCGCCTGCTCGATCAGCTGGGCCGGGGCGTACTCCTCGCAGGACAGGAAATACCCGATACGCATGCGGGCCTGGTACCCACGGAGCATGGGCCGTACCGTCGCCCCGTCCACATCCGCGCCGAACGGCGTGACGCCGGCGACTACCATCAATGCGATGAACCGCGACCTCGCCCGGGACGAACGGCTCGCGGCCGAGCTCGCCGGGCACGCGCCGGGGCCGCCCGGCTGGGGCCCCGCCCGGGTGGTCGTCACGCTGATGGCCGTGCTCATCCAGCTCGCCGCGATCGCCGCGCTCGGCTGCGGCGCCTGGCTCGTCGTGCGGGACTTTCCGAGCATCTCCGTGCTGCCGGGCGTGGTGCTGCTGGCGTTCGGGGCGGTGCTGCTGCCCAGGCCGGCCGGGCTCCCCCGCTACTCGACGCGGCTCGATCGCGCCGACGCGCCGCACCTGCACGCGTTCGTCGCCGGGGTCGCGGCCGCCGTCGGCACGCCCTGCCCGCGGATCATCGTCGTGGACGACTCCTTCGAGGCTGACGGCGGGACGACCGGGCTGCTGCGGCGGCGGTACCTGCGGATCGGGGTCCCGCTGTTCGCCGTGCTGACCCCGCTGCAGCGCACCGCACTCGTGGCGCATCAACTCGCCCACTTCACCAACGGCGACCCGCTGCGCAGCGGCCCGGCCGGGTCCGTCGACCGCAGCCTGACCGCCCTCGTATCCCTGTTCGAGCCGAGGCGCGACACCACGATCCGGGCGTTGCAGGACCCGGCGATCCTTGGCGCGATGGCGGGCTCGGGCGGCGGCCCGATGCGCGGCAGCGTCGGCTCGGTCTGGTACGCCGAGCTCATCCTCAGCCCCGTGAACGCCGTCCTGCGCTGGATCGCCGCGGGCGTCCGGCGCCTGTTCGCGAGCATGGCCCGCGCCGACGTCCACCGCGCCGAGTACCACGCCGACGCCGAGGCCGCCCGGATCGCGGGCTCGGCGGCGACGCTCGCGATGCTCTACACGCTGGGCCTGCGCGAACCGATGGTGACGGTCCTGCGCCGCCACATCCGTCAGGCCGGCGACGACCGGCCCGATCTCGCCGCCTGGCGTGCACTCGGTGACGGCGTGCGTGCGCACGCCCCCGCCGAGCCGCCGCTGTCCACGTCGCCGTTCGCGGGCCACCCGCCGCTTGCCCTGCGCGTCCGGCTGGTGCGATCGCGGCCGACGCTGGAGCCGACGCTTCCGGAGCCCGCCGACGCGGGCGCCGACGCCGACCTCGCGACCGAGTACCGTCGCCTCGCCCGAGACCTCCGTTACGGCTGACCGGCCCGGCCTCCAGTAGCGTGTGCGCGCATGACCAGCAGTTCCGCCGTCGCGCCGGCCCGGCAACGGCTGCCCGTGGTCGCCGCGGCCTCGGCCGGCGCCGCCGGCATCACCCTCGGTGGTCTGGGACTGGCCGGGCATGGCGGGTTCGCCACCGATCCGGCAGGTGTGCTGGCACTCGCGCTGGGTGCCGTCGGCACCGCCGTCGCGGGCGCCCGCCTGAGCCGGGCCGGCAGCCGGGCCGCCGGGCGATACGCGGCCGGGCTCGCCGCGGCGCTGCTGGCCTATCTCGCGCTGACCGCCCTCGCCGTGGCCGCGCACGCCGCCGGTCACCCGCTGACCGGCGCGGCCGTGGCCCTGTGGAACTCCGCCTGGATCCCGCCCCTCGTGCTCATGCAGCTCACCGCCTCGGCCGCGGTCCGCCGGGCGGCGCCGTGGACGCACCGGGCCGTCGGCGCGGCGATGGGTGTGGTCGCGCTGGCCAATGCGCTGCTGACCTCGGCCGGGGAGCCGTTCGCCGGGCTGCCGACGATCGCGCCCGAATCGTGGCGGACCATGCTCGCGCCGGTGGATGCCGCCGCGACGCTCCTCGGCGGCGTCGCGCTGCTCGTGCTGCCCGTCGTGCTCTGGCGCGCCGCGCTCGGGTCGCACGGGACGGTCCGGGGCCGGCTCGGGGTCGCGGCCGCCGGGACCACCGCGGCGCCCCTCACCGTCGCGTTCTGCGTGCTGCTCGCCGTCGCCCGCGCGCCCGGCGGGGTGGAGCCGGAGCTGGGTTCGGTCGCGTTCCTCGTCGCGCTCGGCGGGGCCGCGGTGTGCAGTGGTGCGTGCGCGCTCGTCGCCGCCCGCGGCGCCGTGGCGCCCGCGCACCTGCTGCTCGCCGTCCGTGGTGCCGGCCTCACCGCCGCCGCGCTGGTCGTCGCCGGCACCGGGACGGTCGTCGCCGCGCCGGGGCTCGCGCTCGGCGCCACGCCGGTCGCCCTCGTCGTCGCGGCGATCACGGCGGTCGTCGGAACCGCCGCGTGGGCGGGCACCGGCCGGCTTGCCCGGACCCTGGTCCCCCCGGCGCCCGCCGACAACGCCGTCCCGGTCGGCACCGCCGTCCCGGTCAACACCGCCGCCCCGGCCGCACCCGAAGACCCGGCGTCACACGCCGACGCCGCCGTCCCGGCCGACGGCGGCGCGGTCGGCAGGCTCACCGCGCGGGAGGCCGAGGTGCTCTCCGCGCTCGCCGAAGGCGCCAGCAACGCGGGCATCGCGGCACAGCTGGTCATCTCCGAACGGACCGTCGACGCGCACCTGCGGGCCATCTTCGCCAAGCTCGACCTCTCCCCGGAGTCGGGCGGCAACCGCCGGGTCCAGGCCGCCCGCTATTGGCTCGAGCACGCCGGGCCTGCGGTTTCTCCGAAATAGGTGCTGAGGCCGATGCCACCGGCGACCCGCCGGCGGCACGGTGGGAACCCCGATTCCCCACCGAACGGAAGGCCGATCCGCCGTGCCCGCATCCATGCTTCGCCGAGCCGCGCTCGTCGGGCTCTTCGTCCTGCTGCTCGTCTCGCTCGCCGGGCGGGTCGTGTTCACGTTCTGGGAACCGCCGTTCGACGGCACCATCCGCTACGACGACGTCCGCGGGCTCGGGGGCGCCTACTGGCCGATGAACCTGTACCTCGGCGGCCCCGCGTACGCCGTCTCGTGGGTCGCGACCGCCGTCTTCATGGTGCTGCTGGCGCGCGGCCGGGCGGGCATCCTCAACCTCGTCGGCGCGCCGCTCGTGGGCGTCGGCGGGATCGTGTTCGCGCTGGTGATCACGGCCGAGGTGCTGCCGTTCGCGTACGCGGCCGACCCCGCGGTGCTGCCCGAGGCCGAGGGGCGGGCGCTCACCGCCGCGTTCAACGGGCAGCTCGGCACGCTCGTGCCGGCGATCGTCGGCACACAGGTGGCCGTCGTGGCCGGGATGCTGCTGGGGCTCGTCGGGGCGCTCGTCGGGCGCACGATGCCGCGGCCGGTGGCGATCGCGGCCCTCGCCTACGCGGTGCTGTTCGTGGTGCTGCCGCTGGAGTCGTTCGGGCGGGTCGCGGCGGCCGTCGACTACCTGGTGCAGGTCGCCCTGGTCGGTGCGGTCGGGTGGTACGGGCTCGCCGCGGCCCTCAGGCCGCGGTCGTGAGGTGCGGTCGGGTGGTACGGGCTCGCCGCGGCCCTCAGGCCGCGGTCGTGAGGTGCTGGGCGGCCAGGAGGGCGGTCAGCTCCGCCGCCGGCATCGGGCGGGCCAGGTGGTAGCCCTGGCCCAGGGAGTACCCCAGCTCGATGAGGCGGTCGGCCTGCTCCCGGTTCTCGATGCCTTCCGCGACCGTGTCCAGGCCCAGCGCCAGGGACAGCTGCATGACCGCGCGGGCCACGGCCTGGCGCGCGTCGGCCTCGGGTGAGCCCGGCTCGTCCAGCTCGATGCCGTCGACGAAGGACTTGTCGAGCTTGATGATCGCGGCGGGGAAGGCGCGCAGCAGGCTCAGCGAGGACTCGCCGGTGCCGAAGTCGTCCAGGGCCATGCGGACGCCGAGGCCGTGCAGCTCGTGGAGGGTGCGCGAGACCTGCTGGCCGCGCAGGGCCGCGGACTCGGTCAGCTCCAGCACCAGGCGGTCGGCGGGCAGGCCGCCGTCCCTGAGCGCGGCCTGGACGTCGGCCACGAAGTCCGGGTCGTGCAGCTGGCGCGCGGAGACGTTGGGGCCGACCTTCTGCAGGGCGTCCGGGCCGAACTCGGCCAGCCACACCGCGGCCTGGCGGCACACCTCGCGCAGGACGTACCGGCCGAGGGGGACGATCAGCCCGGTGCTCTCCGCGGCCGGGATGAACTCGGCGGGCGAGATCATGCCGCGGGCCGGGTGGCGCCAGCGGGCGAGGCCTTCCACGCCGACGATGCGGCCGGTGTGCAGGGACATGATCGGCTGGTAGTACACGGTGAACTCGCCGGCGTCGAGGGCCCGGCGCAGCTCGCCGCCGAGCTGGGCGTGGCCCACGACCGCCTGCTCCATGCCGTCGCGGTAGCGGACCCAGTTGTTCTTGCCGCGCTCCTTGGCGGCGTACATGGCCACGTCGGCGTCGCGCAGCAGGCGGTCCAGCGGGGTGCCGGCCGGGGCCGTGGCGATGCCGAGGCTGGCGTGCACGAGGAGCCGGTGCTCGCTGAGCGGGACGGTGAACGCGTCGAGGATGCGCTGGGCGACGGTCTCGCCGAGGATCGTGGGCTCGGTGATCAGCACGGCGAACTCGTCGCCGCCGAGGCGGACGGGCAGGCCGTCGGGGCCGGCGCCGGCGTGCAGTACCGATGCCACGGCCATGAGCAGATGGTCCCCGACGTCGTGGCCGAGGGAGTCGTTGATGGTCTTGAAGTCGTCGAGGTCGACCAGCAGGACCGTGGCGCCGCCCGTCTCGAGCTGCTCGCCGAGCCGGCGGCGGAACAGGGCCCGGTTGGCCAGGCCGGTGAGGCCGTCGTGGGTGGCCTCGTGCTGCAGGCGCTCCTCGGAGGCGCGCTTCTCGCGCAGCAGGCGGGCGTTCTCGCGGAAGACGACGTACTGCCGGATCGTGACGAGCCCGGTCACGCACACCGAGGCCACGATCACGAGCCTGTCGGTCCAGGTCAGGGCGCCCGGGATCACGGCGATGAGGGGCACGTCGACGGCGGCGACGGCGAGGTACGGCAGCCAGGTGTTCGACCGGCGCACGCGCGCCTCGGTGAAGCCCCACTGCCGGCGCACCGCGAGGGTGCCGAACGCCGGCGCGAGGGGCATGACCACGGCCTGGGCCGGGATCGTGCCGGGGTCGCCGCCGAGGACCATGAGCACCGCCACGCCGGCTCCGACCAGCCCGCACAGGCCGATGAGGCGCAGCGAGATCCGGTCGATGGGGCCGCCGCGGATGTACGAGACCTTGGTGATGCCGCCGATCGCGAGCGCGAAGGACATCCCGAGCAGGATGATCGCCTGGGTGCTCCACACCTGGTTGCCGGAGACCATCGGGGCCAGGCCGAAGTGGAACAGCACCGTGCCGCAGCCGAGGAACGCGATGGAGCGGTCGAGCCACTGCCGCCAGCGCTCTCCCGCGCTCGTGATGCCGAGCGGGACGCGTCCCATGGCCCACATCGCCGTGAGGAACCCGGCCCCGGCGAAGGCGGCCGCGGCCGGGGGCATGACGGGCAGGATGGACGTGTCCCGGAAGCCGGCGACGGCGAGGAGGGTGTAGCCGACGCCGACGGCGCCGAACGCGAACGTCATGAGCCGCCAGAACCGGCGGGCCGGGCGGCTGAGCGGGGCCCGCCGGAGCAGGTCGAACGCGGCCGCGGCGGTGATCGCGGCGCCGGCGGGCAGCGCGACGAAGGACACGGCGGCGGGGCCCACGCCGGTGAGCACCCAGGCGACGAACCACAGTGCGCTGGCGGCCGCGATCACGAGCGTGGCCACGACGTAGCGCATCGGGGCGCGTTCGGCGGTCACGGATCGACCCATCGGCCGCCGGCTGCGCGCCTTGAAGGCTTTCCGCGCAGGTCACACCCGCTCGAAAGTTTCATCCTGGTTCCGCAACTTTCGGCGCCGAAACCGCACGGCACGCCACAAACGGCCAGTTCACGACCGATACCGCCGTTCCGGAACGGATTGACAAGGTCCGCGGCCCGATCCCACACTGCCGCCATCGACGAGCGTCGACCCGAAAGGACCCCGCATGAAGGCAAGGCTGCTCTTCGCCGGCGCGTGCGCCGCGGCGCTGGCCGCGACCTCGCTCGTGCTGGCCGGCACCGCCCACGCCGAGGCCGATCGCACGGTCACCGCGAACACGACCGGCACCCACAACGGCTACTTCTTCTCGTACTGGAAGGACAGCGGTAACGTCACGATGAACCTGGGCGCCGGCGGCTCGTACAGCGTCCAGTGGAGCAACATCAACAACACGGTCGTCGGGAAGGGCTGGAAGCCCGGCTCGAGCCACACCGTGAACTACTCGGGCACCTTCAACGTCAACGGCAACGGGTACCTCGCCCTGTACGGCTGGACGACCAACCCGCTGATCGAGTACTACGTCGTGGAGAACTACGGCAGCTACAACCCGAGCACGGGCGCCCAGCGGCTCGGCTCGGTGACGACCGACGGCAGCACGTACGACATCTACCGCACCCAGCGCGTGAACCAGCCGTCGATCATCGGCACCGCGACGTTCTACCAGTACTGGAGCGTCCGGCAGCAGAAGCGCACCGGCGGCACCATCACCACAGCCAACCACTTCAACGCGTGGGCCGCCCTCGGCCTGAACCTCGGCTCGCACGACTACCAGATCCTCGCGACCGAGGGCTACCAGAGCAGCGGCAGCTCCAGCATCACGGTGAGCGAGGGATCGGGCGGGGGCGGCAACCCGACCCCGACCACGCCGGGCGTGACGACCCCGCCCCCGAACAACGGCGGCGGTGCGTGCAAGGTGACGAACTCGGTGAGCCCGTGGAACACCGGCCTCACCGACAACATCACGATCACCAACACGGGCTCGTCCGCGATCAACGGCTGGGCGCTGAAGTTCAGCCTCGCGGCCGGGCAGACCATCACGTCGGGCTGGAACGCGACCTACTCGCCGTCGAGCGGCCAGGTCACCGCGACCAACGTGAGCTACAACGGCAGCATCCCGCCGGGCGGCTCGACGACGATCGGGTTCCAAGCCAACCACACCGGCAACAGCGCGGCCCCGACCGGCTTCACGCTCAACGGCGCCGCCTGCTCCTAGGACTCGAGCCCGGGCGGGAGCGGGTCGCGGTGGAGGATCACCAGCGCCGCGACCGCCCGGGTCAGGGCGACATACAGCCGGCTCATCCCCCGCGGCTCGGCCCCGGCGATGACGCCCGGCTCCACCAGGATGACGTGGTCGTACTCGAGCCCCTTCACGAGACTCACCGGCACCACGGGCCCGGGCAGCGCCGGGGCGAGCGCGTCCGGGGCGATCACCGCGACCGTCGCCCCCGCCGGAGCCTCCCGCAGCGCCGAGCGCACCGCGGCGTGCAGATCCTCGACGCGCCGGACGTCGAGGGTGCCGCCCGGGCGGTACGAGCGCGTCGGCTCGATCCCCGCGGCGAGCGCCCGCGCCGCGTAGTCGGCGATCACCTGGGGGACCCGGTATCCGGTCGGCAGGTCGAGGTGGCGCACTTCCCGCTTGCGCAGCCGCTCGATCAGCTGCGGCCAGCCGGTGACCGCGAGCGGGTGGGTCGCCTGCCCGAGGTCACCGACGACGGTCATCGAGGCGAACTCCGCGCGCCGCGCGATCATCCGGCACTCCATCGGCGAGAGGTCCTGGGCCTCGTCGAGGATGACGTGCAGGTACGGCTCCGGGTCGGCCGTGTCGTCTTCCGGCGGGTCCTGCAGCAGCGGCTCGGCGAGCCGGGGCACGTAGCCCTCCTCGCCGTGCGGGTCGAAGCCGTCGCCCCAGCCGACGACCCGGTGCCCCTCGCGCCGGATGACGGCCTCGGCCCAGCGCTGGGCGGCGCCGATCTGGTCGTTGTCGATCCCGGGGCCGGCCTGGGCCATCGGCGTGAGCAGGCCGGGGGCGTACAGCTCCCAGCCGTCGCGCAGGCCGCAGCTCAGCACGAACGTGGACACGAGACGGGGGCCGGCGCCGAGCTCCCGCAGCCGCCACTCGGGCTCGGGAGCCCGGGGCGGGACCGGGGGCTCGCCCAGCAGGACGGCGAGCTCGTCGAGGAGCGGGACGTCGTCGACGGACCAGGTGGGCTCGTCGCGGTACGACCGCGACAGCCGCTCGGCGTCGACCGGCTCGAGGCCGATGACCCGCCCGGGTTCGGCGAGCCAGCGCAGCACGGCCGCCGGGGTGAGCGGCGGCCACCACGCCCGCAGGAACCGCGCGAACTCGCCGCGGTCGCGGGCCTCCTCGGTGAAGAGGCTCCGGTCGAGATGCCCCTGGTCGAGCCGGTCCCACAGCGCGTCGACCAGGGCCCCGGCGGCCCGGGAGCGGGCCTCGTTGGGCTTGCCGTCGTCGCGCACGCGGCGTCGTACCGCCCGCAGGTCGTCGGGTCCGAGGGTCAGGACCTGCCCGGCGTACACCATCCGCAGTTGCTCCGGAGCCTCCGGCGGCGTCTGCCACATGAGCTCGGTCAGCACCGCCCGCATGCGCTCGTGGCCCTTGATCGCGGCGAGGGCGGCGGGGTCGCGGCGGGTGGCGGTGACGCCGTCGACGAGCTCGCCCACGGCCCGCAGGTGCACGCTGTCCTCGCCGAGCGAGGGCAGGACGCGGGCGATGTAGGTGGTGAACACCGTCGACGGGCCCACCACGAGGATCCGCCCGCCGGTGAGCCGGCCCCGGTCGGTGTAGAGCAGGAACGCGGCCCGGTGCAGCGCGACCTGCGTCTTGCCGGTGCCCGGGCCGCCGGTGATGAGCGTGACCCCGCGGGCGGGCGCCCGGATCGCCCGGTCCTGCTCGGCCTGGATGGTGGTGACGATGTCGCGCATGTGCGGGCCACGGGACCGGCGTAGCGCCGCCAGCAGGGCACCCTCGCCGAGCACGCGCAGGTCGCCGGCCCGGTCCGGGGTCAGCACGTCGTCGTCGAGGTCGAGCACGTGCCGGCCGCGGCAGATGATGACGCGGCGGCGCACCACGCCGAGCGGCTCCCCGGAGGTAGCCCGGTAGAACGGCGCGGCGGCGGGCGCGCGCCAGTCGATGAGCAGCGGTTCGACGCCGTCGCGGACGCCGAGGCGGCCGATGCGGTAGGTCTCCCCGTCGTCGAAGTCCAGGCGCCCGAAGACGAGCCCCTCATCCTCGGCGTCCAGGTCCCGCATCCGCGCGGCGGCGCGCAGCACCATCGCGTCGCGCTCGACCAGGCCGGTCAGCGTGCTGCCGGAGGAGCGGTTGTACCCCTCCCGCTCCAGCGCGCCCGCCTGCGCGCGCATCTGCTCGAGGCGCTCGTAGACCCGGTCGACGATGTCCTGCTCGGCGGCGATCTCCTGCGTTCTGACTTCGGGCACAGTGCAGCGTAGGTCCGTTCCGAGCGGCGAAAATCGGCATCAGGGCCGATGAGAACGGGTTGACGATTCCGTACAATAAAGACAGGAAGACAGGGCCGGCACCGCTCGACCAGCCGTGGCTGGAGCCCTGCCCGGAGCACCTGCTCGACCCGGCCGCGGGCGCGGTCGACCAGGAGACCATCGAGCCCCGCGCGGCTGCGGCTGCGGGACCGGCGCGACTACGACAACGGCGTGCTGCGGCTGACCTACGTCCCGGCCGACGCCGGCTGACCCGGGCTCAGGCCGCGGCCGGGCCGGCGGGCAGGGCCGAGACGATGGTGAACACCTGATCCAAAGCGGTCATCCGGAACGTGCGCAGCAGGCGCTCGTGCGGGCTGACCAGCGTCAGGCTCTGGCCGCGGCCGGCCAGGCGCTGGTAGACGCTCACGAGCACGCCCAGGGCGCTGGAGTCGATGAACTGCACCGCGGCGACGTCGACGCAGAGGGCGGCCTCGTGCTCGTCGAGGATCGCGTGCAGGTAGCGGCGCAGCTCCGGCGAGGTCGCGATGTCGAGGTCACCCGCGGCGGTCACCACCGTGGCGCCCGCTCCGGGCCGCACCGACAACTCCACGAGGTCCCCACATCCGCGTCGCCGGCCCGGTCGGACCGTCCGCCGATGGTAGCCCCCGGGTGACGCGATGTGCGCTACCGCGATCGAGCGCGTCAGCGTTCCGGGGCCGTTCACCCGGAAGGCGTACGTCAGGTGCTGGCGTTGCGCGCGGCCACGGGCCGGCGACCGGCCACGCGGCCGCCCGAGACCGCGATCGGCTCGTCGGCCAGGTTCACCGCGGCCCAGACGTGGTTGGGCGCGACGCGGACGACGTCGCCTCGGGCCGGTACCGCGGCGTCGCCGGGAAAGACGTCGACCACCGCGTACGGCGTGCTGAGCTCCATGCGCGCGATCGTGCCACGCCGGGCCGCCGGGGTCCTTGGTATGGTGCGGGCCGACCCCTCGCCCTCCCGGGAGCACCCGATGCCGACCATCCGCGCCGTCCCGGTGCTCGCCGCGCTGCTCGCGCTCCTCGTCGGCTGCACCGGCGGCACCGCCAAGTGGGTGTCGCCGGAGCTCGCCCCGGGCGCCCAGGGGCCGCTGCCCGCCGCCTCCGCCAATCTCCCGCCTGCCCCCGCCGAGACCTACACCTCCCCCGCGTCGCGGACCAAGGCCGCGAAGGAGGTCACCTTCACCATCTCGAAGGGCACGGCCAGCCCGGCGACCGGCCGCGTCGACGTGTCCCAGGGCCAGGTCGTGCGGATCACCGTCACCAGCGACACGGCCGACCGGGTGACGGTCACGGGCTACGACCGCGGCGTCGACCTCAAGCCCGGCAAGGCCGGCTCGCTCACCCTGGAGGCGACCAAGACCGGGCTGTTCCAGGTCGAGACGCGCACCTCGCACCTGGTGCTGCTCCAGCTCGTGGTGCGCTGAGCGCAGGTCACCGGCGGCTACACTGGCAGTGATGGCCGATGACGGGCAGACCGCGAAAGTCCTGCGCGCCTGGGAACAGCAGGCGGCGGCGTACGACCGGCAGATGGCGTTCTTCGAGCGTGTCTGGTTCGGCGGCGGGCGGGAGTGGCTCACCGCCCGCGCGCGGGGACGCGTCCTCGAGGTGGCGGTCGGCACCGGGCTGAACCTGCCGCTCTACCCGGCGGACACGACCGTGACCGGGGTCGAGCTGAGCCCGGCGATGCTCGCGATCGCGCGGGAGCGGGCGGCCGGCCTCGACCGCACGGTACACCTGCTGCGGGGCAACGCCGAGGCGCTGCCGTTCGCGACCGGCACCTTCGACACCGTCGTGTGCGGGCTGTCGCTGTGCGGCATCCCGCGGCCGGGCGCCGCGATCGCCGAGATGCTCCGCGTGCTCGTGGGCGGCGGGCGGCTGCTGCTGGTCGACCACGTCGGCAGCACCTGGCCGCCGATCCGCGCCGCGCAGTGGCTGGTGGAGCGGTTCACCATCCGGGCCTGGGGCGAGCACTTCACGCGCCGGCAGCTGCCGCTCGTGCGGGGCGCCGGGTTCGAGGTCGTCGAGGTGGAGCGGCGCAAGGCCGGGACCATCGAGCGCGTGCACGCCCGCAAGATCGTTGTGTGAGCGTCGGGGCCGCCCTCGCGGACGGCCCCGACTATCAACTACACGAGCTTCCAGGGGCCCCAGGGGTCACCCGGGGTCTGGTTGCGCGTCCACCACTTGGCGACGTACTGCTTGCCCTGGTACACGACGACGTCCCCAGTGTTGAAGACGCGCGAAGGCGTCCACAGGGCGGTCCCGTCCGGCGTCGTGGCCATCTGCTGCCACGGGCCGTAGGGGTCGCCCGGCTTCTGGTTCTGCGTCCACCACAGCGCCGTCCACACGGAGCCGTTGTACGACACCGTGTCGCCGTTGTTGTAGACCTTCGACGCGTTCCAGGCCGGCACGGGCGGCGTCACCGGGGCGTTGAGCCCGACGACGACCGGGTCGTGGTCCGAAGCCGTGAACGGGTCGGCGCCGTTGAACAGCAGCGTGGCGTTGTAGTTGTACCGGCTGTAGGCGAATGCGATCGCCTCCTGCGCGTTGATCTGCCAGACGTCGGCGCCGGTCACGAGGGCGCGAGCGCCCGGGTTGGCCAGCACGTGGTCCAGCGACCCCTGCAGTCCGTCGAAGGCGTAGGTGGCCTCCGACGGGTCCAGGGTGGAGCCCAGGTCGGTGTACCCGGCCTGGTAGAGCACCTGCATCGGGTCTTCCTGGGTGTACGAGTTGAGGTCGCCCACCAGGAACACCCGGTTCGTGCCGATCACCGACGCCTGCTGCGAGGCGAACGCCACGGTGTCCTGCGCCTCCCGGACGCGGGTCGCGTTGAACGAACCCTGGTCCTTCGCGGGAGACGACGTGTCCTGGGCGTCGCCGTCGTACATCGGGGTGCCGGAGCCCTTGGACTTCCAGTGGTTCGTGACGACCAGGAACGCGTCCGCGTCCTGGGCGCCCGCCTTCTTGAAGCCCTGCGCGAGCGGCTCCCGCGCGATCGAGAACGGCTGGCCCGGAGCCGACGACGTCAGCAGGATCGCCGAGTCGCCGACCAGCGCCACGTCCGCCGGCTTGTAGATGAACGCCGAACGGATCACGTCCTCCTCGGCGAGGGCCGGCAGCTTGTCGGCGCTCGGCGAGGGCACGTAGGCCCACACGTTCGCGCCGGCCGCCGCGTTGAGCGCGTCGACGAGCTGGGCGAGGGCCGCGTCGCGGCTCTTGCCGAACTTCGCCGAGTTCTCGACCTCTTCGAGCGACACGATGCTCGCGCCGAGCCGGTTGATGCCGGTCACGATCTTCGCCTGCTGCCGCTGGAAGCTGGCGTCGTTCGCGGCCCCGCGCGGGCCGGCGCTGTTGCCCGGACCGGTGCACGACTTCACGCTGACGCGCGTCTCGGCCCGGTCGACGTACCACGTGCAGGTGCCCATCCCCGCCGCAACGTACTGCTCCCCCGTCAACGGGAAGTAGTTCTGCACGTTGAACGTGGCCAGGCGCAGGTTGCCGCCGACGTTGGCGGGCTGCGCGTTGGCCGTGCGGGTGTCACTGAAGGTCGCGACCGCGTGGCCGTCGTCGGTGACCTGGCTCGTCGGCTGGAAGTTCCAGAGCGAGAAGCGGTACTCCAGAATCACCGACTGGTGGAACGTGACCTTCGAGCCGACGCTGACCGGGTTGGTCGGCGTCAGCCACGGCAGCGCAGTGCCGGTGTTCGAGCCGGTGCTGTAGTTGACGCTGGCACCGTCATCGAGGGTGATCTTCCGGGCGGCGTTGTCCGCCACCACGGCCTGCGCCTCGGGGCTGCCCGGCTTGCCCACGTCGGTGGGCTGCCGCAGCGGGGCGTCCCCGGCGACGAGGGTGAAGGAGCCGTACCAGTTCGCGTCGTAGTTGTCCGACACGGTGAACGTGCCCTGCGGCGCGATCAGCTCACCCTCGTGCGCCTCCTTCTGCGCGTCCGTGGTCAGGCTCGACCACGGCAGCGTTGCGGGCACGACCGCCGGCAGCGGCGTGGCGAGCTTGGTCACCGACGGCGAGGAGATCTCGGTCTCGCCCTGGAACTCCTGGACGGTACCGCTGACCCGCACGCTGTCGCCGATGCTCACCTGCCCGGCCGAGATCGACCCGAACACGAAGACCGCGTCGGAGGCCCCGGGCGTCGTGTCCGCCGCCTCGGTGCCGCCGCTGCCCCCGGTCTGCAGGAAGAAGCCGTTGAAGCCGCCGGTCGTGTAGACCGCCGTCACAACGCCTTCGGTGGTCACGAACCGGCCCGCGTACGGTGACGTGTCCGTGTTCGTGCCCTGGATCGCGGCGATCGCCAGCACCTCGGTCGCGGCGTTCACCGTGAAGGTGAACGTCGCCGAGGCGCTCGCGCCGGCGGCGTCGGTCGCGGTGACCGAAACCGACGACGAGCCGGCCGCGCTGGGCGTGCCGGTGACGACCCCTGCCGACGAGATCGAGAGCCCTGCGGGCAGGCCCGTCGCCGTCCAGCTGTACGGCGTCGTGCCCCCCGTCGCCGCCAGGTTCAGCGGCGTGATCGCGGTGCCGGTGATGGCGCTCTGCGCGCCGGGGTTCGTCACCGCGAGCGGGCTCGTGCCCCCGTCCGAGGCCGCGTTCTGCGGCTCCGGCGTCGCCGTGTGGAAGTCGGCGGCGTTGTTGTCGGTGTCAGCGCCGGCCGTGTCCCGCTGGTAGCTCAGCACCAGCGAGTTTCCGGACGTCACGGACCCCTCGGGGGAGTTGCTGGTACCCCAGCCGATCTTGTCGATGACCGAGCTGTCGGTCGGCAGGACACCCGAGGCACTGGCGGCGAGGTAGAGCGTGCCGCCCCCGGCGCCCGGGTTGACGCTGGTGCCGGTGTTGAGGTCCGCCGCTGGCAGCGGCTCCCCCGGGTTGGTGCTCGCCCCGTTGCTGGGCAGCTGAATCAGGAAGTGACCGTGCGCGGCCACCGTCCCGGACAGCGCGAACACCTGGGAACCGCTGGGCACGACGGTGCTGGTGGGCGCCCGGTACTGCAGCGTGCTCCCACTCAGCGCGATCGGGCTCGCGGTCGGGTTGAACAACTCGATGAACTTGTTCAGATAGCTCGCACCCGACGAGCCGCCGTTGACGTAGGCCTCACTGATCACCAGGCCCGTGCCCGCCGGGTTGGCGGACGCGGGCTCGGCGAGCGCAGGTAACGCCAACCCGGCCATGGACAGGGATAATGCGACGGAGACCCGCCGGACGAGCACACGGGACATAGACCCGGACCTCCAGTGGTCGGTTTCTTGTTTCCGCCGGCCCGAAGGCCGACCCCGGGACGTTAAATGTCCTGATGCGACGGTCGGCAGACGAAGGCTGAACGGCGTGTAAACCCTAAGGCAGATCGACGAGGCCGAACCCGATGGTAGGGCGGGGTGTAGGGGTCTTGGGCGGGGTCAGATTTGTGACTGGTCGACAAGACGGTCGGCCAGTTCCCCGGCGGCCTCGGGCGTGAGCGCGCCGATGCCGAAGAGCGCGCGGACGTACAGCGGGGCCAGGATGTGGTCGACGACGTCGATGGCCTCGGGGGCCGCCTCGCCGCGGTCGCGGGCCCGCTGGAGCATCTCCTCGAACTGCCGCCCGCGCCCGGCCACGAACTCGTCTCGCGCCTGGACGTTGGTGGTGGACAACGCCACGACCAGCCGCAGCACCGCGAGGCCCGCGGGCCCGCTCACGTCGCGGGCGACCCCCTCGGCGTAGGCGCGCAGGTCCCCGCGCAGGGTGCCGGTGTCCGGCATCGGCGAGTCCGCGGTGAGCCGCGTGATGGCGACGTCGGCGACGAGCGCGTCGAGGTCGCCCCAGCGCCGGTAGATGCTGGTGTCGGCCACGCCCGCCCGCGCCGCGACGTCGCCGACCGTGAACGCGCCGTGCCCGCGCTCCGCGACCAGCTCGGCGACGGCCTGGTGCACCGCGGCCCGGACCCGCGCGCTGCGCCCCCCGGTGCGCCGGGCCTTCTCGTCTTCGCCCACGCGGCGAGCTTAACGCAGCTCACGGTTGCGTTAGTACGGCCAGTGCTCGTATGTTCTTAACGCAGTGCCCGACTGCGTTAACCGAGGAGAAGAGCCCGATGACCACGATCGTCGACCGCATCGAAGCCGCCATCGCCACGACCGGCACCGTCGTGTCGGATCTGGGCCCGGCCCTGGACGCCCCGTCGCTCTGCCCCGGCTGGACGCTGCGCGACGAGCTCAACCACCTGGTCGGCGGCATGCGCGTCTTCGCCGCGGAGCTGTCCGGCACGGACGCGGGCGGCGAGCACGAGTCCGACTGGCTCGGCCACGAACCGGCGGCCGCCTACGCCGCGGCGGCCACCCTGGACGGCGAGGCGTGGCGGCGCCCGGACGCGCTGAGCGGGACGGTGCGCCTGGGCTTCGGCGCGATGCCGGCACAGATGGCCGCCCTCATCCACCTCACCGAGCTCGTGGTGCACGGCGCCGACCTGGCCGTGTCCACGGGCCGCACCGACCGCCTCGACGCCGAGCAGTGCGCGTACCTGCTGGCCACGATGCGCGAGATGGGCATGGAGGCGTTCCGCCGGCCGGGCATGTTCGGCGCCGAGCTGCCCTGCCCCGAGGACGCCCCCGCGCACGAGCGCCTGCTGGCCTTCCTCGGCCGGGAAGTGGCCTGACGGCTACTCGCGCTCGGCGCGGCGCAGGCCCCCGGACGGGGTCCACCACTCGACGACCAGCAGCGTCGCCTCCGGGTTCAGGTGGGTGTGCACGACCTCGGTGATGTCGGCGTGGAAGCGGTCGCCGTCGGGCTGCTCGCCGGTGCTCGTGAGCACCGCCCGGCCGGCGATCTTGGCCTCGCCCGGCCACTGGGCCTCGGCGCCCTCGACCGGGTCGACGGTCGCGCTGTGCAGCGCGAAGCGCGGCTCACGGCGCAGGTCGACGCCCTTGCGCGCGCCGGTCATGGAGCCGAACACGAGCTCGCCCGCCTCGAACTGCGCCTCGATGCCGCTGATGCGCGGGCCCCCGCCGGCGCGGATCGTGGCGATCGTCTTGTGCCGGTGCGCGTCGAACAGGGCGCGGACCCGCCGGGCGAACTCGGGCTCGGCGCGCTCGACGTCCTGCCATGCCGTCATGCGCCCCATGATTCCACCTCGGCGCCGTCGGCGGTGCATTGTGGACGCCCGGCGGCCACGCGCAAATCGCGCGCGAACGCGGGAGCGCTCGGCGATACTGTCGGTCATGAAGCTTGCCGAGGCTCTCGCGCTGCGCGCGGCCGCGGTGCGCCGGGTCGAACAGCTGCGGGCCCGGATCGCCGCCAGCGCCCGCTACCAGGAGGGCGAGCCGCCCGTCGAGGACGCCGCGGCGCTGCTGGCCGACGCCGGCGAGACGCTCGGGGAGCTCGAGGGGCTCATCCGGCGCATCAACCGTACGAACGCCACCGTCGAGGTCGAGGGCGGCACGCTGACCGACGCGCTCGCGCGCCGGGACGTGCTGCGGATGCGCCACGCCGTCGTGACCGGCGCGGCCCAGGCGGCCGCCGGCGACGCCCAGCGCGGCCATCGCCAGCTCCGCTCCGAACTCAAGATGATCGTGGCGCTCCCGGTCGCCGACCTGCGGCGCGAGGCCGACGACCTGGCCCGCCGGCTGCGCGAGGTCGACACGCTCATCCAGCGCACGAACTGGGAGGCCGACCTGCTGGACTGAGGCGCGGAGCAGGTAGCCGACGTGGAGGCGCGCACCACCGAGGGCCGGCGGTTTCCGACCCACGCTGGTGCGCCAAGGGCAGGCGCGGGGGTTCGACTCCCCCACCGACAACGCACGCCCAGCACGGCACACACGTGACGGTGCACGGAGCACGGCACACAACCAGGTGCGGATCCACGACGGCGAGGGCGGGCAAGGGGCACTCCGCGCCTCACAGCCGACGGCCGGGCGGCTTCAGGCTGCGCCGGGAAGGTCGAGCGCGGCGAGGCGCGTGAGGATGCCGACCACGTGCGCGAGGTCGTGCCAGACCACGGTCTCCTCCCGGCCGAGCATCTCGCGCATCGACTCGACGTCGTCGCGCAGGTCGCCCATGGTCGGCTCGGGTTCCCGGGAGAACTCGTACGCCGCCCACGGCCCGACCGTCCAGTAGAAGCCGGCATCGAGCTCGACGGTTTCGCCGTGCCGGTGCTCGATCGCGGCCAGCAGCGTGCTCACGGCCCTGCGCAGCTCGTCGAGCGAGACGGTCAGTGGTTCGGTCACGGCCCCATTCTCGCGGGAACACGGGCCGGGGGTGCGGGCAGTCATCGGTATGTTGCACTACATGGCCGACCCGCGGGAGGGGCCGCCCGACGTGGCGGACCTCTTCGACCGGTACGGCGCCGAGCTGCGGCACTACTGCGCGGGCCGGGTCGGGGGCACTCTGGCCGAGGACATCGTCGCCGAGACGTTCCTCATCGCGTTCCAGCGCCGCGACAAGCTGCTCGACGGGCCGGTGCGGGCGTGGCTCTACGGCATCGCGTCGAACCTGCTGCGCCGGCACCGCCGCACCGAGACCCGCGCGCTGCGGATGCTCGCCCGGACCGGTCGCGATCCATTGGTACCGGACGTTGCCGACCGCGCCGTCGACCGCGCGCACGCCTCGGCGGTGAGCCGGGAGATGGCCGCGGTGCTCGCCCGGCTCCCGGCCCGCCAGCGCGACGTCCTGCTCCTGTACGCCCTGGCCGACCTCGACTACGACACCATCGCGCGCACGCTCGGCATCCCGCTCGGGTCCGTGCAGTCGGCGCTGTTCCGCGCGCGGACGAAGCTGCGCGCCGCCCTGGCCGCCGCGAACTCCGAGGAGGAGCTGTGAGCACCGACGACCGGTCCGACCTGAACGCGGTGCGCGCGCTCGCCTCGCCGCGCACGGCCACAACGTTCGAAGAGCTGACCCGGCTGCGGTACCGGGTCCTGCACGGTGACGCCCCGCGCACTCGCCGCCGGGCCTGGCTCACGCCAGTCGCCGCGGCCGTCGTCGCCCCACGCACCCTCCGCCGGGCCTGGCTCGCGCCGGTCGCCGCGGCCGTCGTCGCGCTCGCGGTGCTCGCGGGCGTCGGCGTGGCCCTGAACCGCGGCGAGCCACAGGGGCCCGGCCTCGCCCCGGCGCCGTCGGGCACCCTGGAGCTGGGCGCCACGATCGACCCGCGGGCCGGCTGGGACGACCTGGTGCGCGCGGCCGGCGAGACCACGCCGCTCGCGGCCGGCGGCCGGGACCAGCTCCACGTGCGCATGACCATGCTGGTGCCGTCCGGCGGCGGCAGCCCCGAACTCGTCCCGCAGGTGCGCGACACCTGGTACGAGGTGCAGGGCATGATCCCGGTCCGCGACCTGTTCGACGGGCGACCGGCCGGGCCGGGGCCGAAGGGCGAGGACGAGACCGAGCTCGAACGGCGGAACTTCGCCGAGGCCGGGCCGGGCGTGGTCCACCCCACGCCCGAATGGCTGGCGGCGCTGTCGCCGGATCCGTCGGCGCTGCTGGAGCAGCTCGGTTCCGGCGAGTCCGCGGACGCCCTGTGGAGCACCTGCACGTCCCTGCTCCTGCGGGTCGATCCCCTGCTCCCGAGCGGAGTGCGCGTCGCGCTGCTGAGGCTGCTCGACCGGATCGACACGCTCGTGCTGCAGGAGGTGACGGTCGGTGGGCAGCGCATGATCGGCGCCGGCCTGCCGACCGGCCAGAGCCTGGCGATGGTGCTGTTCGACCCGCGCACGGCGCACGTCACCGGCTGGGCCCACCTGACGCGGGGCGGCTACGGCCCGTCATCGTCACCGGGCGTGCGGGACACGCGGCCGTCGCCGGGAAGTGTGCGGGTCGACGATCAGCGGCTGTACGCGTACGAAATCGTGCAGCGCTGATCCGTGGTGAGGTTCGACGGCGTCATTGCCGGGACGCCACCCAGCGTCAAGGTGCGCCCCGCGCAACATCCGGCATCTGTCGGACTTCCCCGGCCGGCCGTACCCTCTCCCTCAGATATCGACGCTCTACGATCGATCTTCACAGGGAGGAGCAGGGCAATGTCCATGCCTCAGCGAGGCCGCCGGTGGTCCGGCGTCGCCGCGGCGGCCGCGGCGGTGTGCCTGGCGGCCGTGTTCGGTGGCGGCCCGGCCGCGTCGGCGTTCAGCCCGGCGTCGCGCGCCGGCAGCTGCGCCAGCCCCGGGCAGAAGCTGGCCAACCCCGGCTTCGAGCTCGGCACTGTTGCCTGGACCGGCGGCGCCGGGGTGATCGGGCAGTGGGCCCAGGAGCCGGCCCTCTCGGGCAACTACAACGCGTTCCTGGACGGCTGGGGCACCGTGCACACCGACACCCTCAGCCAGACCGTGACCCTGCCGGCCGGGTGCTCCGTCGCCACGCTGAGCTTCTGGCTGCACATCGACACGTATGAGCTGACCACCGTCAACGCCTACGACAAGCTGACCGTACAGGTCAACACGACCACGCTGGCGACCTACAGCAACCTGAACAAGGCCGCCGGCTACGCCCAGAAGACCTTCAACCTGGCCGCGTTCGCCGGGCAGACGGTCACCGTCCGGTTCACCGGCACCGAGGACAGCTCGCTGCAGACGTCGTTCGCCGTCGACGAGACCGCCCTGTTCGTCTCCTGACGCGCCGACGCCCCGGGCGATCCAGACGCGGCGTCGACAGGTCGCCACCCCGAAGCCGGCCATGTGAAATTTACGCGGCGGACGGTTCGGCTCACGCTGCGGACCACACGGTCGCCTACCGCTGGATAGACATGAGCCTATGGGTGTCTGACGATGGAATTTCCGCCGGGTACTCCGAAGGGTGCCGCCGTGAAACGTTTCCTGGCCGTCTCCGTCGCCGTCGTCATCGCCCTGACGCTCGCCCCCGCACCGGCCCACGCGGACACACCGGTGACAGCGCCCTCGCAACTGGAAGCCGTCCACGTCTCCGACACCGGCGCCGACCTGTGGTGGAACCGCAACGGCGCGGCCGCCTACGACGTCGCCGAGGTGCTCGCCGGCGGCCAGTGGTCCGAGTACCGCCGCAACCTGACCGGTGCGCTCGCGCTGACCGGACTGACCCCGGGCGTCACCTACACGTTCCGGGTCTACTCCGTCCCGAAGCCGGGCCTGGATCTCGCCAACAGCGAGCCGTCGGCACCGGTCACCTTCACGACCCTGCCCGGGCCGGACACCCAGCCGCCCAGCACCCCGGCGGCACCCACGTTCAGCGCGGTCACGCCCACCTCTTTCACGGTCTCGTGGGCGGCCGCGACCGACAACGTCCAGGTCACCGGCTACCAGCTCCAGCGGCTGTTCGGCACGACCTGGGCCACGGTCGCCACGGTCGCGCCCGGGTCGCGCACCTACGCCTTCAGCGGACAGACCCCGGCAACGGCCTACACCTTCGCCGTGATCGCCGTCGACGCCCGCAACAACCAGTCCGCGCGCTCCACCGCCGCCACCGTGACGACGCCGGGCTCCCTCACCTGCCAGGTCGCGATCAGCACCTCGCTTCCCACGATCGCGGTGACCGTCCTGGTGCAGAACACGACGCCGGACCCGGTGACCTCCTGGTCGGTCCAGTTCACCCTGCCACTGACGATCAGCATCACCGGCGCCTACAACGCCACCGCGACCCGGGTGGGGACGGCCGCCACCCTCACCCCGCTGCCCGGACTCACGACGATCGCCCCGGCCGGCGGCGTCGCGGTGGTGAGCGTCGGCCTCTACACCGTCACGCCGTACACGCCACCCAGCAACTTCAGCGTCAACGGCATCGCCTGCCGGTGAGCTCCCAGCCGCGACGCCCCGGTCTTCATGCACGGAGTCCGGTGAGGTGGATGCGGACGAAGCGCCGCCAGGCGGTGTCGTCTCCGTCGGGCGAGGCGGCGACGACTCCGCGGAGCGCGACGATGAGTGCCTTGATGTCGTCTCCGGTCACGCCGGGCGCGAGGCTTCCCGCGTCGACCGCCTTCCGCGTGAGCTGCCGGACCTTGTCCGCTGTCTGCGCCCTGACGTCGTCGCCGGTGACCCGGTCGGTCAGGGCGGCGGCATAGCGCCGGTTCTCGGCGGTGAAGGCTCCGGCGAAATCGAGGAACCGCTCGAGTCCGGCGCCGGGGTCGGGATCCGCGAGGGCGGCCCCGGCGGCTTGGTCCATCTCCTCGATGAACAGTTGCGCAATGGCGTCGAGCAGCGCGTCTTTGCTCGCGAACCGCCGGTAGATCGTGCCGACGCCCAGGCCCGCGCACGCCGCTGCGCGCAGCGGTCGTCGGCCGGGGCACCCGTGTCGCCAATGCCGGTCTTGGCGGGCTGGGCCACCTGGCCGTCAAGCTCGCCTCCGCGCTGGGCGCGGAGGTCACGGTCCTGAGCCGCAGCGCGTACAAGGAGCAGGACGCCAAGGACCTCGGAGCGACAGGGCTGCTCGTCACGACGGACGACGCCCAGGTCGCCGCCGCGCGGGGCAGCTTCGACTTCATCCTCGACACCATCTCCGCCGACCACGACCTCTCGCCGCTGATCGGCATGCTCGACCTCGACGGGACCTTGTGCGTGCTCGGCAACCCCCTGCTCGGCGGGCCGAAACTGTGGGAGCTCGGCGCCGGCCGCAAGAAGATCACCTCCTCGGGCACCGGCGGCCTGCGGCAGACCATCGAGGTGCTCGAGTTCTGCGCCGAACACGCCATCACCGCCGATGTCGAGATCCTTCCCTCCAGCGCTGTCGAGACGGCCCTGGACCGACTTGCCGCAGGCGATGTGCATTACCGCTTCGTGCTGGACATGTCCGACCTCGACGCAACCGCCTGACCACGCGCTCGACGATGCGCGCAACCGCACCACCCGGTGAGGGCGAGGCGATGGGGGACAGCCGGTATGCCCGGGTGCGGAAACCCGCAGCCGGAGAGTCCCGCTGGCGTCGACGTCCCGTAACACCGTTCGAGCGAGTGTGGACGTAGACCTTCCGCCCCCCGCTTGAGCAGGTGATTACCATGACTACTCGCCAGGTCGACCCGGTGCTGAGCATGGCTCTGTTCGTCTCCGACGCCTCGAAGACCAGCGACCTGGACGACACCATGGTCCGCGAAACAGTTGATCGCACGCTCGAGCAGCTCGGGCCGGACGAGTGCTACGCCCGGGCCGCTGAAGTGTTCGGCGACCACTCCGATGTCGCCCTCGGCCGGATCCAGTGGGCGCGGGCCCTGTGCGCCCGCGCGTTCGCGCCCGCGCTCGCCAGCGCGGCTGCCTGACGCTCCCGACCGACATCTGACCCGAACCGACAGCGCCGGCACCGCCGGCACCGCCGGCGCTGTCGGCGTGACCGGGGTCAGGGCCGGCGCAGCCCCGGTGTCGCGCCGCTGACGGCGGCGACCCGGCCGTCGGCGAGCTGGAACAGTGAGACCGGCATGCCGGGACCTTGCGCGATCGCCGCCCAGTAGCCGACAGCCAGCCCAGCGGCATACACCCGCGCCGAGCGATACCGTCTCCGGAGCCGGCACGACCGGCCACGCGCTGCGTCGCACTCCGGCGCTGCCGACCCACCGACGCCTGGTGTCCAGGCTCGCGCGGTTCCTCATCCTCCCCTTCGCGGGCCGGCGTAACAGGGGTGGCCGGCCGAGCGCGACGGGCGCGGATCTACCGGCGCGCGGGGCGGCTCGGCGCGGTGGGGTCAGCCGCAGTCGGCGGTGAACGGGTACCAGGTGTAGCCGCTCCTGCCCGGGTGAAGATCGGGCCGACGTGGTACGTCGTGGGCGTGGTGCCGTTGCAGAAGTAGGTCAGGGAACCGTTTCGTGCTGGACATGTCCGACCTCGACGCAACCGCCTGACCACGCGCTCGACGATGCGCGCGGTCCAGCCGACGCGCCGACCGGTGCCGCAGCCAGGTCCGGCCGCGGCGTGGACCGTGCTCCCGGCGTTGCCGCCCTCCGTCACGTTGGTCAGCAGACCCCAGCTGCTGTGCGGCGGGACGTCACCGCCCGCATCTGTGTCTGAACACCAGCAGTTCTGCGTGGTAGGCCGGCACAGCGGCATCTTCGGTCTGGCTCCGCCGGGCTGCATCGATTTCAGTGTCCGTGGCGTAGTACAGGAATTCGTCGCCGGCGCCGGTGCTGGCGAGCGCGACAATGTGTAGCACGTGTTGCAGGCCTGCGGCCTGGGCGGCGGGCAGGAGCGCTCCGATGTGCTCGGCGAGCGTGCCTTCGGGCTGGCCCGCTGTTGCCGGACCCAAGGCCACGATGGTGGACGTGCTGGCCGTCATCATCAGGCGGCACAGGGCGAACACCTCGGCAATGTCCGCGGCCGCGGCGGCGTGTAGGAGCGGCCAGCGCAGCAGGATCAGACCGACCGGGGCGGAGGCGGCGTCGAGGGTGCTGTGTGAGCGTGGACCTGACCCGATTCGACGGACAGGGTCGATGTGTTGATCCTCAAGCTACCTTGAGGGCGGCGATTGGCCGAACGTTGGTGCGGTTTTCGTAGGCGGCGGGGCTTTGGTAGTCGAGGCTGGAGTGCCGGCGGCGGGTGTTGTACCAGCCCTCGATGTACTCGAATATCGCCTGTTTGGCGGCGTGGCGGGTGGGCCAGGTCTGGCGGTGGATGAGTTCGGTCTTGATGGTGGCGAAGAACGACTCGGCGACCGCGTTGTCCCAGCATTGGCCGCGCCGGCCGACCGAAAGCCGGACCCCGTGGCGGCGGGCGAGGCGGGCGTGCTGAGCGCTGACGTATTGACAGCCGCGGTCGGAGTGAAAGATCAGCCCGTCGGCGGGCCGGCGGCGGCGCAGCGCGTCGGTCAGAGCGGCGTCGACCAGGTCGGTCTTGAGATGCTCGGCGACGGCCCAGCCCACGACCCGGCGGGAGGCCAGGTCGATGACGGTGGCCAGATACAGCCAGCCTTCCCACGTGTTGATGTAGGTGATGTCGCCGCACCAGCGGGTGTCGATCGCTGTCGGGTCGACGGTGAAGTCCCGCCGGATGAGGTCCGGGCGTTCGCCCGCGTTCGGGTCCGGGATCGTGGTGACCTGCCAGCGGCGTGGGCTCTTGCCCCGGATCCCGGCCGCGCGCATCCGGCGGGCGATGCGTTTGCGTCCGTGCCGCAGTCCGGTAGCGGCGAGCTCGGCGTGGATCCGTGGCGCCCCGTAGGTGCCGTTGGACGCCGTATGCACCTCGAGGATCTTCGCGGTGAGGTCCTCATCGACCCGCTCGCGGGAGCTGACAGCGTTGCGGGTGTAGTAGGCGGACCGGGAGACCTGCAGCAGCTCACACGCGCGTTTGACGCTGTGCTTGCCGGCCTGCTCCGCCTCGATGAACGGATACACGTTCACCGGGTCTCCCGCGCGAAGAAAGCCGTCGCCCGCTTCAAAATGTCGACGTCCTGCTGCAGCCGCCGGTTCTCCTGCCGCAACCGGGCCAACTCCGCCCGCTCATCCGAGGTCAGCCCGTCCGACCGGACGCCAGCATCAACCTCGGCCTGTTTGACCCACTGCCGAACCGCGGTCTCGGTCAGATCGAAATCCTTCGCGACCTGCCCGACCGTGCGGTCCCCGCGCTGACACAACTCGACGATCTCGGCCTTGAACTCAGGCGTGAACGCCCGCCGCGGCCTCGATCGCTTCTTCCCCATGCTCTCCATGATGTCGGACATCCTCCCGGAGACCCCAGGTCCCCTGATCTCGGATGTCCGTCAAAACGGGGCAGGCCCAGCGCGCGTCAGCGCTGGCCAGGCATGGCCGGGATACGTGGATGCCAGCGTGCTCGACGTGCGGGTCGTGGGTGAGGTCCACGATCGTGTCGCCGTGGTCGGTGTAGACGCGGATGAGCCGGCTCGTGAGCCGTGACGCGAAGCGGTTGTCCGGGGTAATCGCTGCGGTTGAGTCGTCGCGGTCCAGTCGCCAGATGGTGGTCGGGACGTAGCCTGCGGTGACGATCGCGTCATCGCGGCGGAGTGTGGTCCGGCGCCGCTGTGCTGCGTTGTCCGGGGTGCGGTGTGACGGTGCTGTCATGGCGGATGACTCCCGCGCCCGACTGGCGGTGTTCGCACCTACGAATGGCTCCGGTCCTGCAGCATTCGCCATGCCGTCGGGGGGCTGTTGGCCCAACATCTGGTCGATGCCCCGGGCACATCGTTGGGTCACCGCCTGACGCTGCCCCGACAGACGCCTGAGGTTCCCCTCGTAACGTGGAGGCCAGAACTTGAGGGATAGAGGTTCATGGCTGAGACGAGGCGTCGGTTCGATCCGGAGTTCCGTGAGGG